>NZ_JCAXEL010000070.1:0-219 GCF_059759055.1 Paenibacillus sp. GQ49
ACGTCCAAATCCAAAAGTCGCTCTCACCCGATACCATCACAAAAGCAATTTAACTACCTTTATACACTTGACTTGTTTACACAAGTTCAGCTTAAAGGAATGTTCTAATTCGCGTTTGTTTCGTTTCGATATCTAGTTTTCAAAGAACAAGCTCCATGCAAAAGCAAGCTGTTTTGAGAGTTTGAGCTCTCAAAACTGAGCAACGAGTGAGTGTTTTGC
>NZ_JCAXEL010000071.1:0-208 GCF_059759055.1 Paenibacillus sp. GQ49
TTTAAACTTTATATGGGGCCATAGCTCAGCTGGGAGAGCGCCTGCCTTGCAAGCAGGAGGTCAGCGGTTCGATCCCGCTTGGCTCCACCAAATATGTTTTACAAGTTTGTTCTTTGAAAACTAGATATCGAAACGAAACAAACGCGAATTAGAACATTCCTTTTTAGCTGAACTTGTGTAAACAAGTTTCAATAAAAACGGTAGATTT
>NZ_JCAXEL010000072.1:0-201 GCF_059759055.1 Paenibacillus sp. GQ49
CCGGTATTCCTCCAAAATGAGATGAGCATTCGCTCCACCTGCACCAAACGAGGAAATCCCCGCCCGTCGCGGCACAATCTGACCGTCCACTCTCGGACGTTCCCAAACATCTAACTCCCGCTGGACCGTGAATGGGGTTTGACTAAAGTCAATATGCGGGTTGGTTTGCTGCACATGCAGGGACGGCGCCAGCTCTCCATG
>NZ_JCAXEL010000073.1:0-201 GCF_059759055.1 Paenibacillus sp. GQ49
GCGGTATTCCTCCAAAATGAGATGAGCATTCGCTCCACCTGCACCAAACGAGGAAATTCCCGCCCGTCGCGGTACGATCTGACCGTCCACCCTTGGACGTTCCCAAACATCTAACTCCCGCTGGACCGTGAATGGGGTTTGACTAAAGTCAATATGCGGGTTGGTCTGCTGCACATGCAGGGACGGCGCCAGCTCTCCATA
>NZ_JCAXEL010000008.1:0-278274 GCF_059759055.1 Paenibacillus sp. GQ49
TCTGCACTCGGATCAAGGATTTCAATATACCTCGAAGCCTTTTAACCGTAAACTGGAACAGCTCGGCATGCTAGGCAGTCACTCTAGGCGTGGAAATTGCCTAGACAATGCCTGTATCGAGTCTTTTTTCTCTCACTTAAAGACGGAGAAAATATACTTGAATAAAGCGGCAAATAAAGCAGAGGTTGAACTACAAGTGAGCGAATACATATTGTTTTACAACCAAAACCGATTTCAGAAAAAACTAAACGACCGTTCTCCGGTAGAATACCGGGAAACGGCCGCAGCTTAAATTTTGTCTTTTTTGTACTGTCTACTTGACAGGGTTATGACCACTTAAATGCTGGCTTTATTCTTTATATGTGATAATGGAAGTATCACGTCATGTTGATGTTTGCCTCAACCAATCCCATTTTGAAATAGAAAGCTTTTCAACATAATAATTTTTAATTGCACAATAATAGTTTAATACATGATGAATTAGTATAGAATGTAACAAAATTAGTAGTTTTGAATGAACTTTTAACGTTCAAGCAGGTGTGGACCACCTAATTTCAGGACTCATTTAACTTGATAAAATTAATGCTAGGTGAAAGGCAACAACAATTACATAGTTGAATTGAATTCTACAAGTTAAAATGAATATTTTGTACGATTAAAAAGCTTGGATTGGATGTTTTGCTCAATAATGGGGAGGATTATCAATCATTATGTTCGTCAGGGTTACACGATTGATCAAGCTCAGGAAAAAGTTCAAAAGAATAGGCAATAGATCATAGAATAGGATGGCATTTTGAAGAGTGTAAATCAGAATAATAAAGTGAATTTAGATGAAGAATATTTATGACCAAATTTTCGAGGAGGTAATCAATTTATGCTAGAACATAAGGAGTTAGATATTAATCCAACCTTTCAAAAGCTAATACAGGATCATACTCAAACCGAGTTACCGCCAGATCGATCTCCGATAAATGTTATGTTGGTGGAACCCTTTACCTTGGGATGGGTAGCAGTCAATTTAGCCGAAGGAATTATTGCTGCTATGGGAGCTATGATTTTCAACTCATTGTTTAACAACAATGCCGATCTTGGTTCGTTGCAACGGGAAACGCTGATTAAGATAGGTCAAATTGTTCGCGAGGCTATTCAAGAAGATGCGATTCGCTCGTGTGTTGCAAGAATTGATGCAATATCAAATATAATGAGACAATACCTTAATGCACCTGATACAAGCTTAGATCGACTTCAAAATGCAACAGATCAGGCTGTTAATTTAGTTGCAGAGTGTAGATCCCTTGGCTTCAAGGCGATTCTTCCTCAAGTTACAGCTGTATGTTTACTAACTACTATTCTTGAAGAAAGACGTTCTCGATTTAATGAGCAAGGTGAAAATAAGAATATTGCGGATATATTGAGTTCCACGTTCGTATATTTATGGGAAAGTGATCAAGGTTTCGCTGCATATTCAACATGGTTCAATTCGCGATTCAGTGAGCTTGTTTTCCATCCGGAAATAGGATACTTCTTCTGGTTTGATAATGAGAAAGTAAATTGGAATCCAATTTTCGAGGAAGACAAAGCAATAAAATTAAGGAAGGAATATATTGATCGCGAATCGGCTGCTACCCACGAGAAATTATTCGGTCCTTCATGGGATATCGCTTTAAGCTTGATTCCTGTTCGAGATAAATATCAATCAGCATAAACTTTTTAAGTGTTAGCTATAACGGTGGATCTAGCTGCCGTATCCAGACGGTCTTGTAGAAAACATGATTTATGAAATCAACTCATTTAAATGGGTTGATTTTTTTGTCGAGAACTATGGCTTGAAAGATTTAAATGGTTCGGTAATGAGGGAGTTTTTTTGGTTTTTCTTTATTCCGAATGATGGAAATGATAAAATGTTAGGCAGAGGCGTTTTATGATGGTTTAGGGTAGACACATAGAGTATTCACATCGTTATGGAACAACTGCCTCGAAGAGAGTTCTCCTAATTCATAAAACAAACAAACGGTATAATTTGTTTACAGTAAGAGTAATAGTTTCTATATTGTTTATTTTATGGTTCCTTATTTAAAATTACCGATTTAATAAATATCTTCCGTATGTCCAAGAGTGTGCACGTAAGATCTGCTCACTTTTTTCTGGACTGAGCAGTTCAGATATGTTATATTTCTGAAACGGGAGG
This sequence comes from Paenibacillus sp. GQ49, assembly GCF_059759055.1. Lineage (NCBI taxonomy): Bacteria > Bacillati > Bacillota > Bacilli > Caryophanales > Paenibacillaceae > Paenibacillus > Paenibacillus sp. GQ49. The sequence continues at coordinate 2,189 of NZ_JCAXEL010000008.1, forward strand.
TGTTACTTATCGCCAGGACTAAAGAATTTGACAAAAATCAAGCGTTACACCAAGCAATGCTGTTGTTTTGGAAAAAAGGATACGAGGCTGCTAGCATACCGGATTTACTAGAAGTGATGGGCATTAGCCGATCCAGCCTTTATGATACGTTTTCCGACAAGCAAACCTTGTACAGAGATGCCCTGGAGCATTATAAAAAAGGGAGTTCCAATAAGCAGACCATTCTTGAACAAGCATCAAATGTTAGAGATGGAATTCTTCAATTTTTTGAGTATCATATTGCTTCAGCATACGATACCAGCCTACCGGGCGGATGTTTTGTAACGAACACAGCTACAACATTGGAGTCACCAGATGAACAGATAAATGTCTTGATACAGACTAGTTTTTCGGATTTGGAACAAGCATTTTGTGAGCTTTTGGAGAAGGGCCAACAATCGGGAGAGATAGATAAAACAACAGATATCAAAACATTGTCTTATTTATTGCTGAATTTACATCAAAGCATAAATATTATGGCCAAAACAGGTCAAAATCCAGAACGTGCAAAAGAGATGATTAGTTTTGTAATTGCAGGTATATAATTTTTTTTGACAATATCGGAATGATTGTTCCGTTATTATATTCCTCATATTTTGAAGGTTCCATTTGAAGAGTATCTGTAAGACCATATTTTTTTTGATAATTCTGGAACATTCATTCCGTTATTAAAACAATCTATCAACAATAAGGAGATGCAACCAATGAAGATATCGTTTATTGGACTTGGAAATATGGGGCTTCCAATGGCACAAAACCTGTTGAAAGAGGGGTATGAATTAGTCATCTTTAATCGGACCCCTGAAAAAGTTGAACCATTAATAAAACAGGGAGCACGCTATGTCCAAACACCACTAGAGGCAGCGAAAGAAAGTAATCTTGTAATTACCATGTTATCTGATGATGCTGCATTGAGAGAGATTGTTGAGGGAGCAAATGGTGTTCTGAACGGATTATCTGAAAATGGAATTCACGTATCTGCCAGTACGATCAGCGTAGATCTGGCTCGGAAATTATCCGCATTGCATGCGGAGAGACACCAACACTTTGTGTCTGCCACCGTAATGGGGCGCCCGGATGCCGCTAAAGCAGCTACATTGCGCATTATTTTAGCTGGTCCGGAACATGCAAGACAAAGAGTACTTCCCATGTTAACAGCACTAAGTCAAGAGATATTTGAGATTGGGGATCATGGCGAAGAAGGTAACATTGTCAAAATAGGCGTTAACTTTCTAATTGCTTCAATGCTGGAAGCTTTGTCGGAAGCGCAGCTCATGGTTGAAAAGCACGGCATTAAGCCGTCCCGATATATGGATGTTGTGAATGCTCTTTTTCAATCTCCGGTATATCAGAACTATGGAGCGATCATGACTGAACAGCGCTTTGAACCAGCCGGTTTTAAAATGAAGCTCGGGTTAAAGGATGTTGCATTAGCTATCGAGGCAGCCAAGTCAGTTCAAGCTCCACTACCTTTAGGTCAGCTTATTCATCAACACCTCTCTGAAGGAATTACCCATGGTTATGGTGAGTTGGATTGGACGGCTTTAATCCGTTGTCTTGAGCATTCCTCTTAAGGAAAGAAAATATAAGGAGAGATTAATTATGGAAATAGGTGTTACTTCATTCGTAGAAACAAAGCCTGATACTAAGACCAGAGTTGTGATGAGTCACGCTCAGCGATTGCGAGAAGTCGTTGAAGAAATCGTCCTTGCAGATCAGGTAGGACTTGATGTGTTTGGCATAGGTGAGCATCATCGTGATGATTATGCAGCATCTTCACCAGCAATGGTGTTGTCCGCTGCGGCGCCCCTCACAAAACGGATTCGATTGACAAGTGCTGTGACGGTCCTATCTTCAGCAGATCCTGTCCGTGTGTTTCAGGATTTTGCTACGCTTGACGGTCTCTCCAATGGACGTGCCGAGATTATAGCGGGTCGGGGTTCCTTCATTGAGTCCTTTCCACTGTTTGGTTATAACCTGCATGACTACGAGGATTTATTTAATGAAAACATTGAACTGCTTCTTAAATTACGGGAATCCGAGAAAGTAACATGGAGTGGAGGCCATCGACCAGCGATACATAATCTGGGGGTATACCCGCGTCCTGTTCAGAATTCTATACCTGTATGGATCGGTAGCGGAGGTACTCAGGAGTCTGCCATACGTGCTGGAATTCTAGGTCTGCCACTAGTTCTGGCAATTATCGGTGGAAATCCAACGAAATTTGCGCCACTTGTAGAACTGTATAAAAAGGCGGCAACTCATGCTGGTCATGATGTATCGCAGCTTCGGGTAGGTTCACATTCTATCGGATTTGTTGCAGAAGATACAGAAAAGGCCGCAGAACTCTTTTTCCCGTCCACTCAGTACGGCATGAATAAACTCGGCAAAGAGCGGGGGTGGGCATATTATGATCGTTCCAGCTATGATGCTGCCCGCAGCTCTAATGGTGCGTTGTATGTAGGGGATCCGGAAACAGTTGCTCAAAAAATTATTCATCTGCGCAAGCATGTAGGAATTACACGTTTCATGATGTATGTTCCCTTAAGCACGATGCCACATGAGTTGGTAATGCGGGCTATAGAATTGCTCGGTAAAGAGGTTGCACCGCGAGTACGAGAGGAAATTTCCAAGTGGGAAGCTGAAATGAGATAAGAATTAACTAATAAACATAAATGAACGAGTTCAATATTATATTTGGAGGAATTATCATGAGTATTGAGACACGTATATTACCAGAATTAAGAGAGGTATATTCACAATTTCCAGGGTTTGAATTGGAGAAAAATTTAGAGTGGAGCAGAAGCTTAGTATCGGCTGCATCGGTGAGGAAATCAGAGCATGTAAACACAACCAGCCGGAAAATTCCGAGGGATGGAGGCGAGATGCTGGTCAAAATATATGAGCCTGCCGGCCGAACGAATGATTTACTACCAGCCATGTTATGGATTCACGGGGGCGGATACGTGTTAGGACATCCAGATATGGACGACAAATTGTGCGAACTTTTTGTTCAGACAGCAGAATGTATTGTCGTATCAGTCGATTATAGGCTCGCTCCTGAGCATCCTTATCCTGCGGCGATTGAAGATTGTTATGCTGGATTGGTATGGATGACGGAAGAGTCAGCAATACTTGGCATTGATGTGAATCGGGTTGCAATTGCCGGTGCTAGCGGTGGTGGAGGGCTGACAGCAGCACTCGCGCTGATGGCTCGCGATAAAGGAGGTCCGTCTATTATTTTCCAAATGCCATTGTACCCGATGTTAGATAATCGTAACATCACGCCATCTAGTCATGAGATTACAGAAGAGGGTTCAATCTGGAACCGAACGGACAACGTGGCTGCTTGGAATATGTACCTTGGTGAGGAGAACGATGTCAGTGGAAGTTCTTCTTATGCAGTACCTTCGAGAGCAGAGAGCTTGGCCGGATTGCCGCCAGCCTATACTTGTGTAGGTCAGCTCGATCTATTCCGAGACGAAACGATGGAGTATGTGGCACGTCTTGCTCAAGCAGGTGTGGACGTAGAATTTCACCTATATCCGGGCTGCTTCCACCTTTTCGAAAGTCTTGCTCCAGAAACAGAAGTCAGTCAGCGCGCTGTTCAGGGTTATATGGATGCGATGGCACGAGCACTTCATCCCAACAGGGTTCTTTAAAGCTGCAGAGGGAAGCCGATCCGCAGTAAAATAAGGTCACGTTATAAATCAAACCAAATCGCCGCAGGTTTGCGGCGATTTGGTTTTCACCTAGATTTTAGCGTGCATTCTTGCTTCTTCAAGCCATTGTCGGAGAAAATATACGGTAAGCGTTATATGCAAAATTGTGGTATTGTGGTATTAGAAATAAGAGGAGAAACCATGCATGTTGTCGGGGGACAAGAACATATTCCCATTGAAGTCGCTATTTTAGCGGCTTTTTTATTTTATCGGTACAAGTTCGTGTCCCGAGCAAAGGACAAGAACTTGTACCGATTGCCGGAATGGACAAGAACATATTCCAATTTACGATTAGATATATATCTAAATATTATTATAAATGGAACTCATTTGGCGATATAAAGGCACATTAATATAAGACTTCGCCGTTTAAAAACTTTATTTGTATCAGGAAGCAGGTTTTTTCTACTTAAGGAAGAACTCGTTTCATGCTGAAAGATTAAGAACAAGGTACCGATGTCAATTGAAATATTTATCAGTTTCATCAAGCAAACGGGCTGAATAGCGTAAAAAAACAATGTCAGGATCGTATGAAATAACGGAGATCTTGACAAATTTACTTATTTAGATAAATGTAAATTTCGCTCGCATGTAGCTCTCTGGGGTCGGAAATAGGAGCGCCTTGATATCGCCACTGGGGATTGGTCGGGTTTGAATATTGAACATCTAGTCTCGGTCAGAAATAAAAACAGCGGGTAAGTGACATGTCGGAGCAAGGGAATGCGCCAGAGTTAAGGATTGAACTTTGGGATAAAGGGGATCTAGGTTTGCTTCGCCAATCAGGTTCACCAGAGATGACAGTGAACTTTGGAGGTCAAGACACTGAAGAAAGAAACCTAGCTTGTCATGAGCGCTACTATGAAATCCCCCAAAAAGGAACAGGGCGAGTGTTTAAGGTCCTCCTGCTCCCACATCTTGAAGTCGTTTGTAGTTTAGGCTATTGCAATCAGACTTGACTAGGAGAATCTGTTTATCAAGGTATGGTAGAATGTTTTGCTGGCATTGGGACTATCACACGATGTAATGACTGGAGGTTGACAGTCGGGGAGAATGTGTTCTTGACAAAAGTCAGTAACAAGAGCATCTGTTACAAGAACATGTATCCTTTCCTGTAATTGAGAGATCTTTTCACATTGGATCACGTATTCATTAAGCTAACGAAAACGAATTTATTATAATCAACCAAGAGGGTAGCCGATCAACATGATCGGCTGTGTTTCTCATTTATATTTTAAAGTTTATTAATCACAATCGATACTTTATAATTAACATGTTTGTTTAAATTTATCAAAAACTGGTCTAACATCTCATTAGACTGGAATCTACATTCCAAGAGGTAACAACCATCACCACTTATTTTGTAGTTGTTCAACACAAATTTTTCTTGTTCTTTTATAAGGGAAAGATAAGGCTGATGGGATGTGCTTTTTGTATAAATTGTAATCCAGGCATGTACCCAACAACCGAGTTCATTCTGATTTACTTGGATTGTATATCTTTCAATAACTCCTCTATCCTCTAGTTTTGCCACTCTAGCTGCTGCTGCTGGACCAGTCAAGTGAACCTTTCTGCCTAATTCCTTCATGGTAATTCGGCTGTTTATTGAAAGTTCATCTATGATAAGTTTATCAGTGGAATCTAACATCTATCGTATCCTTTCCAAAATGAAGTTTAATTGTTTGGAAAACTTAAGAGTCTCTGCTTTTAATGATTATTCATAATATAAACTAACTTCAAATTAAAGAAAAGAGTTCGAAACGTAACGTTACACGAATAATTATTGTCGAATGAGTAAATGGAAAATTCTACTAGAGAACAGGTGATCTAAAAGAGGTATGTGCTAACATTTCCGAAGTTTGATAATAACGAAATCATATACTTATATTTAGTTTGCCCACATCAATTGAAATTATCATTAATATGATTGTAGCCTTTACTACTTAATGAATGTATAAACCATTTTACCGGGGTAGCCGTTAGCATTGTTATATCTTCAATTAGAATTTTTGTCTGAATTTATCCAGCAAAATGAATTTCTTTAATAAATGAAGTGAACCGGCCAAAACGCTTTATTTAATCGGTGTATATGGACAGTGCGATTGGTATAAAATCAATCTTGTTAAAACAAAGACAAAGGAGAATCCATATATAATGAATGTTCAACAAATCCGAAATGCGACAATCACTGTACAATATGCAGGAAAAAAATTTCTTATTGATCCAATGCTCGCGGACAAGGGGGCGTATTCTCCCTTCCCAGCAGGGTTCAGAGAAGATGTAAGAAATCCTATAGTTGATTTGCCAATGTCAGTTGACGATATTATCTCGGATGTCGATGCAGTTATTTTAACTCACTTGCATCAAGATCATTATGATGATGTAGCAAAAAAAGTGCTTCCCAAGAGTATTAAAATTTTCGTTCAAGATGAAAAGGATGCAAAACAAGTTATCAATGATGGTTTCCAACAAGTAGAAGTAATCACTGAAAATACGATTTTTGAAGGGATCCAGCTAGTTAAAACACAAGGTGAACACGGAAGAGGAGAAGAATTACTAAAGGCTATGGGGGAGGTTTGTGGTATTGTCTTCATTCATCCCAACGAAAAGACATTATATGTTGCTGGAGACTCCGTTTGGTATGATGGTATCCAAAATGAAATTGATGCCCACACTCCTGACATTATTGTTGTAAACGCAGGAAACAATGTTTGGCAAAGTATGGGCTCGCTTATTATGGGTAAAGAAGATGTTTATGAGGTATTTAAGGCAGCTCCTAAGGCTAAAATTATAGCTGTCCACATGGAAGCAGTTAACCACTGGACTTTATCTAGAGAAGAACTAGAACGCTATGCAGATGAAAAGGGCTTTTCCTCTAGTTTATTAATTCCTGAAGATGGCGAGTCGTACACTTTTTAATAAAGAATATGATGTATAAGTCACTATCAAGATTTTAAACAAGTAATGAGACCCTTAAGGGTCTCATTTTATATATGATTACTCAAACAATTGCTTAGACCCGCAATATAGATTGTTACACCAAGAAGTTATAACCTAACTGAGTCAGGAGAACGGCTATGAACCAAACGAATCCTAAATTGTGGACGAAAAACTTTATTGCTCTTTCGTCAGTCAACTTTACTATGACATTAATTTTCTTCTTATTAAATGCAACAATCATCCTATATGCAATTAATGAATTTAATGCGTCTACCAGCCAAGCTGGGATCATTGCAGGTATTTTTATTATCGGTTCATTATTAGGGCGTTTATTTATAGGACGGCTTATACAAACCAAAAAGATTTTGATGACCTGGTTGCTTTTCTTTATTCTCACTACTTTACTTTATTTTACCCATTTAAATATTGGCTTTCTAATATTAAGTCGATTTCTGAACGGTATCACAGTAGGGGTAGTAACTACTGTAGTTAGTACAAGTGCAGTACTTAGTCTTCCTACTTCACGTAAAGGTGAAGGAATCAGTTATTTTGCAATTAGTACTGCTCTCGCTACGGGGATTGGCCCTTTAATTGGATTGAAAATGAGTCAAAACTCAAACTTTGATATGATTTTTTCTTTTTCTCTTTTGCTTGGGATTATTAATTTAATAATTGCAGTTTTAATAAAGTTTCCTACAAACAATATAACTGAGATAAAAAAAGAACAGAGAATGAAAATTTCTGCCTTTATTGAGCCTAAAGTGATACCAATAGCAACTTTAATGTTTATTATGGCTTTTTCTTTCTCTGGTATAGTTTCCTATTTGAATGTTTATGCTTCAGAAATTGGGTTATTAGACACAGCAAGTTTCTTCTTTATGGTCTATACAGTGTTTGTATTGATATCAAGACCTTTTACAGGACGAATAATGGACAAGAAAGGTGCAAACATTATCATCTATCCAGCTCTTCTTATATTCGGAGCAGGAATGCTTCTTTTAAGCTCAGTTACTACCGGTGTTTCACTCTTAATAGTTGGTGCATTAGTTGCTTTGGGATTTGGGAATATTTCATCAATATCTCAATCTATAGCAATCAGTTTAGCTGAACCGCACAGAGTTGGTTTAGCAACTGCGACTTTTTTTATATTTTATGATCTTGGAAACGGTTTTGGACCATCTATTATCGGGTTATTAATTCCACTTACAGGCTACAAAGGTCTATATGTAATATTAGGATTAATTATATTAGCATCAGTTCTTTTCTATCACCTTATGTATGGAAAGAATGAACGTAACAATAAAAAACAATTGATTAACTAAATACCTCCATTTACTTGCTTTAGCCGCGGATGTGGGGTGGCATCTGAACAAAATATAAATACGCAAAAGCAGTCAGATGGTACAACAAAAACCTTCGTTTCACCAGAACCTAACAGATACATTTTCAGATGCTATACAATCGAGAGCGATTATACATTCAATATAAAATATTATCTTTCTCTAATTTGATATAAAAATAGATCTTTTGAGGTGAAATCATGAAAAAATTTGATATATCTGTTCTATCAGTTGCTCCATTAAGACAAGGAGAAACAATGAAAGAAGGGATTGAATCCGCAGTATCTTTAGCTAAAGCTGTAGATAAAATGGGTTATAAACGGATTTGGTTTGCAGAACACCATAATCACGATGCTTACGCAAGTGCAGCCGTCGTTTCAATTGTACAACACATATTAGCAAATACTGAGGATATTCGTGTAGGTTCAGGTGGTATTATGTTGCCCAATCATTCCCCACTAGTCGTAGCTGAGCAATTTGGAACACTTGAAACATTGTACCCAAATCGAGTAGATCTAGCATTAGGGCGTGCACCAGGAACGGATCAAAAGACTGCTGAAGTAATTCGGCGTTCAAACCATAATGGTGTATTTTTCTTTGAACGAGAAGTAAAAGATATCTTGCAATATGTAGGAGATGAGAGCATCCAAGGGGAGGTTCGTGCTTATCCAGGTATGGGAACGAATGTACCAATTTTTGTGTTAGGCTCTTCAACAGGTTCAGCTAAAATCGCGGCTAGCCTTGGTTTACCTTATGCATTTGGTGCTCAATTTTCACCTCATGAGATGACCGAAGGGCTCGCTATTTATCGAGAAAACTTCCAACCGTCCGCTTATTTGCAGGAACCTTATGTGATGGCTTGTATAAATGTGATTGCAGCTGATTCAATGGAAGAGGCAACACTGATTTCTGCGAGTCATTTGCAAGTATATATCGATATTTATACAAATAATTTAAGTCAGCTTATTCCGCCGACTGAAAACTTCCTTCAATCTTTATCTCAAGCTGAATTGGAAATTCTCTATCATCGACTAGGGTATACACTCTTGGGTAATGCAGATACACTTCGTCGTGATTTAATTGAATTTCAGCAGACTTATCAGGTAGATGAAATCATTGTGATATCTAATATTTATCAATCCAAAAAGGAAATTCATTCTTATGAAATTTTAAAACGCGTTGTGGATGAGTTATTTGATCAGAAGCTACATGAAGAAAGTTAATTTAGTCATCTGTAAAATAACAATAATTCAAGAAAGAAGCAGGATTCATTAAGACCTGCTTCTTTCTTGAATCATCATGCATCGTAATATCTAATCACTGAAAGCTGTTCAAGTATTTAAACTGAAGGTTACTGTATAAATTAACTGATAACGCTTTAATCCCCAATATATTACTGTGTTATATATTATATAGTTCATTTGTGTCTTTATAAAAGAGAGATAAAATTGATGGTTTGTTTCTTTTGTGAATATTGTAATAAAAGCGTGTGTATAGCAGCTTAATTTAGCTTGATTCACGACGTCCGATAAGAGGTATTACTGCTCGTTAGAGGTATTGATCACTCAGGGCGCTGTGAAATATTAATGTGGGGGTATAGCACTATTCTGTTCAGTTCGATAATGTCCTCAGCAGGTAACATCTGCAAATTCATAGATAGGGTTGATTGGCGTCAAGCCATTCGACTTGCACGGTATACTCATTTCTCAATTAGAAAGTAAATAAAAGCTCATGTTTATTTAGGATTTATTAAGTCGGATCATTAGCATGTATAAAAAATAAAAAAAACTCTGTATTAACCGCTGAGCGGTGGGAGCAGAGTTTCGCATTTATTTAATGTTTGTTTACTTCTCCCAACTTTGTAGAATCTGGAGTGCGGCTCCAGTCACCACGCCTTCCTCTTTAAGAATCCCCGGGGTAAAAATCGGGTTGTATTTAGGATAATGGTATATATTTTTTCGGGCAACCTGTATTGCCGTATGATATACTATCGGGTCAGCATTAATAAGTGCTCCACCCATAATGACATATTCGGGATGAACAGTATTGATCAAATTGGCAAGCCCAACTCCCAGATAGGAAGCTGTTTCAATGAACAGCTCTCTTACCAGAGCATCTTCCTGTTTCAACGCATTAACAAGAGAAGGGAAATTAACACATTCAGGTGGGATGATCGAAAGCGAGCTTTCGCGTCCTATTTTAAGTTGAGACTGTACACGCTCTTCAAGTGAAGGAACAGATACATATGCCTCTAAAGATCCGTAATTCCCCTTATCACTGAGTCTACGTCCTCCTGTTTGAATGATCATTTGGCCGATCGCTCCTTCAGTGTCAGCAGCACCACGCAAAATCTGACCTCCAGACATAATCGACGATCGTATGTTCACTCCGGCATGGACATACAGCATATGCTCACAAGCTTCATTTCGGAGCGCCCAATGTTCTGCAAGCAAGGCGGTGTTTGCGCCGTTATCGAGCTTTGTAGGGATATTAAGTTCCTTTTCCAGCAACTTGCATATAGGAACATTACTCCAAGAATCGGAAGGGAAATATTCTGGCTCTAATATAATACCCTTTTTAGGATCCAAAGGGCCTACTGCACCGATCCCCATCCCCAGAATTTGTTCATGAGCTATATGGTGATGATGTAGCATTTTATTTGACTCGTTCACCACCAGTTCCACTAAGCGCTCTGGCGTGAGGCTATGGTCCATCTCCCAACGAACAACAGATAATTGGTTGAGATGTAGATCAAATAGGCCAAGTGAGGAACTGATGCGTGAGATTTCCAAACCCATAAGGTAGCGATAATGTGGGTTTGTTTGAAAGAGAATGGGTTTACGCCCTCCAGTTGATGTACCAAGTCCGGAGACAAGTATAAGCTTTTGAGCTAGCATGTCTTCGAGCATACGGGTCATGCTACTACTCGTGATAGAGAAATATTCTAGCAAATCTGCTTTGGAGACTGTTCCAAGAAAAGCGATTCGATCATAAATTTGCTTCTTAATTGAAAAATGGGAATGATTCAACATTATATTCTACTCCATTTCCAAGTGAATAAGTCGGGATATGTTTAGTATAGCTGATGGAAGACTGATTTTCCAGCTAATGTTATAGGAATAATAAAGTTTATACTATAATGAATTTAACTGAATTATTTAACTCGGATTTTTTTGGATTTTATAATATAAAGCGATCTGAATATTACAATTTACGGTTTTGAAGCATTTACTTTATTCCAAAATGAAATTAACATGTTATAATATTAGATATCAAATATGTAAGAATTTTATGAAACGGAGGTACCATATGAGTGTAAAACAAAAGGAATACATTAAAATGCTTACACAACTGTTTGTTGTTTTTTTTAAGTTGGGCCCCTCAACTTTCGGGGGAGGATATGCAATGATTACAGCAATTGAGCGGGAAATTGTGGATAAGAAAGCATGGCTAAAACCTAATGAGGTAGGGGATATGGTATCCGTTTCTGCATCCGCACCTGGGGGCGTAGTTGTAAACTCAGCTGCTTTCGTCGGATATAGGCTTGCAGGAATACTGGGTGCAATTATCTCCGTCATTGCTATAACACTACCGACCTTTTTAATTGTGCTAAGTCTCAGTATCTTAGGCATGATGTTTCAAGATGTTTCCAAGGTGAATGCAGCTCTAAAAGGAGTTCATGCTGCAGTTGTAGCATTAATCATTGTGGCCGCATTCAAAGTGGGCAAGACATCCATAATGGATTCATCCACATTGTTTATTGCGGGTCTAAGCACCCTTCTACTGCTTTTCACATCGCTTCACTCTTTATACCTGATTCTTGGAGGTCCAATTGTGGGCGTGACTATTATTTCAATTAAACGTGCTCTTGGTCTTTCGGCCCCAACAGAGAAGGAAGAAGAAAGTCATCCGCCAGAACTAAATTATCCTGAATATTACATCTGAAGGTGTTGATCGCATGTTGTGGGAATTGTTTCTCTTATTTTTGAAAATTGGATCTCTTTCATTTGGTGGTGGGTATGCAGTAATAACTCTCATTCAACGCGAAGTGACTGAAAAAGGATGGATTAAGCCAGAACAGTTTCAAGATATTGTTGCATTAGCTGGGATGGCCCCAGGTTCCATTGCTACGAATACTGCAACTCTAATCGGTTACTCTCAAATGGGCATCTTAGGTGGGATCATATCTACTATTGGGATAATTTTGCCCTCTCTCGTTATAGTCATCCTTTTTGCAGCTTTTTTTCTCCGCGTACAAAGCAATCATTGGGTCCGATCTTCGTTTTATGGACTGCGTCCAATCATTACAGGACTTATCATTTATGCTGCGATCCACTTTGGAATTGGAGGGCATAAGGAACCATTGTTTAGCTGGTCAACCTTCGGAATGCTTGTCATTTGTGTCAGCAGTCTCATCGCGGTAACTAAATACAAGATCCATCCATTCGCAGTAATCTTGTTATCAGCAGTAGGCGGTATTGTTATATATTGATAGATATTCCGGGCTGAACAGATATGTAATAAAGCACTCATGAAGAACAAACGGACCCTTTCTACGATGATAAAGATAAGGAGTATTAAGAACCGTATATTGGGTCAAAGATCGACTAGAAATATACGCTTAACGTATGCTCAATGAAACCGCTTGTATTTTGATTATCGCCCGGTTATAATACAATAAACAAAAGAATAACCGGACATGTCACTGGTAAAGCAGGCAGGATCCATAAAGATTAGATAACACTTTGAAGTGCTATCTAATTTTTAGAGGATACCTGTCTTTTTTGTTTTTGTTTATTGTATGGCCGAACAATAAACGCACATATCCACCGAGGGGGAACGAGAATGAATTATGAAAAAACGGCAAAAGATATTCTGAATTATGTAGGTGGGAAACAGAATGTAGCTCATTTAGGGCATTGTGCAACACGATTACGATTTACTCTGAAGGATGATCGTCAAGCGGATGTTGAAGCGATCAAGAAAGTGCCAGGCGTACTTGATGTCGTTAACAAAGGTCAATTTCAAGTTGTCGTAGGTAATACTGTCGTTGAAGTTTATGATGAACTGATGAAAGTTGGAGGTTTTGGAGGCCAGAAAGAAAACGAGGCTGAAACCAAGTCTAACGATTTCAAACAAGAGAAGAAAAAAATCGGATCAATGATTCTTGATTTTTTTGTTAGTGTATTCCAACCTTTGATTCCAGCCATGGCCGGAGCAGGGATTCTAAAATCGATGCTGTTATTGTTATCCGTCATTGGGTTGATCGATTCAAAAGGTTCAACGTATATCGTCCTAACTTCCATTAGCGGTGCTGTCTTTTATTTCTTGCCTATTTTGGTGGCGCTTACTACGGCTGCAAAACTAAAAGTGAATCACGTGGTTGCAGCAGCAGCAATGAGTGTTCTATTGTTCCCTGACATGATTGCAAATTTAGGGAGTGGAGCTAGTTTTCTCTCTATCCCGCTAACTAACGTGAATTATGCTTCGCAAGTTTTTCCATCGATCTTAGGTGTTATATTCTATGCATTTATGGAAATATTTTTCTTTAAAGTGTCACCTAAACCGATTCGTGTCTTTTTTGTGCCAATGATGTCCTTGCTTTTAACGGTACCTGTGACACTAGCTGTTTTAGGGCCAATCGGATTCCATTTGGGATCGTATTTGACAGCCGCAATACTCTTTTTATTTGCTAATTTCGGCTGGCTTGCCGTGGGTATTTTAGCTGCAATCCTCCCGTTTATGATCGCAACCGGTATGCATAAAGCACTAACGCCATACGGTATTTCCGCATTAGCTGCCTCAGGAAAGGAACTTCTCCTGCTGCCTGCATTATTCGCGCATAATATGGCTGAAAGCGCGGCGAGCTTTGCCGTGGCGATTCGCACCAAAGATACGAGACTCAGAGGGGTCGCTGTGTCAGCTGCTATTTCCGCTATGTTCGGTATTACTGAGCCAGCCCTTTACGGAGTTACGCTGCAACGAAAACGTGTACTCATAAGTATTGTTATCTCCAGTTTGATTGGCGGATTGAGTCTTGGATTTCTTGGAGTGGCAAGTAGTACGTTAGTAAGTCCTAGCTTAGCGAGCATCACAATGTTTATTGATCAAAACAATAAGATGAATTTTGTATATGCAATCTTGGGAATGGTTATTTCTTATGTCATCTCTTTTGTGCTCACGTTATTTTTGTGGAACGAGGATACTCAGCCATCAGCTGAATCGACTATAGCGGAGAACAAAGAAACAACGAAGAACACGGTAGTTAAAAGCAATGAAGTAGTTGCCATTAAACAGCCCGTTCAAGGAGAAATTATTCCTCTTACTGAAGTGAAGGATGATGTATTCTCAACCAAATCAATGGGAGAAGGCATAGCTGTCATTCCTTCGAAAGGCGAACTGTATGCCCCAACGGACGGGATCATTAAAATGGTATTCCGTACTCAACATGCTGTCGCGATGGAAACAGCCAATGGAAGCGAGTTGCTCTTCCACATTGGCATTGACACAGTGAAATTAAAAGGAAAGTTTTTTGATTCCCAGGTCAAAATCGGAGACCAGGTAAAAGCAGGAGATATACTCGTCAAGTTTGACATCGAAGGAATCATTGAAGCGGGGTATGATCCCGTATTGATAACTGTCGTTACAAGCAGAGAGGGCTACGATGTCCAATGTGCAGAGGGTAAACGTAAAGATAATGATCCTTTAATGTTTATAACTACTATATAAATGGAGGAGAAATTCATAATGAATCAAGGGTTTCCTAATAATTTCTTATGGGGCGGCGCAACAGCCGCCAACCAGTGTGAAGGAGCATTTTTAAAAGATGGTAAAGGGTTAAGTACGGCAGACGTAATGACTTCAGGGGATCTCGATTCTCCCAGAAAAATTACTGAAAGCATTATTGAAGGCGAATACTATCCGAGTCATGTAGGTATTGATCACTACAATCGGTTTAAGGAAGATCTTGCTTTGTTTGCAGAGATGGGATTTAAGTGTTATCGCCTGTCCATTAATTGGACACGTATTTTCCCTAATGGAGACGAAGAAATTCCAATTGAGGCAGGATTAGAATATTATGATCAAATATTCGACACATGCAGAGAATACGGGATTGAGCCATTGGTTACAATATCCCATTTTGAAACCCCCCTTGGATTGTTGGAATATGGTTCATGGGAAAACCGCAAGGTAGTTGACTTTTATTTAAACTACTGTCAAGTTATTTTTAATCGCTATAAAGGCAAGGTAAAGTACTGGATTACATTTAATGAGATTAATGTTATGTCAACTAAGGCCTGGATGGCTGGGGGGATTAATTCGGATAATGAGCAGACAAGAATGATTGCAGCCTATCATCAGTTTCTAGCTAGCGCTAAGGCTGTTCAGCTTGCGCATGCAATTGATCCGGAAAATAAAGTCGGAATGATGTATGCCGGACACTTTTCGTATCCCAACAGTTGCGATCCCGAAGATATGCAAGCTAATGCTGATTTCATGCAGAAAATGTTGTTTTATTGCGACGTACAATGTCGAGGTTATTATCCGGCATACAAGTTAAAGGAATTTGAACGTCAGGGGATTGTTTTACCTATTCGGGAAGATGATTTGGAACAATTATTGAAAGGGAAAGTTGATTTTCTGTCGTATAGTTATTACTTAACACATGTTGTCGGGAAGGAAACCAGCACAGAATTTAAAGGATTAAATGGCGTGAAAACAGGATACAAAAACCCTTATCTGCCAACAACAGAATGGGGATGGAGCATCAATCCGATGGGACTTCGATATTCGTTAAATCTACTATATGACCGCTATCAAATTCCGCTGATGATCGTGGAGAACGGAATGGGCGCGGTCGATAAGGTCGAGGAAGACCGGAGTATCCATGATTCGTATCGAATCGATTATTTGCGCCAACACATAGAGCAGATGAGAAAGGCCATTGAGATCGACGGTATTCCTGTAATGGGGTATACCATGTGGTCACCGATCGATATTATCTCGGCGAGCACGGGTGAAATGAAGAAAAGATACGGCCTAATCTACGTAGACGTGGATGATTATGGAAATGGGACATTTCAACGAATAAGGAAAGACTCGTTCTTTTGGTATCAGCAAGTAATTCAGTCGAATGGTAGCGATCTCGATTAATGATGTTGTTCGTAATCGCCTTGTTCTTTGTGTAGATTGCTATCTAAATCGTTTAAATTCCCTTTAGATTAGTGAAATGGAAGAGGTGATCAAATGAAGAAGATAAAAAAAGTATTGAATTCAAATGTGGTTTTAGCAGAGGATCAGCAAAAAAATGAATTTATCCTTCTAGGCAAAGGCATTGGATACGGAAGGAAAATGGGAACTGCGATTGAAGAGCATCAAGCCGATCAAATTTTCATTCCCGTCGAAAACATTAAAGTTAAAGAATTTCTTGGTCTTCTGGACACCATTTCTCCAGTGTTTGTGGAACTAACACAAAAGATCGTAACGTATGCGGAGAAAGAGCTTTCGGTTACCCTTAACGCGAGTGTTTATTTTATGCTGATGGACCATTTGAGTTTTGCGGTGGAAAGGCACAAGAAAAACATCAATATAACAAATCGGGTATATTGGGAAATCAAAACTTATTATCCCAAAGAATATAAAGTGGGCGTGTTTGCTCTTCAGCTGATGAATCAAACTCTACAAACGGATCTACCTGTTGAGGAAGCAGCTAATATTGCTTTTCATTTAATTAATGCTCAAGGGGAGCACAGTGACTCTTCCGACGGAATGAAATTTGCCAAGATGATCGGAAGCATCGTTAACCTGGCTAAGTATACGTTTAATATTGAGATGGACGATGATAATGTTCATTACAGTCGGTTTATCACCCATATCAAATTTTTTGTGGAACGATTTTATTCAGGTCAGATGTTGAATGATGAGAGCCACGTTCTATTCGAGCATATCGCTAGCTTGCATCCTGAGGCCATGTCAGGGGCATTTAAGATCCGAGAATATATTGAGCAAGTTTACGGAAAAGCTGTGCCAAACGAAGAGTTGGCATACCTCGCAGTACATCTGCATAGGTTAATTAACTACAATCAGCTCGGGTGACTGAATTTTCAAAATGAGTAACCACTAAATCGTACTGCCGATTTAGTGGTTTTTCGTATGTTTTTCTGGGAGAACCCAAAAACTCCATCGGATTCCATATGGCTTTCAGAATTGTGGCAAGCCAGTGCGAACCGGCAAAAGCAAGGCTACCTGTACTCACACCTTCTAGATAGAAACGACCAAGTGAGAGAAAAAGTCCAATTAAACTCCAGATCATTTCATAAAAAATGTGGGGTGATAATATTGTGATAGTCATGTTGATTGTCGTTCAACTAAAGTATATTTCAGAGGGATTAACTCTTTGGTAGTGGTATCAAGCATGTTTTGAATAATCGTGAAAGCATTCTCTGCTTGCTGATCAACTGGATAATGAATTGTCGTCAAATCGAATAAATGAGCCACCTCGGTATTATCAAATCCGATGATCCCAACGTCCCCTGGAACCGAAAATTTAGACCTCCGTAGTTCAGCAATAAATCCGGCTGCAACCTCATCATTAGCACAAAAAATAGCATCAGGTCTGTTTGTTTGTGCAATCCACCATTTTGCAAGTTCTTCTCCGTCTCGCACATAAATCATATCCTGAAAATTCGGGAAGTCCACCGTCAATTTATATTTGGTAATAAAGTCAGCGTATGCTCTCATGCGCTCTTTTGTGTTAAGTCCGTTAGATATGGGATATACACTAAGGATCTCTCTGTATCCTTTGAGGTATAAGTGTTCGAGTCCAATCCCATATGCTTCGTATTGATCCATAAACACAGAGGGGATATTAGTGTTTTCAAGCCGCTGCCATGTGACGATCGGGCCATATTTGGTATAGGATTCGATAACCTTCCACTCATTGCTTCGGAGCACGCATACTATAGCGTCCAGTTGTTTCCGTTTCAGCATTTCGAGTGCCACCAGTTCTTTCTCTACCTGACCATTCGTAATGAACAGAGTGATGTTGAATCCGTGTTTCTCGGCAGAATGGGTAAAGGCCTGTATGAATCTGATAAGTAGCGGATTGAAAGCGACTGCAACAATTCCAATCAAACAGGTAGCGCCCTTTTTTAGAGATATTGCATTACCGTTAGGTACATAATCCAGTTGTTCCATGATTTCAATTACTTTCTTTCTGGTAGATTCGCTTACGTACGGATGCCTATTAATAACACGTGAAATGGTTGCAGTGGATACACCCGCCAAACGGGCAATCTCGCTGATATTTGCCATGTAGTCCACCTCTTTGTTGTAATCTCGCCATCTCAATGAGCTTATAAATAAATCGTGGTATTGATGCTTGACATGTAATGCATTACACAATTTACAGTACAACTATGATTCAAAACCCTTACATCAGGAGGAAAAGATATGAAAAAAGGATTAAAGATTGTAACCATCGGCGGTGGTTCCAGCTATACACCGGAACTCATGGAAGGTTTTATCAAACGCCATCATGAACTTCCTGTCAAAGAATTATGGCTTGTGGACATCGAGGCGGGGAAGGAAAAACTCGAGGTCGTTGGTGCCATGGCTAAGCGTATGGTAAAAGCCGCAGGAATCGACTGTGAAGTTCATTTATCGCTAGATCGCCGGGAAGCATTAAAGGATGCTGACTTTGTAACTACACAGCTTAGAGTAGGGCAGATGGATGCCCGGATCAAGGACGAAACTATTCCCAATAAATATGGAATGATTGGACAAGAAACAAATGGGGCAGGAGGCATGTTTAAAGCTTTTCGAACCATTCCGGTCATTTTAGATATTGTCAATGAAATGAAAGAACTCTGTCCGGATGCATGGCTCATTAACTTCACCAATCCTGCAGGCATGGTGACGGAAGCGGTTCTCCGTTACGGAAAGTGGGACAAAGTGATCGGACTATGCAATGTTCCTATTATGTCCACCAAAATTGAATCAGCCGTATTGGAAAAACAGGAGGAAGAATTGTTCTTCAAATTTGCGGGCATTAACCATCTGCACTGGCACAAGATTTACGATAAGTCAGGAGAAGATCTTACCCTTGAAGCAATCGATAAAATGTACGGACCGGAAGCCAAAGCGGATAAAATGGTTGAGAATATCAAAAATATGCGATTTTTGCACGAACAGGTTCTCCAACTGGAAATGCTTCCTTGTCCATACCACCGTTACTACTACATGACGGATGCCATGATCCAGGAAGAGCTGGAAGAAGTAAACACAGTAGGTAGTCGCGGTCAAGTCGTTAAACAGTTGGAAGAAAGCCTTTTTGAACTTTACAGGAATCCGACGCTGGATTACAAACCGAAAGAGCTGGAAAAAAGAGGTGGTGCGCATTATAGTGATGCTGCATGTGAGATCATCAATTCCATTTATAACGATAAAGGGACTCGAATGGTTGTAAGCACTCGGAACAACGGGGCAATCAGTGATCTGCCAAGTGAGAGTGCGATTGAAATTACAAGCATGATTACTTCTCACGGTGCAGAACCTTTACATTTTGGCTCATTCCCTTCCGCACAACGAGGATTGTTACAAGTAATGAAAGCAATGGAAGAACTCACTATAGAAGCCGCTGTGACAGGCGATTATGCTACGGCATTACAAGCATTTACCATGAATCCGCTTGTTCAAAGTGGCGACACAGCAAAGGCCTTGCTGGATGAGTTGCTTGAAGCCCACCGAGCTTATTTACCACAGTTTCATCAATAAAGTAAGAATGGTTAACAAGATCACGAATATTCATCAGCATTAGTCACCTGATTACACAGAATATCCCTGAATTCAACGGGGTGGATTAATTCGTACCGAATTCAAGGATATTCTGAGTAATTGCTTACATAAAAAGTAAATCCAATCGTATACGTTTGCTCTTATTGCAATAGCATGTCGAATAACAGAGTCACATCTTGGGACGAGCTTACAGATATTATTTTTGTTTCTGAGGATCCAGCTTTCTTTTTTACAACTTCCGTCATTTCGTTCACGGTAACTACCACATCCGCTTTTTGTATAGCTTGAAAAAGCTCCTCGTCTGGTGATGAAATATCAATCGATTGAATGTCTGCCGATGAACGACGCTGGATTTCCTCCAGATAAAACAGGCAGGCCATTGTTTTGCATTCAATGAAAAGGTAATGCTTCTTCTTCTCGTGTTTGGCTCCAAATAATTGTGTATATGCAAATCCTGACAACATGACATTTTCTATATTGAAACCTTGTTCAAATGCGTCTTTTACGGTCTTCTCCACGAATGAAAAATAAGGATTTTGCTGCTTGAATTCCTTTATCCGGTCTTCATTAGCTATTTGAGTTCCTCGTCCTTTTTGCATGATCAGCAGTCCTTCTTCTTTGAGCTGTGAATATATCCACTGTATCGTGTTTCTATTAACAGAGAGCTGCTCCGCTAATTCATTCGTTGAAGGCAAAGCATCATCCGCTCTCAGAAAGTCTTTACTGATCAGCCATTTAATTTGTTCTTTAATTTGCACATTAATAGGCAGTGGAGATTGGGGATCTGTTTTGAAGGGCAAACGAGAATGTTCCATAATAACCATCCAACTTTCTGGGTTAACTAGTGTTCTAGATAAGCTCAATATTAAAACAATCGTTCACAAAAATCAATGAAGGGAATAAACAATAGGAATAATGGTTTTATATGAGAACAGATCATCTTGACAAATATAAATCATTCGAATAACATTATCCTAGTTAACCAATTAACTATGTAACTAGACATCAAGAAATGATTATTCTACTAAGGAGTGATTTTGTTGAACTGGAAAGAGATATCGACACTGGACCAATGGAAAGAAGTATTGGAACAGTCGGATCAACGCGGAAAGATAATACTTAAGCATAGCACTACATGCCCAGTGAGTGCGAATGCACTAGGGGAATACGAACAGTACATCAAAGAGAGCCACACTGAAGACATTGATTTTTATCTTGTTAAGGTCTTTGAATCGCGTCATGTGTCTAATCAAATTACTCACGATCTTGATGTTAAACATGAATCTCCTCAAATTATCTATGTTAATAACAAAGAGAAATTTTGGACTACCTCTCATTGGTCGATTACAAAAGAACACATAGCCGCTGTTTTGAACTAATAACTACTACTTTATAAACCTAAAATGAAGGATGGTATACAATGAATTATTCACACTTTGCCAAACAATTAGATATCACTCGCGGAAATTTATACAAAGTATTGGAATCGGTATCCGAAACTAGCGCCGACAAACAACCCGTCGGATTCAGTAACACTATACGTTGGAATGTTGGGCACATTCTTACAGTAGCTGAAATGTTTATTTTCAACAATCTCCAAACTTCTGGCCTACCTAAGGAATATACCAGCTTGTTCGCTCCCGGTACCAAACCCTCTGACTGGACAGGTGAGCTCATTCCGTTGTCAACATTACTTGCGCAGTTGCAGGATCAGGTTGTACGCATCAAACAACACGTAGAGATTTATTCTGATGAAACCCTGCCAGAACCATTGAAATTGGGACCTGTTCTCCAATTGAATAGCATGGGGGAAGTGTGTAACTTAGCCCTGTATCACGAAGCGATGCATACGGGATTCATCCATGCCTTAAAGCGCATCGTCTAAGGGAAACTGACTGGATAATAAAAGGAGCGGATCGACATGGCCGATATGAAATCTAATTTGAACACTGCATGGTATAAAGACACTAAAGGTAGCGGTAGGCTGAAGGCAGATTATCTTAAAACGAATATCGCGATTCCCGAGTCTTCGGGAGGGAGTGGGGAAGGAGCCAATCCTAAAGAATTATTGGTTTCCTCTGCCACTACTTGTTACATTATGACACTCGTGTATATGTTGGAACAGAAGCAACTGTCAGTTACTGGAATAGTGATGAACACAGAGGCTGTAAATTCCAAAGAAGAAGGATTTCGAATTGTCCATCTTCCTCAAGTTATTTTGTCCGCGAATTCCACTGAAGAGCAGATTCAGTCTGTGCGCAAAATCATGATTAGTGCGGAGCAGGCGTGTGAAGTAGGAAATCTGCTCAAAAAAGCAGGCGTTCAGATTGAAGTCGAAGGCAAAGTAGAGATTGAATCTGATACAGATGTAGTAAGTCAATACATTGAGGAAAACCAACTAAACTGGGATTGACGTTCATTCATAATGCAGGATCGTCAGTGAGGATACAGACATGAAAGAAATGATGGAATTAACTTCGCTGGATATGGTGGAACGGTTTGTTGATGAACATGAATTAAGTTTTTTATATGTATCTCAAACGAATTGCAGTGTTTGTCATGCATTGCTCCCTAAGATCAGAACACTATTAGAAGAATATCCTTTGATTCAATTGGGGCATATCAACATTCACGATGTAGAGAGCATAGCAGAGAAATATATGATTTTCACAGCTCCGATCATGTTGCTGATCATAGAACAGAAGGAATATGTTAGAGCAGATCGATTTGTTCGCTTTAACGAATTGAAGCATAAACTTGATCAGATATATGAACTGTACACCCAGTCCATGTAAACCCAATGAATCTGAACTCTTGGGAACGACAGCGGGCAAAAGTCACACTTAATCAAGCTGGCACCTATCAAATTTGGAGCCAGCTTGATTCATTTCCCTTGATTACTTGTGCCGGCTGTGCACTCGAATAGGAGATACGCCTTGGAGTCTATTACAATTGGTTCTTTCAATATTAGCCTGGAACTGTTGATCAGAAGTGCTTCCGTACTTGCAGGGTATTTAGTCTTAAAATGGCGTCTGCATGTACTGCGAAACATTGAAGGAACTTCGATCGATCATCTCATGAACAACATTTTGATTGCAGGTCTCTTGATTTGGAAATTCAGCCCGCTGATTTTGGACTTTCAGCTAGTCATTCACGATCCGTTGTCCCTGATCTACTTTAACGGAGGAACAAACGGCCTCTGGATTGCTACCTTGTATGGCTGCATCGTGTTGATGATTCATACGTGGAGAAAGAAACTTTCTTTCTTTATGTTCCCTGACCTCTTGCTGACGTTCTACCTGGCTTCATCAGCCTTGTATAGCCTGTTATATTTTATCCTTCTCCAAGGAGGAGTTCGATCTTTAGCGTTAGGCTTGCTCGGCCTGGTTATGGTCATCGCTCAATTCAAATCCAGCAACAAACGAATGTTTTCTTTTCTAGGATTGGTAGTAACCGTCTTATGGTACAGCATGGGCAGAACAGTGATCGCCTTTGTGAACGGAGACAATGAGATTGTTGTTTACGGGATTGCGGCTGAACAGCTGTTTTTTCTTAGTGCAGCAGGCATCTCTTTTTTGACTAAAATCATGCTGGAGAGGCGAACCGAACACGATTGATTTTTATTCTATGGGGGAATCAAATCCGTGAAGGAGTGACGATTTGGAACAAGTGACGCTTTTAGTAGCATTTACAGCAGGTGCGCTTTCGTTTTTCTCCCCTTGTGTCTTCCCGCTTGTACCTGCTTATGTTTCACATATCTCGGATACAATGGTTGAAGCAGGAAGGATTGCGGCGAATCGGAAACAATTATTCCTCCGATCGATCGGTTTTATCCTTGGTTTTGGCGTTATTTTCGTATTGATGGGAGCTTCCGCTAGTGCCATCGGAAGTTTCATTTCTATGCGCAGGGAATTAATCGAGAAGTTCGGCGGTATTTTAATTATCGTATTCGGATTGCAGATGATGGGTTTGCTGAAACTCAAGTTATTGATGAATTCCAAGCCATTGCAAAACGAAAAAAAATATGGTGGCTGGTTCGGTTCCTTTTTTCTCGGACTGGCCTTTGGTGCAGGTTGGACGCCGTGTGTAGGACTCGCATTATCCTCCATATTAATCTTGGCTGGTTCTTCTGAATCTCTATATCAAGGGATTGGTTTCTTAGCGGCTTATTCATTAGGCTTAGGTATTCCTTTTTTGCTTATTTCACTTTTAGTTACATTTTCGCTATCAATCGTTAAGCTCATTAATCGGGCCCTTCCTCTGTTGAGCATATTCAATGGAGCCATCATGGTGGCTTTGGGCGTTATGCTGTATACCGGGAGTTTCCAACGATTAAGTGCAATGCTTGCCAAGTACTCATTTTTCAGTTTCTAATGGAGGACTACTGCTCGTGAAAAATATTCGTAATATGCTCGTTGGCGTTTTTCTGACAGGCTTGGTTGTATGGGGAGTCTACGATCATCTGCGCGAACAAAATGAATTGAAGTTTCATGATAACGCGAACGGCATCAACGGCATAGAAACAGGCATCCAGGTGGGCAAAATTGCACCAAATTTTGAGCTGGCATCCCTGGATAACGAAGAAATGTCGCTGACTGAATTGAAGGGAAAACGGGTTTTGCTGAATTTCTGGGCCACTTGGTGCCCGCCGTGTCGTGCCGAAATGCCACATATCGAGAAATTTCATGAAGAGTATAAAGATCAGAACGTTGTCGTCATAGGGATCAATTTGAGTTATACGGAAGATTCGATAGAGGATGTGTCAACATTCCTTCGAAAATATAATGTAACCTTCCCTATTTTGAAAGATGAGAAGGCACGGGTAGCTGATTTATTTGCGATCCACTCGTACCCGACCACCTATATGATTGATTCCAGTGGGGTTATTCGCCAAAAATTTCAAGGTGCAATTACGTACGATACGATGAAAACAGCGATGGATTCCATGAATTGAAACGCTTTTGGTAAGAAGGATGTCTGGCCTTGTCACGTAGCTTGGGAGAAAGTTCAAGCAAGTTTCAGGTCTTGCAATTTTGTGGAGGAAGGGATAGTACGATGACATTGATTTATATCTTATTGGGGCTGACGGGTATATGGGGACTGACTCAACTATGGCCTCTGCGTTCCCTTACTTATATTAATATCGAGGACTTGGACCTCACTCAAGAACGTTGGGGAAAGGTGAAAATCCTGGATGTCAGAGACGCGAGCGAGTATTGGACTGGTCATATTCCGGGCACAATAAATATCTCGGTTGGCAGACTGCCTGTATTGTGGAGCAAACATATTGAGCCGCATGATGAAGTATTCATCTTTTCCCGCAGTTGGATTCAGCGAAAAAAAGCTGCCAGAATTCTGGCACGTCGGGGCTTTCGGCAGTTGTATGCTGTTAGAGGTTGTTTTCTTTCAACTAATAAGGGAAACGTGGCATCTCCGTGTCCATGTATGCAATGAAGCGTTTCATTAATGGCTGTGCAACAGATTTAAGGCAAAAACAAGCAGTTGAACAAATTAAAATGGTTATTGCTAAATCTTTCGGCCGCGGCTATAATGAGAATGCGAGTTAAGGATAGTGATTGTTTAATTACAAGCTAGACCTGCTTGCACATCGTGAATTTGCGCTATATTTAGCGTTTATTTCGAGATGTGCGGGTGGGTCTTTTTATTTGTATTAAGGGGGAAATGAGATGATTATTCTTAAGATCCTTAACAATAATGTGGCGGTTACACAAGATAAATTG
The DNA here is from genome assembly GCF_059759055.1 of Paenibacillus sp. GQ49. Lineage (NCBI taxonomy): Bacteria > Bacillati > Bacillota > Bacilli > Caryophanales > Paenibacillaceae > Paenibacillus > Paenibacillus sp. GQ49. Next base: position 27,764 of record NZ_JCAXEL010000008.1, read on the forward strand.
GGCCAGGAAGTCATTGTGATGGGCAAAGGAATTGCTTACCAAAAGAGAATAGGCGATGCTCTTGACGAGCAAAGCATTGATAAAATTTACTCCCTTTCTACCAAGGAGGCATTTATCAAATTCCAGGAACTTCTGACGGAAATCCCTTTAGATTACTTCGATGTTGCGGATAGAATCATAAATTTCGCAAAAATGACGTTAGGCAAAAAACTGAATGATAGTATATATATATCGCTCAGCGACCATATTTTCTCAACCGTAAGCCGTTTTAGTGACGGAATCTCCCTCAAAAATGCTTTACTTTGGGATATTAAACGGTTTTACGCGGATGAGTATAAAGTTGGTTTGAAGGCGCTTCAATTCATCAAGGAGTCTTTTGATATTCAGTTTCCGGAAGATGAGGCTGGTTTCCTTGCTTTGCACATCGTCAATGCGGAGGATCGCCAAGAAAGTCAGGATATCTACAGAGTGACCAAAATCATTCAGGAAATTAGCGACATTGTCAGGTATTATTTTCAAATTGAATTCGATGAGCAATCCGTAGCATTCTATCGATTTATTACGCATCTGAAATTTTTTGCTCAAAGATTAATCAGTGGAAATTTACATGAGAATGAAAGCGATCAGGATCTTCTGGATGTGATAAAAGAGAAACATCCGAATGCGTTTCGTTGTGTCGGGAAAATCGAAACCTACATCAAAAACAACTACAATTACAGCCTTACGGGTGAAGAAAAGCTGTATTTGACGGTCCACATTCAACGTGTGGTGTATAAGACACGATCATAACGTAACTATGAAAGGAGGTGAGGGTTTAAAAGCAAGCCAGGATGGTGACATTAAGTTGGCCAAACCCTTCACTATGCTGTTTCAGCTAGAATATGGAGGAGAACATAATGGGAAAATATCAGCAGTTAGCGGAAGAGATTGTGAATCAATTAGGGGGATCAGATAACATCGGTGACCTCACTCATTGCGTTACAAGGTTAAGATTTCATCTGAAGGACGATTCCATACCCAATGATGAAGTTATGAAAAAGCTGGACGGGGTAGTAACTGTCTTACGTTCAGGTGGGCAATATCAAGTCGTTATTGGAAATCATGTTTCTGAAGTTTATTCGGAGGTTAGCTCACTGGTTAAACTGAATCCAGACAATACGAGTTCTTCAACCGAAAAAGATGTTAAAAAGAAAAAGCCGCTGGACGCTTTCATTGATGTAATATCAAACTTGTTTCAACCTATTCTCGGCATTCTATTAGCTGCAGGGATGCTGAAAGGCTTCAATACGTTGTTGAGCACACTAAATCTTTATACAACGGATAGCGGGGCATATATGATCATTAATACCATGGGGGATGCTATGTTCATGTTCCTCCCTGTATTTTTGGGATATACATCTGCTAACAAGTTTAAAGTACAACCCTTTATCGGCATACTCATTGGATTAGCTATGTGTTACCCCGCTATTCAGTTGGATGCCTTGGCAGGATCCAGAGAGCCACTTTACACGCTATTCAGCGGATCTGCCTTCAGTTCTCCAGTTTATCTGGATGTGTTCGGCGTTCCATTGATCAGTATGAACTACACATCCACTGTTCTCCCAATCATCATCGTAGTTTACTTTGCTTCTAAAGTTCAACGTACGCTGGATAAAATTGTTCCGAGTGCGGTTAAATTTTTCATGGTACCGATGGTCACGGTGCTGATTTCCTTATCCTTGGGCTTCTTATTGATCGGACCTGTTGCGAGTTATGCGTCTGAATTGATTGCTCAAGGCATACTGGTGGCACGAGACGCAAGTCCATTATTTGCAGGATTCCTTTTGGGGCTCTCCTGGCAAGTACTTGTCGTGTTCGGACTGCATTGGGGACTCATCCCTTTATATATTAACAACATTACGAGCATGGGTTACGACACCATCATGGCTTCCGTCTTTGCAACATCATTTGCCCAGTTGGCCATTGTGCTTGCAATTATCGTGAAAACCAAGGATAAAAAGCTTAAGGCTCTTGGCTTCCCTTCGGCCATTTCTGCATTGTTTGGCATCACTGAACCTGTCGTTTACGGTATTATCCTGCCGCGCAAGAAGCTGTTTATTATGAGCTGTATCGTTTCGGGTGTTGCCGGTGGATTTTATGGACTGTACAACCTTAGAGAGTTTACTTTTGGTGGATTTGGTATATTTGAGTTTTTGACGATGTTCGACCCTAATGAACCAGGCACGTCTAATATTATGATTGCCATCATTGGTGTAGTGTTTGCCATGGTTGTCTCGTTTGCATTAACACTCGTCATGTTTAAGGATGATAAGACGGAAGCTGACTCTGCTACATTGTCTGTAGATCCACCTCAATCGATGTCTAAGACTGGAAAAAAACATACGATGCTCAGTCCGATGAACGGGGAGATCATTCCGATTAAAGATGTGCAGGATGGGGCTTTCTCGCAAGAACTACTTGGCCGAGGGATTGGAATTCGTCCTTCTACAGGCGAGCTGTTTGCCCCCTTTGCCGGAAGGATCGTTACGCTATTCCCGACCAAACATGCCGTTGGAATAATTTCGGATGAAGGAATGGAAGTATTGATTCACATTGGTTTTAACACTGTTCGGTTGAAAGGAAAACACTTTGAAAGCTTCGTTCAAGAAGGGGACATTGTGCAACAGGGACAGAAACTGGTCGAATTTAACATTGCTGAGATCGAGAAAGAAGGATACTCCTTAGAAACGCCAATGATTGTTACAAACACGGAGAATTATCTGGAAATCGTCGAGACCAAAGAAAATAAAGTGAACGCAGGCGATGTGCTGCTTACAGGCTTGTTGTAAGAGAATAATTATATATTTTATAAATAGAGGGAGACGATAAATTTGGGATTTAAAGATGGGTTCTTATGGGGAGGAGCAACCTCGGCCAACCAATCAGAGGGAGCTTACAATGCGGACGGCAGAGGACTAGCAAACGTTGATTTGAGCCCGACTGGCGACGTGCGAGAAAGTGTGCTTATGGGAAAAACTAAAATGTTTGACTTTGACGAAAATTATTACTATCCTGCCAAAGAAGCAATCGATATGTATCACCATTTTAAAGAAGATATTGCCTTGTTTGCCGAAATGGGTTTCAAGGTATATCGCTTGTCGATTGCGTGGAGTCGTATTTTTCCCAAGGGGGATGAGACAGAGCCTAATGAGGCTGGGCTTCAATTCTACGAAGACTTGTTCAAAGAGTGCCAAAAGTATAATATTGAACCCCTCGTCACCATTACTCACTTTGATGTTCCAATGCATTTGGTCAAGGAGTATGGTTCATGGCGGAACAGAAAAATGGTTCATTTCTATGAAAGACTGTGTACCGTAATATTCAATCGTTACAAAGGTCTGGTTAAATATTGGATTACTTTCAATGAAATTAACATGGTTCTGGAAGCTCCATTTTTAGCAGCGGGGCTGTTCATTGAAGAACACGAAGATGCAGAAGCTGTAAAGTTCACAGCCAGTCACCATGAACTGGTAGCCAGTGCGTTGGCCGCCAAAATTGCCCATGAAGTTGATCCGGAAAATATGGTAGGTTGTATGCTTGCCGCCAATGCTCCGTATCCTAGAACATGCCACCCACAGGATATATGGAAAGCGAAGCAGGTTGAGAACCAAAGCTACTTCTTCATTGACGTTCAGGTGAGAGGTGAGTATCCTGCGTATACACTCAAAGATCTTGAGCGCAAAAATATAGTTCTCCCATTCGAAAAAGGGGATCAGGAATTACTTAAACAGCACACCGTTGATTTTATCGGATTCTCGTACTATTCTTCCAGTGTGGTTAGCGCGGATCCTACACAAACGGATACGATTGGAGGCAATTTGTTCCCCAGCTTGCCTAACCCCTACTTGAAAGCTAGTGACTGGGGCTGGCAAATTGATCCACTCGGTTTGCGGATTACGATGAACAACATTTATGATCGATATCAAAAACCTTTATTCATCGTAGAAAATGGGCTCGGTGCTGCAGATATAGCGAATGAGAACGGATATGTTGAAGATGACTATCGAATTGCTTATCTAAGCGAGCATATTCAGGCGATGAGAGATGCTGTCGACTACGACGGCGTTGATTTGCTTGGGTATACTGTCTGGGGACCGATTGATATTGTGAGTGCCAGTACCGGCGAAATGAAAAAAAGATATGGATTCATTTATGTTGACCGGGACGATGATGGTCAAGGAACATTAAAACGCTCCAAGAAAAAATCATTCGAATGGTACAAGAAGGTTATTGAGTCCAATGGTCAGAATCTGGATGCCTAATTCATAATAAGGTCAACATAAACAAAGGTCACTCCCACTTTGCTTGACAGAGTGGAAGTGACCTTATGTTTTCTAATTTTATTATTTTACAATAAAATAATTTTGCAACTGGTTGCGAAGTTTTTCACCTTCAACTTTGATCTGAACTATTGTGCTCTGTAATATCGTGTTTATTTCTTATTGCGATGTGAAATCTTCAGTCGATTTCACATCGCAATACATGCCATTAAGTGCGCCGACAAAGGCATAATGGACCTGTTCAGCTGGTACGACCTTATTTTGATAGGATAGCTCTCTCGTTGCACATGCATCTTCAATAAGTGTTGTTTCATAGCCGAGATCCACTGCAGCTCTAACGGTTGCATCAATACACATATGTGTCATCATCCCTACAACCACTACTTTGGTTATTTCTTTCTCTTTAAGTTTGCTTTGTAATTCGGTATTCAAAAAGCTGTTAGGGGAGTGCTTTATAATAATACTTTCATTTTCTAATGGTAGAACAGCCTCATGTATTTTTACACCTTCCGAATCTGGAAGAAAGAAACCAATCGCTGGGTCACTTGCGATATGTTGAACATGGAAAATATTATCCTTGTGGTTTTTTCTGAACCAATCAAGCACTTTTGCAGCATTAGAAGCTGCTTTTTCAGGATTGCTTAATTCCATCTTCCCATTCGGGAAATAGTCATTTTGAATATCTACAATAATTAGAGCTGTGCTCATTATTCTCCACCTCGTATAAAATATTTTGTTACACTATAATCATAAATCGAATTGTAATTTTATTCGATAAGTTAACGAAACACTTTTGTCCTAAAAAAATTCATGGTGAAAGGAATTTATTATGGAACTTGATCATATTGATTTTCAGATCCTTCGGATACTATCTGAAAATGCACGTATCCAATGGAAAGAATTAGGTGAACAGATTCATATGACAGGGCAAGCAGTAGGAAATCGTATAAAAAAACTTGAGGAAAGTGGTGTTATAAAAGGTTATTCTGCAATAGTTGATGAAACGAAAATGGGACTAACCTTTACAGCTTTTATCATTTTCTATATGAAAACAGCTAACCATCATTCGTTTATAAGATTAATGGACGATCGAAGGGAGGTATTAGAGGTTCACCGCGTATCGGGAGAAGGCTGTTACCATTTAAAAATTAAAACTAGCTCTCAAGAGCAATTGAATCGTTTTCTGGACGATATTCTTGAGTATGGGAATTATACTTTACATCTATCTATACAAGAAATAAAAAAACAGAATTCTATAACTACTACATGACTAAACGTATTTAATTTTCTATAAGTAACAACTAAAAAGGTATAATTCCTCGTTCAATGTGTTTTATACCTTTTCTCAGAATAAAGCGCTGCGTGATGAATGTGAATTTAAGAGAGCACATTGACATAAAAACCGTTATATCGTAATATTACGTTATAACGGTTTAGGAGGGATACTTTTGACCACACCCGCTTTTGATATGAATACTTTAAAACAGTTCGACGAACCCGCTAATCTGCTGAAAGCTTTATCTCACCCGATTCGTTTATGTATTGTGCGTGGACTGATGCAAAAAAAGAAATGTAATGTTTCATATATGCAGGAGTGTCTGGATCTTCCCCAATCAACCGTATCACAGCACTTGCAGAAGCTTCGCAGTGCCGGTATTGTCGCTACAGAACGGAATGGTCTTGAAGTGAATTATGTGCTTGCCGATCAACGGGTCGAACAGATTATAATTACTTTGTTTGGAAAGGAAGACTGTGAATCATGAGCAAAAAAATACTGATTGTTGGCGGTGTAGCTGGGGGTGCATCTGCGGCTGCACGGCTGCGCCGTCTGGATGAACATGCCGAAATTATTATCTTTGAGAAAGGCCCCTATATATCGTTTGCCAATTGTGGTTTACCTTATTATATTGGTGGCTCGATTGATGAGCGAGAGCGTCTGCTGGTACAAACACCAAAAGGGATGGCAGATCGCTTTCGTATTGATGTGCGTACAAAAAGCGAGGTCATGGCTATTGATCCGCAAAAACGTACGGTTCGAGTGCAGAGCCAAGAGCGTGGCCATTATGAAGAAAGCTATGATGAGTTAATTTTGTCACCAGGTGCAAAACCAATGGTTCCCGATATACCGGGTAAGGACAATCCACTGATTTACACCGTACGTAGCATTCCTGATATTGATCGTATCAAAGAACAAATAAATTCATCTAACAACCGATCATCAATCGTTATAGGTGGTGGATTTATTGGTGTTGAAATGGCAGAAAACTTAAAGGAAGCTGGATTGGAAGTAACGTTAATCGAGGGTAATGGACAGCTACTCACCCCATTTGATCCTGAATTAGCAGCAGCTTTGGCCCAGGAAATGGAGCTGAATGGTGTTAACATGCTGTTCTCCCAGCGTGTTCAGGGATTTCATTCCCTTGAGCAGGGCATTGGAGTAGAGCTTGCTGATGGTCATGTTCTGACAGCTGACCTGGTTATTCTTGCGATAGGGGTAACCCCGGATACATCTTTTCTGAAAAGTAGCGGCGTTTCTCTGGGCACACGTGGACATATCATTGTAAATGAAGCTCTAGAAAGCAGCGTGCCACATATTTATGCAGTTGGCGATGCCATCGAAGTAACTGAGACCATTCATGGTACGAAGACAGCTATTCCACTTGCCGGACCTGCCAATAAACAGGGAAGAATTGTTGCTGATCGAATTGCCGGACTTAGTTCCACATACAAAGGAACACAAGGTACGTCCATTATCAAAGTATTTGGAATGACAGGAGCAACTACGGGGAGCAATGAAAAAACACTAAAGCGTCTTGGTGTTGATTATAGAACCGTAATCGTGCATCCTGCCTCTCATGCATCGTATTATCCAGGTTCCAGCACGATTACTCTTAAGTTGCTTTTCACACCGGAAGGTAAGATTCTAGGTGCACAAGCAGTCGGTTATGACGGAGTGGATAAACGGATTGATGATATTGCTGTAGCCATACATTTTGGCGGTCATATCCGAGATTTAACCGAGCTTGAACTGAGTTACGCCCCACCTTATTCTTCTGCAAAAGATCCAGTGAATATGGCTGGGTACGCAGCAGAGAATATTACAGCTGGACGTGTTCAAACGTTCACCTATGATCAGCTGTCTGAGCGCAAGCCAGACCAGTCTATACTACTGGATGTTCGCAGTGCTCTGGAGCATCGTAATGGGAATATTCCGGGTTCAATAAATATTTCAGTGGATGAGCTTCGTCAGCGGTTAGATGAACTAGACTCATCCAAAGATATCTGGGTATACTGTCAGGTTGGTTTACGTGGATATACGGCTTCGCAAATCCTGCGTCAGCATGGATTTAGCGTGAAAAACTTGAGTGGAGGCTATAAAACATATCGCCAAGCCCAGTTTAAGCCGGCTCCATTTTCTCCTGCAAAACCAGATCATCATGAGCCTGGGCTAGGCGTGAAGGAATCAGGGCCAATTCCCACTGCTTCGACTGAGCCACAGCGTATCGATAATGAGTTGAATGTATGCGGTTTAAGTTGTCCGGGTCCGCTGATACAAGTGAAGCAGAAAATGGATCAACTATCGAATGGAGAGACCTTGCGGGTTAAAGCTTCCGATCCAGGATTCTATGAAGATGTGAAAGCATGGGCAACCATGTCTGGGTCCGCACTCTTACATCTGGAACGAATCAAAGGCGGAATTATTGAGGCTGTCATTGCCAAGAATTCAGTAAAACCCATTTCCGATTCGCCTAGCCACCATGATCCCGCTAGCACGATGGTTGTCTTTAGCGGCGATCTAGATAAAGCCATTGCCTCTCTTATTATTGCAAATGGAGCTGCAGCAAGTGGACGTAAAGTAACGATGTTTTTCACATTTTGGGGATTGAATGTTATTCGGAAGCATCAGACGCAGCCTGTATCCAAAACCATGATTGGCCGGATGTTTGATATGATGCTGCCACGTGGAAGCAAAAAGCTTGGCATGTCCAAAATGAATATGCTTGGTGTTGGTCCAAAAATTATCCGTGGCCTGATGAAAAATAATAACGTTCCGTCTTTAGAAGAGTTGATAGAGTCCGTCATTGCACAAGGGGCTGAGTTGGTAGCCTGCCAAATGTCCATGGATTTAATGGGCATTCAGCGTGAAGAATTAATAGATCAAGTTACAATTGGTGGGGTCGGTTACTATCTGGGAGAAGCATCCCAAGCTAATCATAACCTGTTTATTTAAGTCAATTCCTACTTTCAAAGAACACCAAATGACATTGTCTTAGAGAAGTTAGAGGGTAAGCGTAGAGACATGCTTTCCTTAATCGCATTATCTGTATTACCTGAAAAAAGGCCGAAAAGTGCTTTCTGTCATGCACAGAGAGCTGCTTTTCGGCCTTTTTGGCCAATAAGAACAAATACACAAGAGAAGAGCGATATATCGCGTACAGTTTTGTAGCAGATCCTACTTTATTCTTTCATTTATGTATCTAGGACTTGTTGTAAACCGGTTATCAGGTATGTTCATGATTTGTTTACATTTGAACGATATTACATGTTTCTGATAGCCCTACAGAGCCATTCAGTTAATGGACAGATGCAGTTATGATTTTCAGTAAACCTGTGACATCAAGTTCTGTGGTTCATGCAATGGAGGGGAAGCAAGTGGCCAATATTCACAAAAAAATTTTATTGATAGACCATGAAACTAGAATTCGAGTGCTGATGAGAAGGTATTTGGAAAAAGAGGGTTTCATTGTAGACGAAGCCTCCAGTGGAGGCCAAGCCATTCAGAAATGTTATTTAAACAATGGAAATTACGATCTGATGTTGCTTGATTTATCGTTGCCCGATATGAATGGGATTGAGATCTGCAAATATATGAAGCACAACTATCATGAGATTCCGATCATCATGTTGTCTGAGTATTCCGAAGAAAAGGATCGAATCGAAGGTTTCAAGGCAGGAGCCGACGATTATGTTTCCAAACCGTTCAGCCCCAGAGAAGTTGTCCTGCGTATTCAAAGTATTGTGGCTCGCACACAAGGAATCAGCTTGCATGATTTTAAAAGCACATCAAGCAACGAGGTCCTTATTGACGAGATTCTGATCCAACCTTCTGCTCGGCGTGTTTTGGTTCAAGATAATGAAGTACATCTGACGCCAAAAGAATACGAATTACTCTATTTTCTCGCTACACATCAGGAAAGAGCGTTTTCCCGAGAAGAATTGCTTATCCAAGTATGGAAGTCATCTCACAAAGAAATTTATGATCAACGTACTATCGATACTCACATCAAACGATTGCGCGAAAAGCTTTTTGCCCAATATTCAAAAGGAAATGAGTTCATTCAGACTTTATGGGGATACGGATATAGGTTCCGGAGTCCGGAGTGATCGCCATCTTAAATTGGATTACAGATTGTGAGGAGTAACCTATGTCTTATAAACAAATCAAATGGATGATTCTGTTCATTCCAACTTTCACTGTTGCCATCTGGGAATATGTCAGACATCAATTCCTTTTACCCTATATCTCAATGGACTTAGGCAATTGGTTAACTCCGGTTCTAGTGTATGTCGTCAGTATCACACTATTAACCCAACTATTTCGCATTTTAGAAAAAATACAGAAGGAATTGGAAACGGAACGCTCCGAAAAAGCTGCGCTTGAAGCACGCGAACAACTGGCACGAGAGCTTCATGATGGGATTGCTCAATCCCTTTTTTTGCTGTCAGTCAAGGCCGAAAAGTTAGAAAAGGGAAGTAACGAGAAACAGCAGGAACAGAACATTTTGTCCATCCGCAAAACGATTCATGAAGTGAACCGTTATGTAAGGCAAGCGATCACCAATCTTCGTCTCGATCGGGATGTAAGTCAATCCTCCACGCCAATATCATCAACACTTGTGGAACAAGTTCATGTCATGGCCAAGGACGTACGTACGCAAATCAATATTCATTGGGAATTAAAAGATCACCAGCTAGATGAAAAAGAAAAGGTTGAACTGCTAGCCTGTATTCGAGAAGCGCTCATCAACATGAACAAGTATGCTTCTGCCACAGCAGGATCAATTACAGCGATAGGAATGAGCCATAGCTGGAAGGTTACAGTTAAGGATAACGGAAAAGGGTTCGATGGCGATCCGTTTGCCAAAAAAGGAAAATTCGGTCTACGTATTATGAAAGAACGCTGCAATGAGATGGGATGGATCATGAACATGTATCGAGAGGACAGAGAGACGATCGTTGAGATTCACAAGGGGGCTCTAACATGACATTAACCACCACAACAAGAGTCTTGGTTGTTGATGATCATGCACATGCAAGGGAAGCTATCCGTGAGATTTTGGAAATGGATAACCACTTTAACGTTATCGGTATCGTCTCTAACGGTCAAGAAGCAATCGACTTCATGGAAAAGTGGCTTCCAGACCTTATTTTAATGGATATTCAAATGCCAGTCTTGGATGGACTGGAGGCAACTCGCAGAATCAAGCTTACGTTTCCTTATGTGAAAATTGTCATGATAACTGTGTCGGACGATATGCTTCATTTGCTGGAAGCTCTAAAACGCGGAGCCCAAGGTTATCTGCTTAAAAATCTGGAGCCCTCGACATGGCTAGAGTACTTACATTCAATTATTAACGAGGAAGCTCCCTTGTCAAGGGACGTGGCTTATCAAATTCTAAAGGAAGTCAACGTGATCGAACACAAGGAACCCATTGTTAAACTGACAACCAGGGAGCTGGAGATTTTATACGGAGTGGCAGCTGGATGGACGAATAAAGAGATTGCAGGTAGATGTGATATCTCTGAATACACGGTTAAGAATCATCTGAAAAACATATTACAAAAGTTGCAGTTACAAAATCGCGTTCAACTTACACGTTACGCATTGGAACAGGGGCTTGTATCGGAGGCCAAACGACATCCGGAATAAAACGGTAAGAATTTCATGTACGGCTAACGTACAGATAAGGAGAGGCAAAATTTATGCACAATATTGATAGCAGCTCCACGTCAGGGCAACCAACAAATGCAAACGATGCTGGACATCGCCAAACTACGCTTCAGATTACAGGTATGACTTGTGCAGCATGCTCAACCAGGATCGAGAAAGCACTAACCCGCTTGAACGGTGTTAGACAGGCGAATGTAAATTTAACTACAGAGGAAGCAACGGTAGCATATGACCCCGCTTTAGTAGATATTCAGTCCCTTCGCAATAAAATAGATAACTTAGGCTTCGGAACTGCTTCGACTTCCGTTGACCTAAATATTTCAGGTATGACTTGTGCAGCCTGCTCAGCACGCATCGAAAAAGGCCTCAGTCGTCTCCCGGGGGTGACGCGTGTGAATGTAAACTTGGCTCTGGAGTCAGGGCATGTAGAATTTGTAGCTGGAACACTGAAAGGTTCCGACCTCATTTATAAAATCAGGCAACTGGGTTTTGAAGCACGTATAAAAGCTACAGAGGCAGAAGCTCTATCCATGAGGGAACAGGAGATTCAACGCAAAAAATGGAAGTGGATCTTGTCAGCCGTCCTGTCTTTTCCCTTATTATGGGCCATGGTGTCACATTTCTCGTTCACATCTTGGATATGGGTTCCTGATGTATTTATGAATCCACTGTTCCAATGGCTGCTTGCAACGCCCATACAGTTCTATTTAGGATCACAATTTTATAAAGGTGCATATATAGCTTTGAAAAATCGAAGTGCCAATATGGATGTGCTCGTCGCACTTGGGACAAGTTCAGCTTACTTGTATAGTTTATATTTAACATCGCTAACTAGTACCGGTGGTACATCTGGTCATAATCATGGAGGAGGCGTCCCGGTGACAGAGGTTGTAAACACGGCCACTCAAGGACCTGTTAATTTGTATTTCGAAACCAGCGCCGTGTTGATTACATTGATATTGCTCGGTAAGTGGCTGGAGGCTCTGGCTAAAGGAAGATCTGCGCAATCTATTAAAAGCTTGATGCAACTGGCTCCGAGAAGTGCTCGGGTTCTCCGAAACGGTGAGGAGACAGAGCTTCTTCCCGAATATGTACTCGTTAATGATCTAGTCATCGTGAAGCCTGGCGAAAAGATTCCTGTGGATGGGATTGTTGAGGAGGGGGCTTCCTCCGTAGACGAGTCGATGTTAACCGGAGAAAGTCTGCCTGTGGATAAGAAGTTTGGCGATCGTGTAACCGGTGCGACCTTGAACAAAAATGGACGTCTTGTTATTCGCGCAACTCAGGTCGGTGCTGATAGTGCGTTATCCCGGATCATCCATATCGTGGAACAAGCACAAGGATCGAAAGCTCCGATCCAACGCGTAGCTGATTCAATTTCAGGGATTTTCGTACCTGTGGTCGTAGGCATAGCTGTGGTAACCTTTATATTGTCATTGATCTTCGAAAACTCAGAAGGATTCAGCGCTGCTCTAGAGAGAGCAATTGCAGTTTTGGTGATTGCCTGCCCATGCGCACTGGGCTTAGCTACACCAACATCCATAATGGCTGGTTCGGGGCGTGCTGCCGAATATGGTATTTTGTTCAAAGGTGGGGAGCATCTGGAGACTGCGCAACACATTCAGACGGTTATTCTCGATAAAACGGGCACTGTTACTCACGGAAAACCAGTTATGACCGATGTAATGTCTGCACCGGCTTGGTCAACCAACGAACTGTTGAAGCGGGTTGGGATTGCTGAGTCTAGCTCTGAACATCCTCTCGCCCAAGCGATTATAGAGGGGATCAGAGACAAAGATATAAAAATCATGTTCACGCCAGAACAGTTTGAGAATATTCCGGGATCTGGCGTACGTGCACGTGGTTACAACCAGGATATTCTCGTTGGAACACGCCGACTACTAGCCGATGCTATGGTGCAGATTCCTACAGAAGCATTGGCCTATATGTCTGAATTGGAGGGTCAGGGAAAAACAGTAATGCTCGTGGCAGTAAACAATGAATGGGCTGGAATGGTTGCTGTTGCGGATACCGTAAAGGAAACATCTGCACAAGCGGTTAGCCGGCTTCAAGCGATGGGAATCGAAGTGGTGTTAATGACTGGTGACAACGTACACACAGCTCGTGCTGTTGCAAGCCAAGTCGGGATCACCACAGTCATTGCAGGCATTCAACCGGAGGAAAAAGCTGCTGAAGTAGAGAGATTACAGCACATGGGGCAGATTGTAGCCATGGTAGGTGATGGGATTAACGATGCGCCCGCTTTAGCGGTGTCTAATATCGGCATGGCCATCGGAACAGGCACTGACGTTGCCGTAGAGGCTGCGGATGTTACACTCATGCGCGGAGATCTCAACAGTGTTGCAGATGCTATTGAATTAAGTAAAAGAACGATGCGAAATATTAAACAGAATCTTTTTTGGGCGCTCGCATACAACGTAGTAGGTATTCCTATTGCTGCCATTGGTCTTCTGGCTCCTTGGCTGGCTGGTGCAGCGATGGCATTCAGTAGTGTGTCAGTTGTACTTAATTCATTACGTCTTCAAAAAATGAAACTTTAATTACGTTAATAACCTGGTGAGTCATTCCGTTTTGTAGCTCCAAAGACTGATTCAGAGAGAGACAACATAAAGTGTAGGGTGGCTGATAAAATAATCTCTCAAGGAATGTACTATAGCACATTCCCTGAGAGATTAAAGTATTATTGCAACGAATTCTAGAGCGATGTTACTGGATCTATTCTTAAGAACCAAAAATTGTTTTTACATGCGGTTGTTGCAACCAATCCTTCAGCGAGGTCAGTTGGAGATCAGGGACAACCACGCGATCTTTCACGTCATAATAGTTCAGGGAATCAATATTAGCTCCAATCCAACGATAGAAGCCTCCAATACCAGCTGCTTGGTCCGCCCCCATTACTGGAGAGAGAGCTGTTTCAAAATCATCATAGTTCAGGAAATTGAAGGTTATATCTTGTCCCAACGCTTGCGTAAAGCGCTCGCCGAGTTCTGCACCAGTAAGTGCTTCCGGACCTGGAGCTAACAGCACTTGTCCTGCCAGCTCAGGATGGGTTAGCGCATAATAATGATATTGCGCTGCGTCTTCGGAGCTGATCCATGGGATCGGTTTATCTGCTGGTACAGGGTAGAAGAGCATTCCATTATTGATCAGACCCGGAATCAAGAAGTTTTCCATATAGAGTGTGGGTTTTACCAAAATAGTTGGAATACCGCTTTGTTGTACGTACTCGATCAATTCTCGTTTTACATCCAACGTTTTGGTGTCGGTTGGCTGTTCTGGTAAAAATCCATTCGAATTCACAACGATCAATTTAACGTGCGCTTGTCGCGCAGCTTCAACGGCATTTGTAATTTGCTGCTTCATTAATGCTGTGTCATACTCAATTGGCATATTCAAGAAGACTTTACTAACACCGCTGTTAACATCTTTCAACGTTTCTGGTGCAGACAGATCACCTACAAATGCCTCTATACCTTGCTCTTTTAAAGCCGTTACGTTTTTGTCATGACGTGTAATGGTGCGAACAGCTACCCCTTTGGAGGTTAACAATCTTGCTACGGCTCCACCTTGTACCCCTGACGCTCCATAGACTAATATCGTTTCCATATATACAACAGCTCCTTATAGTTACATTCATTTGTTCAGTATCGAACTAAATGTTATATTTATAATAACTAACTCACAAACTTTATGTAAGTACGCACATTCGGGATATCAGGTATCTCTTGTGATACTTTTGGAGGTAAACTTATGGAGATCGAACCACTGGAAAATTGCAGTACTTGTCCGGTTGAATTTGCAGTCAATGCAATCGGCGGCAAGTGGAAAATTCTGATTTTGTACCATTTATTGAATAAAGATATTATACGGTTTAACGAACTACAAAAATCGCTCTCCACGGTGACACATCGCACACTTACGCGTCAA
This sequence comes from Paenibacillus sp. GQ49, assembly GCF_059759055.1. Taxonomy (NCBI): domain Bacteria; kingdom Bacillati; phylum Bacillota; class Bacilli; order Caryophanales; family Paenibacillaceae; genus Paenibacillus; species Paenibacillus sp. GQ49. The sequence goes on from NZ_JCAXEL010000008.1 coordinate 42,983, forward strand.
TTGCGTGAGCTTGAAGAAGGTGGGCTAGTGAACCGCGTTGCTTATGCTGAAATGCCTCCTCGTGTCGAATACTCACTAACAGATAAAGGACATAGTCTCACACCGATTTTGTTACAATTGCAAAACTGGGGTCTACAGCATATGTAAGCACCTTGAACACAAGATAACACCATTAAATTCGCTGTAATAGCGACTTTTCCTATTATAAGGAGCCGGTATTATTTATACTCATATCTGAATTAAACTGATATCTAAAAGATGCCCCCCAATGATCAAATACATCATTGGGGGGCATCTTTTATTCAAATCATGTATAAAGAGAGCTTTTTTCAGGTATAAGAACCAGGTTCACAAATTGTTTGAAATTATACCATTTTGTCTCCCTCGAATAGCTCAACTGAGCCATTCATCTATTATAAATCTAAGGATAAGCTTATTTAAATGTGAGAAAGAAGGCTTCCTCGTAGATGAAGCGGCTAGTAGCAGACAAGCCATCATAATTAAAGTGTGAACTAGGGATAAATACGGCTTTAAGAAAAAAGATCTAAAAAGGGGAGAAAACTGATGAAGGATCGATTTAAATTTACAGTCTTTATTTTAATCATGCTGGTAATTGTAAGTGGTTGTCAAAATACTTCACAACAACAAGAGAGCAACAGAGAGGAAGTTACTATTAATCAACCATCTGAACCTTATCTAACTTTTAAAGACTTTGACGGGGAAACCGTTACACTCCAGGATAAACCTCAAAATATTGTGATCTTGAATGAGCAAGTTCTTTACTCCTTCTATCAAGTTGGAGGGAAAGCAGTCGGTGTTCCGACTCCCTTTAACATTGAACCGCCTAAAGAAGCGATAAAAGTACCGAAAGTAGGTTTTATGCACGAAGTTAATATGGAAAAGGTATTAGAGTTAAAGCCTGATTTGGTGATTGGCCAGCGCTTTGACCATGGTAAATTCAGAGAAACTTTCAAAGAAGCTAATATCCCTTTAGCAAATCTTAACACCCAATCTATTGAAGACATAAAACAGAATACGATTTTGATGGGGAAAATTACAGGTAATGAACCAAAAGCGGAAGAGCTTGTAAATAAGATGAACTCAGAGATCAATCAAGTTATCGAGCAGATTCCAGATGAACAAGAAATGCATACTTATGCCATACTAACCGTTATGGGAGACACTGCATATGTTGAACAGAGTTCAACAATAGCAATAGATATTGCAGATCAGTTGAAACTGCGTAATGCAACAGTATCCATAGATGGCGAAGCTTTTGCCGGATATATCCCGTTTAGTATGGAAGAGATGGTGATGATCAATCCGGATTATCTCTTTATTCTTTCCCACACAACGAATGATGAAGCTAAAGAAATGATCGAAAACAACTTCAAATCAAATCCAGCCTGGAGCTCACTTTCAGCCATTTCAAATGACCAAATGTATTTTCTTCCAAAAGATAAATTTGTAATGGCTCCTGGTGTTGATGTTGCCGAATCCTATAAATATATGGCAGACTTGATCACTCCAAGTCAAACGAATTAGATATTTATGATTGAGAATAATCAGTTAAAAAACAGGATGAGCTGGAAACTCTTCATTATTGGACTTTTTATGATCTTCGCTATACTTAGCGTCATAATCAGTTTAGCTTTTGGAGCTGTTTCTGTAGATGTACGGTCCATTTTAAGTGTTTTACTTGGCAACACAGATTCGGACTACTACACGATTATATGGAATATTAGACTGCCACGTACACTTGTAGCCGTTTTTGTAGGCATTAATTTAGCTCTTTCCGGTGCATTATTACAAGGGGTTATGCGTAACCCTATGGCTGATCCCCATATTATCGGTGTTTCCTCCGGTGCAGGTTTATTTGGGACAACCATGCTACTGGTCTTCCCTGCCTTCTCACATTTGTTAGTACCTGTTGCATTTGTAGGAGCATTGACATCAGCCTTATTGATCTATTTGCTCGCTTGGGACAAGGGCGTATCTCCTATGAGGATTATTCTTGCTGGAGTTGCAGCTTCTGCTTTTTTAAATTCTGGAGTCTCAGCACTGTATACATTTTATAGTGACCGCATACAAGGAGCGGTTTCCTTTATGGTAGGAAGTCTATCCGCAAAAAGCTGGGGGCATGTGGAGACGATCATTCCTTACAGCATTATTGGATTAATATTGGCATTGTTAAGCGCCCAACGTATGAATGTACTGTTACTCGGCGATCCAGAATCAAGATCACTGGGACTAAACACGGAGGGTTATCGTTTATGGTTTATTGCTATAAGCGCGCTCCTTGCTGCCAGTGCTATAAGTATTGTGGGTCTACTCGGGTTTGTTGGCTTAATTGTTCCTCATGCTGCAAGGATTCTTGTGGGGAATGATTATCGGATATTGCTGCCTGCTTCAGCGCTGCTGGGAGTGACCGTTCTGTGTTTATCGGATACCATTGGCCGTGTTGCCTTCGCACCAATTGAGCTGCCAGTGGGTATTATTATGGGTGTGATAGGCGCTCCATTTTTCTTATATTTGTTACGAAAGAAGAGAACGATATGACACTAGAGACAAAGAATGTTCATATTGGATATCATGAAAACGAGGTAATTTCGGCTCTAAACCTTCGGTTTGAAGCAGGAAAGATCCACAGTATTCTTGGACCCAATGGCTGTGGTAAAAGTACACTTTTAAAGGCGCTGGGAAAGCAAATTCTGACTACGGATGGAAAGATTTTATTTAAGAATAGTGATATCAATACATGGAGCAGAAAAGCTTTTGCCAGAGAATTAGCTTTTTTAATGCAAGTACATGAGAGTAATCCCGAAGTTACTGTTAGACAGCTCATTGAGTATGGCCGTTTCCCTCACAAAAGGAAATTTGAACGATTAAATCAAGAAGATCAAGTCATTGTTGATCAAGCCATCTCACTTACACATTTAGTGGATTTATCAGAAAGAACAGTAGATACCTTATCTGGAGGAGAGCGCCAGAGAGCATGGATCGCAATGGCACTAGCTCAACAGCCTGCTATTTTGTTATTAGATGAACCTACCTCTTACCTGGATATTCATCACCAGCTTGAGATTATTGAACTAATTAAACGCTTAAATATCGAACAGGGCATCACAATCATCTTGGTGCTACATGATATTAATCAGGCAGCCATGATCTCTGATCAAATCATTGTGCTTCAAGCTGGAGAACTTTATGACCATGGTGCTCCTCAAAATGTTATTACACCAAAAATGTTACGTGATGTTTTTAAAGTTGATGCTGAAATAGATATTTCTTCTGATAATGAATCGATCTCTGTCTATAACTTTCAACTATTCAACGAATAAATAAACACAAAACAATCTCTGAATAAAAATCAGAGATTGTTTTGTGTTTATCATTGTATTTTAATTCGCGATAGGTTTTAAAGTGCATATACGTCTGGAGCAACGGCAACCATCACAGGATGTTCACGTTTTGGGCAGCTATATAGCTCGAATGAGCCTTTGCTCAGGAATATGTTTTATATACGATAAGATAGGATTTATGCCTCATATCTGGAATATAAAAAGATGGGGATTTACATAGAAAAAATCGATTGTTATCATCTGGATTGCGGCCTTACTTAGCTTGACTGCTGCTTGTGGCACAGACGCGCAGCAGGAGCAGGTTTCATCCAGCCCGGCTGCGGGGGACAAGCAGCAGAATGAGACAAATACAGGGGATTCGGAACAAGCTGCCAGCCCCTATCTCACTTTTCAAGATCTGAATGGTTCCACAGTCACCTTGGAGAAAAAACCTGAACGCATCGTTATTCTGAACAACGAACTAACTGAATTGTTCTATCAGGTTGGCGGCGAAGCCATTGGAATAGCAACATCAGCTGGTGTTGCTATTCCTGCTGAAGCAGCAGATGTGAAGCAACTTGGCCTGATTAACAGCATCAATCTGGAGGAAGTCCTCCAATTAAAACCTGATCTGGTCATCGGTCAACCGCTCTTTCACAAGGATCTGTCCGATACTTTCGCTGATGCTGGCATCCCATTCGCCATTTTGACGGTGAAGTCCATTGAGGACATTCGCAGTAATGCCAAGTTGTTCGGACAGATCATCGGCAAAGAACAGGAGGCTGAAATTGCGATTACAGACATGGATGCGAAACTTGACGCTCTCACAACAGATTTATCAGCGAACAAGCCGTCTTATGCAATCATAACCCTGATGATGAACACTGCGTCTATGCAAAAATCGACCAGTATCGCGCTGGATATTGCGGAGACGCTACACATGAAGAACATTGCTGAAAATCTTCCTTCTGGCAAAATGCCAAGTTCAGTACCCTTCAGTATGGAAAAGCTGGTTGAACTGAACCCAGACTACCTCTTCTTCGTGGTTCATGGGACGGATGAGGATGGGCAACGCATGATCGAAACCCAATTGGAGAGCAATCCAGCCTGGAGTTCGTTGCAAGCGGTGAAATCGGACCGCCTCCATGTTTTGCCGCCTTCCATGTTTGTTACAAATCCCGGCTTGAAAGTGTCAGAATCAGTAAAGTAAATGAAGCAACTGGTGTATTCGCCAGATCCAGCGAAAAAATAAAAATATGTACTGATGAGAGTCCGTAACCGCTATATTAGCGCTGCGGACTTTTTAACTTGTGTAATATCACAATGTATCTCTATTTGAGAAGATGTATTGACACAGAGCAGCATGCTGGATATTTATGTATTAATATGTTAGAAAGCATTGCAATCTGCTTTGATCTCACAAATTAGACACAAAACGACTATCACTATAGCTAGATTGAGCTATATGGAAAAAATATCTTTTTATGTACACTATGAATAGCATAATGATAGCGCTTTATTTGCAACTCTGTTTATACTCCAATGAATAGGGATTGATGATGTTTCTAATCCAGAACGGAGGAAATACATTGAAAAGTAAATATGCCTTCTTACTTTCCTTGAGATCACTTGAATACGAGATTAAGCAATTAAATGCCTATGCCAAGGAACATGAAGAGTGTTTCGATCTTTTACAACTGAAGCTGGATTCGCTTTGTCAATTTATGACGTTGGAGGAGAACGACAGACAGTGGCTTGCGTGGGGAAGTCAGGAGGAAATCCAGTTATATGGCACGCAACTTCGCGAAACATCTGTGCAAGCGTTATGTGAAATGGAAAAGTATCAATCTGCTCTTGCGATTGAGAATCGTTTGAATGTGAGTGAGTATATCGAAATACTCTCCACATCCGTCCGAAGCGAGCTTCGGGATTTCCAGCTTGATCAACGCTCCAAAGTTCTTTTTATTGGTTCAGGTGCATTTCCTCTCTCCGCATTGACCATTGCTCATGAAACGGGTGCAGAAATTGTATGTCTGGATATCGATCCAGAGGCTGTTGAAAAGGGGAGAAAAGTAGCCGATACCTGGGGACTTGCCGACAGAATTGTTTTCTCTGGAAAACCGATCGAGGAGTTGTCTTTTGTGAGTGAAGCAACACATATCGTCATTGCCTCTCTAGTTCGCAACAAACTGGATATCTTGAATGATCTCAAAGGAAGAATTCAACCCGACACCCGAATCTTGATGCGCTATGGTAATGGACTGAAATCACTTTTTAATTACCCGGTTGAAGAGGAATTGTCTGACGATTGGCAAAAAACTTCGATTTCTGCAGGGAAAGGCTTCTATGAAACAATGATTATTGAACCGAAGCACAGTGTCATACAGGGAAGGTGAGGAGATTGGACAAGATGCAAGAAACATCGGCTCTAGGCAATGTATTGATTGTTGGTGGAGGCCCGGCGGGTATTCATGTTGCCGTGGATCTGTCCAAAGGTTGGTCTCATCGGATCGGTGTGGCGAACCGGAAGGGAATACACGCAGAGCGACTTCTAACGGAGCTTGAAGAGCACGAATTCCACGTATCCACAGAGGTTCTGGTCGGACGTGCCAGACATCTTTCGGCAACTGCCCGCCTGGACAGGTTTTATGCAGGATTCGACACGATAGAAGATGATTGGCAAACCATTGTTTTGTGTGTTCCCTGTCACAGCTACGTTGATGTCATCCGTGAATTAAAGCTGGATTACAGGCTTGAGGTTAAACGAATCATTCTCATCTCTCCGGGCATAGGCTCGAACATGCTTGTTCAAGAAAGTCTCGATGCAGTTAGAGATCGCATAGAAGTGATCAGCTTCTCGACATACTATGCAGCTACTAAATTTGACCCGGCTGCTGCTACTCTCCTGAAATCTATCGTCAAAGGCTTGAAGAGAAAAATTCACATGGGTTCCAGTCGAGCAAATAGTCGTACGCTGTTCCACCTTCAAGACTTTTTCGCCAGTTTAGGCATTGAAGCTGAACAGACCCCGCATCCAATTGGAGCCGAAAGCAGAAGCATTACGACCTATGTGCATCCACCGTTTTTTATGGATTCATTTTCGTTAAATGAAATCTTCAGCCATACTCGTTCCACCAAATATATGTATAAACTATACCCGGAAGGACCCGTTACACCTGGCACCATCCACAGTATGGTCCGGCTGTGGAAGGAAATTTCCTGCGTGCTTGTGAAGTTTGGAGCGGAACCGATGAACCTGCTGAAATTTATGAATGATGACAACTATCCTGTCCAGGAGCAGTCACTCTCCAGATCAGATATCGAGGGATTCGTTCAGTTTGATGAACTTCATCAGGAGTACTTACTGTATATCAGGTACGCCGCGCTCCTCATTGATCCCTTCTCCAGCCCGGGCAAACAGGGTCAATATCGTTCATTTGCAGCTGTACCTTACCAGCAGGTAAGCCTGGATCATGAAGGGAAATGGGTTATTCCGCGTATTCCTTATGAAGATTACAGAAAATTAAAACTGTTATACCATATTGGACAAACTTTGCAAATTCCAATGCCTCAAGCCAGAACGCTCATGCAGAACTTTGAGCATCAATTAGGGGCATTTATGAAACAACAAGGAGCAGATGCATTTCGTTCTGAACTCGTCCAGGACAACACCTTGGAGGAAGCGAAAATTATTATCCGTAAAATGCACACGCAGTATTTAAAGGGTAGAGAGGATGTTTTCAAATCATGAGTTTAGGAATTCGATCACAGCGTAGTAAAATCTTCTTTGGATTTATCTTGATATTATGTGCGGTCACCTTTCTGTCTGGATGTAGTCAGGCTAGTCGTTCCTCCGGTTCATCTAGCGAGGAAAATACGCCTGCTACATCCGTCTCTAAAGACATTACAATCATACATAGTCTTCCCAATGATACGCTGGATCCGCACAATACGTGGATTACGTTGCGTGCTGGTGTAACGGAAACATTATTGCGACTGGATGAAAATATGAAGATTTCTCCGTGGCTCGCAAGTGACTGGGAAACCAAGGATGATCGCACATGGGTCTTCTCGATTCGGGAAGGCATACAATTTCAGGATGGAACACCACTGGATGCTCAAGCGGTAAAAGCATCGTTTGAGCGTGGCATTGCCGACAGTAAAGCACTTGCCGCCGCTCTTAAAATCGCTTCAATGGAGGCGAACGGACAGCAACTTCAAATTACGACAACCGAGCCTTACCCGGCATTTCCTACAGAACTGGTGCATCCGACCACCAGTATTATCAGTGTAGCTGCCGAGAATCAAATGGGCAAAGAGGCATTCAACAATGCCCCGGTAGGAACCGGTCCGTTCAAGGTTACCAGCTTCACACCGGGCAGCGAAATTCATCTGGTGCGTAACGACGATTACTGGGATGGCAAGGCCAAGTTAAATGAGGTTACATTCAAATTTAATGCTGATGCCAATGTCAGAACGCTCGCTTTTCAGTCCAAACAAGCGGACATTGTATTTCATTTGTCTCCAGAGATGCTGACATCTATCGAAGCTGACAACGAGCTCAGCGTTAGCTCGGTTACGAGCTTGAGAACACATTATTTTACCTACAATCCTGCAAGTTCAAGCGTCAGCGATCACCGTGTTCGAGAAGCCCTGGACAAACTGATTGACCGGGATTCGATTGTACAGGATATTATGCTTGGTCATGCTTCACCAGCCAATGGTCCATTTAATGCTTCACTTCCTTTTGGCAATAGAGAAGGGTATCAGAAACTGGACGAAGCAGGTGCACTCCGGCTATTGGAAAGCGCAGGGTACACCAAAGGCTCAGATGGGAAATTTCAAAAAGATGGAAAACCGTTGACATTAAAACTGATTGCTTTTACCGGCGTGAATCCCGAGCTGCCGCTGATACCGCAGGTAGTTCAGTCAGAAGCAGCCAAAGCGGGTATTACGATTGAAATTGTTTCTGTAGAATATCCTGAAGTATACATCGCAGATCATACCGATTGGGATATGTCTACATCGAGTTATTTGACTTCCCCAAGAGGAGACGGAGGCTCATTTCTGAATTCCGCATATGTTCCGGGTGGCTCTTACAACCCTGCCAATATTCAAGTCGATGGATTGGAGCCCATTCTGAAGGAACTGAATGAGACAGGTGATACAGAGAAACGAAACGAGATTACTCAGCAGGCAGTGACAGTGATCAACAAGGCTTTGCCTCATTCCTATATTATCAATCCCAACATTCTGGTGGGGATCAATCAGCGGGTAACCGATTGGAAACCTGGAGCAGAGGAGTTCTATATCGTAACGCATACACTGGATGTGAAGTGACATGGTTCGGCAATCCTTTTCACGAATCATTCAGCTGATCCTTGTACTTTTAATGCTGAGCCTGGCAACCTTCCTGCTGATGAAGCTGGCTCCAGGTGATCCCGTACTTACGATATTGAAGGCCAACGAGGGAGCTGTCTCCCAATCGGATCAGGACCAGGTGCAAGAACAGCTTGGATTGAATTTACCACTTGTGCAGCAGTATGGTCTCTGGCTTCAGGGCGTGATTCAGCTCGACCTGGGAAAGTCATTTGTTAATAACCGGGCTGTGTGGGACCTGATGATGGATCGACTTCCCGCCACAGTATCGCTGACTTCAGGTGCGATTGTCGTGTTATTGCTTATATCCGTCCCGCTGGCTATATTGGGTGCAAAATATAAAGGGAAATGGCCGGATCATCTCAGTCGACTATTCGCATTGATCGGAGCTTCCATCCCCAGCTTCTGGCTAGGCTTATTGTTAATCTACGCCTTTGCCTTCAAGCTAAACTGGCTACCTACGATGGGCAGTGGCAACGTCAGGCATCTCATTCTTCCATCGATTACACTGGGGTTTGTCATGGCCCCCGAGTACATCCGCTTGCTTCGGTCGGGACTGCTGGATGCGTTATCGCAGGAATATGTGCGCGCCGCTCGTGCAAGAGGCATAGCGGAGTGGAGGGTCATCGCCAGACATGCACTTCGTGCCGCTCTTCTGCCAGTCATTACGATTTTCGGAATGAGTCTGGGTGCACTGCTGGCAGGTTCAGTCGTGACTGAAACTCTTTTTGCCTGGCCGGGTCTGGGAAGTATGGTCATGGAAGCGATCACTCAACGGAACTATCCGGTTATTCAGGGATATGTTCTGCTGACAGGCGTATTCATTGTGACAGCCAATGTGCTTGTGGATCTTAGTTATAGTCTGCTCGATCCCCGAATTCGCTCGGGAAGGGGGAGAAACGTGTGAAATGGACATCACTTGAGAATCTTGTGGAATTTCATAGAGGCCAAAGTCTTCGATTGAGTCCGCTACTGTGGCTCGGTGCGGGCATCATTCTGTTTTTCCTCCTTATCGCTCTCATTGGACCCTGGATATTGCCTAACGATCCTCTGCTGGTTCGTATGTCCGATCGTTTACTTCCACCCAGTGCCGAATTTCCGCTAGGTACTGACCATCTGGGCAGATGCATTTTGTCCCGCATTATAGATGGGACCCGAACAACGATGAGCACATCCTTTCTAGTGTTGACTACAGTCATCCTTATAGGTGTTCCCATAGGCATGTTATCCGGATTTTGGGGTGGTAAGCTGGATACGTTACTTATGAGAACCGTCGATGGCATTGGTGCAGTTCCTGAATTTCTATTGGCTGTTGCTGTTGCCGGTTTTCTTGGTCCAGGTCTGCTTCATGTCATGCTGGCTGTGGCGTGTGTGAAATGGATTACGTATGCAAGATTGGTGCGGAGTATTGTGCTGCTGGAAAAGGAAAAAGATTATGTCAAAGCTGCTGTTGTGGCTGGTAGCGGGATGTGGATCATTCTTTATCGTCATTTGGCAAGACAGGTTGCGTCGCCGCTCGCGGTCATGGCTGCACTCGATGTAGGCCGTTTCATTCTGCTGATATCGACGCTTTCATTTCTCGGTCTGGGTGTGCAGGCTCCTGCTCCGGAGTGGGGGGCGATGCTGAATGAAGGACGCTCGTACTTCCAGGCGGCCCCACAACTGATGATTTACCCTGGGTTATGCATTCTGATGGTTGTATTCAGCTCTAATCTGATCAGCGACGGCATTCGGGACCATCTGGACATACGTAATCGTTAAAGTGTTTTAATGTGGATGGGAGGGAAAAGCATTGAGGAAATTAACGGAAAGGCAACCCATCCTGGATGTAAATCATTTGTCGATCAGTGCCGTCCATCAGGGTCACAGCCACAGAATTACGGAAGATATTTCATTTAATATTCATATCGGGGAAACACTGGCGATTGTCGGAGAAAGTGGAAGTGGAAAAAGTGTTACAGCCAGTGCGATCGCCGGCCTTCTGACCAAACCACTCGCCATTACCCATGGGCAGATTGTTTTCCAAGGGATAAACTTGTTAGAGTCACGGGCAGGGTACGTGAAATCGCTGCGGGGTAAAGAAATTGGTTACGTGTTTCAGGACTATCGCGGTAGCTTCACACCGTTCATGAAGGTCGGCCATCAGTTGATGGAAGTCATCCGTACACATACCCGGGCTACACGAGCGGAAGCGAAAGAAATGGCGCTAGACTGGCTACACCGTGTAAAGCTTCCTGCCGAACGATCCTTTCGGAGCTATCCGTTTCAGTTGAGCGGAGGACAATTGCAGCGGATTGCACTTGCAGCCGCTTTGATGCTGAAGCCAGCTCTGCTGGTTGCAGATGAACCGATTACAGCGCTTGATGTCGTCACTGGACAAGCCATTATGGACTTGATGCAGGAGCTTCAGCATGAAGTCGGTTGCGCAATTTTGCTGATCTCCCATGATTTGAGACAGGTCGTTAAGCGTTCACACCGAATCGCGGTCATGCAAAGAGGCCATATTGTGGAAATAGGAAGCCGGGAACAGATTAAGCATGCCCCACACCATCCCTATACGCAAGCGCTGCTCAAGGCTTGTCCGATAATCTCTCGCAAGCAGCATACGAGTCCACAAGAAACACAAGTTTGGGGGTAACAGAAGATGGAGCCTTTACTGCTGGTTAAAAATCTGGTTAGAACCTATGGACGAGGTAGGGATGCGGTCCGAGCAGTTCATCAGGTTTCGTTCACCATACAAAAAGGGGAGTGTCTGGGGCTAGTTGGCGAGAGCGGCAGTGGCAAAAGCTCGCTGGCGCGACTGCTGCTGGCCTTGGAAAAACCTGATCATGGAGAAATACGACTGCTGGGAGCCTCACTTGTAGAGGCGAAAAAGAATACGCTCCGAAAGATGAGGCAACACATTCAGGTTGTATTTCAGGATAGTAATGCCTCCCTGAATGATCGGTTGCCTGTCTGGCGTTCTGTACTGGAGCCTTTGGACAATTTTCCAGAGGTTAAACCTCCCTTTCTGGTGGATGTCAGGGAGAACAGACGTGCAACATCGGCAAGGCTGCTGGAGATGGTGGGACTGGGACCGGAACATCTGGATCGTTACCCCCATGAACTGAGTGGAGGACAACGCCAGCGGGTAGCCATTGCAAGAGGCATCAGCCTCAAGCCAGAGCTGCTCATCTGTGATGAGCCCACTTCCAGCCTGGATGTTACCGTGCAAGCGAATATTCTCAAGCTGTTAAAACAATTACAGACCAATCTGGAGATGTCATTCTTGTTCATCTCCCATGATATTGCAGCCGTTCATCAGATGAGCAATCGAATCCTCGTCATGAAGGATGGGGCAATCGTTGATGAGTTTGCAAGCGAGCAAATCAGCGAGCCAGAGAGACATGATTATACAAAATGTCTGCTTTCAGCGGTATATGACCTGGAGCAATAGTTTTTTCTTTACACAAGTTATGATGAAAGAGGTTCTAATGAAAAACGGTGTATGGTTAGCGTTGTTCTCCTCATTGGTATTCAGTGTGATGAACGTTCTTGTGAAAGAGATCAGTGCGACGATTCCACCGGCAGAGATCGCTTTCTTTCGCGGACTGATTGGAACTATTCTGATCCTCGTATTGATGCGTTACGGACAGATTTCTTTTTCCCAAACAGGAATTCCAATGCTGGCATTAAGAGGTGTACTCGGCGGGTTGTACATGCTTGCCTATTTTTTTACCTTGTCCAAGATTCCATTAACTGACGCGAGCATACTTGCACAGATGTCACCCGTCTTTGTCATTGTGCTCTCAGTTATTTTCCTGAAAGAGCGACTTTCCCGCAGAACTATAGCGATACTGCCCTTGATTTTCCTGGGTGCAATACTTCTGATCAAGCCCCATGAGTATGCCAGTTATTCTGCCTATGCTCTGGTTGGGATATTAAGCGCTGTCTTTTCGGCAGCAGCCGGGATCTCCATTCGCTACTTGAGCAAGACTCATCCATCCTATGAAATTGTATTTTATTTTGTGGCTACCTCAGCGCTGGTCGCATTGCCCTTTATGTCACAGCAATTTGTCGTACCAGACCCGATGCAATCGGTGTACCTTCTAGCCATTGGTGTGGTTTCACTGCTTGGACAAGTGTTCCTGACCCGGGCATTCACACATGAAAGTGCTATCGTGGTTCAGGTCGTCAGCTATTTCGGTCTGGTATTGAACGGAATATTCGGCTTTATATTCTGGCAGGAAATTCCGGATATGCTTACCGTGCTTGGCGGTGTGATCATTGTTACGGGGTGTATCGCCCTATCAAGTCGAAGAGGGGCGAACAAGACACGATAGATGTTTGGCCTACGTATTTCAAATGAAGGAGGTTATGATCTTGAACAAACAAACGCTGTATGATGTATGGTGGCACCACCCTGGAGAAGGAGATCAGGGGATGGAAGATGATCATATCCCACACTGGGAGAGAATACTTGGTTTTATACCGGAAGAGCGTCTGGAGCAATGCAGTGTTCTTGATTTCGGCTGCAACCAGGGAGGATTCCTGAGGCTTCTACACTCTCACCGGCCTTTCAAGGAAGGTGTTGGAACAGATCTGGCACGTCAATCCATTGAAATTGCCAATCAGCGCATGGGAGATCTGCCGCTGGAGTTCTATGCTACTGGGCAGCCTGAGCAGTTTGTGCATCGGTTTGATTTAGCTTTTAGTCTGGCCGTGTTGTATTTGATTCCCGATCTGAATAAACATGCGTTGCAGATCAGAACCTGTCTCAAGCCAGGTGGCATTTATTATGCTACCTTTGCCGACTACGGTAGCAACCCCAGTTTGCCCGAGATCAGGGATCGCATTAACGGCAATGCAGCCATTCCTATGCAGGATCACACACTGGATACCATATCCGAAGCGTTCATGCTGGCAGGATTTCAGGTGAGCGTGCGTCGCATGCTGCCAACAGGATTCGTCGATCTGTCTCATGGTAAGAAGTGGTATAAACGAGTGGCAGATCAATTGCAGTTTGCCTATGAACAATCCTATATATTCCGGTTTGTTGCTCCAAAGGCTAGCATAAATGGTCTCTAGGGGTAGATTATAGAAAGGGTATGACTATTGTTGTATCCTCCTGGCTCAAGTGATTGATTTCAATGGCTTGAGCTTTTTTTGTCACAAATTTTAGCTTTAATAGCTCATTGGGGCTATTACGAATATTAATACCCATCAAGTACGATATAATACGTATTGTTTTTTCAATCAGATGCTTTTATCGATGGAGGTTAGACAACGTTGCAGACACAGAGAAAAATAACGATGATTTTGGTTTTATGCACAGTGCTTTTCGTTTCGGCCTGTTCCAGTACGCCGAAGGATGCAACAACGCAACCTGCAGCGACGAAAGACAAGGAAGTTACGTTTTTGTTCAACTTTGCAAGCCAGACGATTGATCCACATCAAGATTATACCCCTTTGAGAGCTGGAGTGACTGAAACCTTGGTTAAGTTGGGTGAGGATCTGCAGATCGAGCCCTGGCTGGCTGAGAAGTGGGACACGACAGACGGACAGCATTGGACATTTGAGATTAAGAAGAATGTAACCTTCCAGGATGGACGGGCCCTGGATGCCGAAGCTGTAAAACAATCTCTTGAACGGGCGATCAAGGTGAATCCGGGTGTAGAACAGGTTTTGAACATTAAGGAAATGAGTGCATCCGGTCAAACACTGAATATTACGACTGAGCAACCCTTCCCGCAGTTTCCATCCGAGCTTGTTCACCCGAACGCATCCATTCTGGATGTCAATGCGGCTGACCCGGACAAAACACCTGTTGGAACTGGACCTTTCAAAGTTACGTCCTTCACAGCGGGAAGCTCACTCAAGGTGGAGCGCTACGATGAGTATTGGGGCGGAGCTGCCAAGCTGAGTCGTGCCTCATTCAACTTTAATGAGGATGCGAGTGCGCGCCTTTCGGCTCTGATGTCGGGAGATGCGGATATTGTATATCGCCCGCCAACTGAAAGTCTGGAAACGATGAAAAGTGACTCCACTCTTCATTTGGAATCGGTCACAAGCTTGCGCACACACGAGCTTATTTTTAATACAAACCAACCCGAATTCAAGGACAAATATATGAGAAAAGCCTTTGATGCTCTTGTCAATCGTGAAGAATTGAAGGACGTGATTATGGGTGGACAGGCTACGCTCGCAACAGGACCATTCATGCCTGGTTTCTCCTTTATTCCTTCCTATGAAGTCAAAACGACAGGTACCGAAGCAGCACTGGCATGGTTTGAAAAGGCTGGTTATCAGGTGGAACAGGGTAAAGTAAGCAAGAACGGCAAGCCGCTTAGCCTGAAGCTTGTAACGTATACATCACGGGCGGAATTCCCGCTGTTTGCTCAGGTACTGCAAGCACAAGCGAAGGAAATCGGTATCCAGATTACAATTGAGTTTGTGGATAATTATGAAGACTATCTGCTCACCAAAGATGACTGGGACCTGGGCACATACAGTCCATTAATTGCACCACGCGGAGATGCCAGTTACTTCCTCAATGTAGCTTTCAAACCCGACGGGACGCTGAATTTCGGCAAAATTAATGATTTGCAGCTGAACAAATGGATTGACCAGTTGGATCAGATGGTGGATACCGATAAACGAAATGAATTAATTGAAAAAATCCTGATGCATATTGATGAAGAAACTTATTACTCCTACCTGGTTCATCCCAATACGCTCGTTGTGTATAAAGATCGGGTGAAAAATTGGGTAACCAGCAAAAGTGAGTATTACATGCTGACCAATCAACTGGATGTGGAATAGACATGAACAAGCTCCTGAAACGAAGTATAGAGTTCATTCTCTTTATTTTGCTTCTGTCCTTCATTAGCTTTGTGTTCGTAAAATTAGCTCCCGGTGATGCGGTAAGGGAAATACTGCGCTCGGATGATGTGGCCGTGACCTCTTCCCAAATGGAGAAACAGCGTGAGGCTTTGGGGTTAAATGATCCTGTGCTCGTGCAATACGGGCAGTGGCTCGGACGTCTTGTCCGACTCGATTTGGGAACTTCATATATGACCAATCGTCCGGTAACGGAGGAATTACTGGACAAATTGCCGGCAACCTTGCTGTTGACGTGCACTTCACTGCTTGTGCTGATCGTCATCGCCATTCCGCTCGGCACAC
This sequence comes from Paenibacillus sp. GQ49, assembly GCF_059759055.1. Taxonomy (NCBI): domain Bacteria; kingdom Bacillati; phylum Bacillota; class Bacilli; order Caryophanales; family Paenibacillaceae; genus Paenibacillus; species Paenibacillus sp. GQ49. Next base: position 58,867 of record NZ_JCAXEL010000008.1, read on the forward strand.
TGTCCGCCTTATATCCCCATCGCGTCATCGACCGGTTCAGTCGTCTTCTGGCTGTACTGGGCACCTCAGTCCCTAGCTTCTGGCTGGGGCTTCTTTTAATAGAAGGCTTCTCAGTGAGAACACATCTGTTTCCCTCTATGGGGACGGGGAGCATTGCGCATCTGGTGCTTCCATCCCTTACACTGGGATTAACCATGGCCGCCGTATACGTGCGTCTCATTCGTTCAAGTTTGCTGGAAAGTCTGGGTCAGGATTTTGTTCGGGGTGCACGATCCAGAGGAATAGGTGGCTCGAGTGTGCTCCTTAGACATGCCTTCAGGCATGCACTCACTCCCGTTGTCACCATGTTTGGTGTAAGCATCGGAAGCTTGCTTGGGGGAACGGTCGTGATTGAAGTGCTGTTCGCCTATCCCGGTATGGGCAAATTCATTGTTGATGCCATTCAGAGTCGTGATTATCCGGTTATTCAGGGCTATATGGTACTGATGGGCCTGATCGTTACAATCATCCACATGCTCGTCGACCTTCTGAATGACGTTCTGAACCCCGAGATCCGGTTGAAGGGGGAACGATAATCATGCTTAAAACCAAGTTTAGACTTACCCCTCCGGTGCAAAAACCAAAAATGAGCGTTCACATCATCATTTTGGTACTCGTTGTTTTGACCTTGATCTGTGCTCCTTATGTGGTTCCACATGATCCCTATGCGGTCAACTTGGCGATACGACTTCTGCCCCCAGGTATAGATCATCTGCTGGGGACCGATGATCTTGGTCGAGATCTATTATCCCGTATGCTGCTCGGGGGAAGGAATACGGTAGGAACCAGTTTAAGTGTTCTCTTCGGTTCACTCGCCATCGGTATTCCCGCAGGATTAATGGCCGGGTATGCAGGCGGGTGGCTGGATCGAATCTATAAACGAATATCGGATGCTTTTCTTGCATTTCCGGATTTTATTATTGCCATTGTGCTTAGTGGGCTGATGGGACCAGGTATCTTCAATCTGATGATTGCCATCGTTTCGGTCAAATGGATTACGTATTCCCGCATCGTTCGAAATAGCGTGATCGCGAAGAAACATCAGGAGTATATTACCATCGCCCGCCTGAGTGGATTACGTCCTCATCAGATTTTGTGGAAGCATTTACTACCCCATGCGTTGTCTCATGTGATTGTGATCGCTTCGCTGGATATGGGTAAAGTCATTCTCATGATTGCCTCGCTCTCCTATATCGGATTGGGGGCACAGCCTCCTGCACCAGAATGGGGGGCCATGCTGAACGAGGGACGGGCATATTTTCATAGCTCACCTTACCTTATGATTGTCCCTGGACTCGCGATTATGCTCGTCGTGCTCTGGTCCAACATGCTGGGAGATCGGGTGCGCGATAGGCTGGATATCAAACGAAGCAGGGAGTGAGAAGCTGATGAGTTTACTCGAATTAAAAGGACTCCGACTTATCGCCGGAGAGAAGATCCTTATTCACGATATGCATTTGTCCGTAAAGGCTGGCGACTGGCTGACTGTCATTGGGGAAAGTGGCAGCGGAAAAACACTTACAGGTTTGTCTATCGGTCGTTTACTTCCAAACGGGGTGCGCCATGCGGCTGGACAAATCACATTTAACGACCAGTCTTTATCGGAGTTATCCGAGAAACAGATGAATGGGCTGCGTGGCAAAGAAATCGCGTATGTATTTCAAGACTATACAGGTGTATTTAGCCCGTTTCTTACGATAGGCAAACAACTGGATGAGACGCTTAGGGTTCATTATACATGGGGGCCCAAGGAACGAAAAGAACGGATCGAGCAAGCTCTGAATGACGTTTCCTTACCTGCCAAACGGGTTGTTGTCAGCTATCCGTTCCAGCTAAGTGGTGGACAATTGCAGCGGGTATCCATCGCGATGGCGATGTTGCTTGAACCGAAACTGTTGATTGCGGATGAACCCACGTCTGCGCTGGACTGGGTTACGGGGGCAGAAATACTCGATCTGCTCATTCGATTTCGAGAGAAGACAGACTGTTCCATTTTGTTCATCACACATGACCTGAAGCTGGCTAGACGCTGCGCGGATCAGATTGTCATTATGCGGGAAGGTCGAATCTTGGAATCCGGCAAGGCTGAGGACGTGCTAACACAAACCACACATCCGTACACCCAAAAGCTTTTGGCAGCTGAATCCATACTGTCTTATGCTGAACCTGGCGTCGTTCCGGAACGAGGTGAATTATCATGAGTGAAGAAGCTGTGTTTACCGTTCAAAACCTGATCAAGACCTATGCTGGACAGACAAGGACGATCGACGGAATTTCTTTCAGTCTCCACCCGGGAGAATGTGTGGGGCTGATCGGAGAAAGCGGGAGCGGAAAGAGTACACTGGCACGTTGTATTTTATTGATGGAGAAGATGGATTCCGGGCAAATGTGGTTTCAGGGAAGAGAGATGTTAAAACCTCGAACTACTCTCGCCTATCGAACCCTTGAGGGTCAAGTTCAGGCCGTTTTTCAAAATCCTGCATCGAGTCTCAATCCAAGACTACGGATCATTGATTCCGTGATGGAACCGCTGGACACCTTAAAGAATCGAACACCTGTAATCGTCCAGGATTGCAGACAGGACAGGCTGAAGTGTGCCGAACGGCTACTGGATCTGGTGGAGCTGCCAGCGCATCTCTTGCATCAGTATCCCCATGAGCTCAGTGGAGGTCAGAAGCAGCGCGTCGCTATTGCCAGAGCGATAAGCAGTGACCCATCCCTGATCATCATGGATGAACCCACATCAAGTCTGGATATGATTACACAAGCTCAGATCATCGAGATGCTTATGATACTGCAAAAAAACATCGGATTTGCCTGTTTATTTATTTCACATGATCTGGCTACAATCCAGCGTATATCCGATCGAATTATGGTGATACAAAAGGGACGAATGATAGACCATTTTGCCAAGGAGGATTTATTTTCATCCGAGAGGCATGCATATACACAGCAATTGGTTCACAAATATTCGAAGCGAGGGAGAAAATTATAAAATCCGGCTAATGATAGCCGGATTTATTTTTGACCATATCAGGTAAGGAAATACATTTACCACTTCAACAATTTGTTAGCTTTTTTCTCCATTCAAGATCATGCCTTTTTTTGCTAACCGTACGGCAACCCTACAACAGTTATGAATTACTTCAAGACTCTACCGACATATTACTCTGAATGCAGGAGCGATGTTTACTATAAAGTTATGTAACACGTACTTCTAAAATAAAACACGTTTCTAGAGTTATTCAATCATCATATATTAGACGAAAAGTTGAATCTAAGAGAAGAATAAAATTAGTTAAAAAACCTTCACATACATCTATGAATTAAAGTTCAGAATGACAGTGACGGAAAAATTACTTTTTAAAAATACGGAAACTGACGATTTTGAACGAACAATTATACTACGCATAACTCAAGTTCTGTGTAATTTCACTGATGAAGCAACAATAGGGAGTTTATAAGTATTGATGAAAGATGTTGAGAAATCAAATCATTATCTCATTATTTTTTTATTCGAAAACAATTCTGAACTCATTTATAGTTCGACAAAAGAAGTGTTTTCTAGACAAAGGAATACAGTATACGAGGTTGAATATAAAATATTGTGGTTAAAATACAAATTTCGGAGGATTAAGCACTTGTATTCACCAGTCAATAAGATAAAAAACGAAATGGGCAGGAATAGATTTTTTGTATTTAGTAGGAGGCTTCATAGAGAGGTTAGACTATACAATTCACTTCAATATGATCATTGGGTTCTCACGGAATCCGATGTTACAGTAATGAGTTACTGTGAAAGACCGTTGAAAATAAAAGTATCTATTGCAGGTAAAGTTGTCGAAACAGTTTTTGATATGTGGGTTAAATCAGAAAGTGAAGAAAAGTTTGTGTTTATACGTTATTCCTATGAAATAGATCCGGATAGCAAACGTTCTAGCGAACAAGCGATTTATGAAATGTATGCACAAAAAATATGGTGCGCAGAGAATAATAAGACACATTGTGTCCTGACGGAAGAAAATATACGACACAATCCCACTATTATTGCAAATAAAAAAACGTTGATTCCTTTTTTCACTCCACTTTCTGAAATAAAACCAGAAGTGTATGAGCTGATTTATAGATCAGCTTTAAACGGCCCTATGACAATTCGTGATTTAGAAAAATCTGTTCAATCTAAATATCATCCTGTCATAATTAGGAATTCTATATTTGCATTAATCCTCCATGAGATACTTACTTTTAATCAAGAACAGGACTTACTTTGTGGATTGACGGAGGTGCAGTTGAATGTCGAGAAGACGTATCTTAGATAGTATAAATATTGATCCGAAACATAAAGACATCTCAAATTGGCCAATTGTTAATATCATGCAACTTCAACCTGAAGATAGAGAGATATTCAAAAAACGAGAAGCTGCAGTGAACCTATATATGCTTCACGAAGAAGTAACTTTAGAAAAAATCACAGAACAAACAGGCGTAAGTAAAAAAGAATTAATTATTTTCATAAAGAAGTGTTTAGAATTTGATCCAATAACTGAAGCTATCTGGGGATTTAGAGCATTAATCCCTCATAAGAGAACCAAAAAGTATGATAGAAGTGCAACCACAACTTTTTTCCCACAACAGGAACAGCCCAAATTAAGTGGGGCATTCAATCAACTCCTTGAACAATATCCAGAAATTAGAGAGAAGATCACTTCAGCATATTTAAGACGAAAAGGAAAAAATTCTACAATGCCCACAATCTCGACTGATGGGATCCATAGATTATTCCTAAGTTTGTGCAAAAAGAATGGTATAGGAATACATGACTATCCGTTTAATACAAATGATAAAGGATATCGATCATTATACCGTTTCTTTAAAAAAATTGAGAATAATCATTTTTCAGAAGGTGCAAAGCGTTACGGAAAAGAAGCAGCCAGGCAATCACGGATGGGAACATTGCCAAAACATGAATTGATATTACAAAAGCCTTTTCAACGCGTTCAGTTTGATGGGCATAAGATTGATGCGATGTTTACTATCACATTTAAAACCCCTGAAGGAGACTTATTTACAGAAGTTGTGGAGCGGGTATGGCTTCTTGTAATAGTTGATGTAGCAACTCGAGCAATATTAGGTCATCACCTCTGTGTAAATAAAGAATATAACAAAGACGATGTTTTGCATTGTATTCGCAATACAGTAACCCCTTATGAAAAAAGAAAATTTTCGATACCTGGTATCGATTATGATCCTAAAGGTGGTATACCTTCGGCTGAAATTCCAGAAACGGCATGGGCTCTTTGGGATGAATTCAGCTATGACAACGGTAAAGCAAATTTATCAAATATCGTAACCGATCGTCTTTATGAAGTAGTTCGTTGTACTCTAAATCCTGGGCCGGTCGAGGCTCCAGAAGTAAGAGGCATTATTGAACGATTATTCCGTTCCCTTGAAGTGCTTGGATACCATAAATTAGTGAGTACCACTGGAAGCAATCCTTCTGATCCTCTTCGTAAAAATCCAGAACAACAAGCAAAAAAGTTTGATATTTCTTTATCAGAACTAGAGGAGCTAACTCATATTCTAGTATCTGATTATAATGGTATTCCCCATAGTGGAATTAGAAACTTTTCTCCTCTTCAATTGATGAAACAACGAATTGAAAGAGGGATGGAACCAAGAGTACTTGAACCAGAAAAAAGAAAAGACGCCATTTTTTTTATGATCCAAACTAAAAGAAGAGTGAGTGGGAACATAGAAAAAGGAAAACGACCATTCATAAATTATGAAGGGGTTCGATATCAAAGCGATATTCTTAGTAATAGTCCTCACCTGATCGGCACGGAATTAACAATTGTGGTAAACGTTGATGATATACGAACAGTAAAAGTATTTTTGAGTGATGGTAGTGAGTTTGGATACCTTACTGCATATGGCATTTGGGGGATAACACCTCATTCATTACGAACAAGGAAGGCTATAAATAAATTAAAGAATGAAAGGAAAATATTCTTTACTACTTATCAAGATCCATTTCAAATCTACTATGAGTATAAAGCATCTAAAGCTAAGACTGGAAAGAGAGAACGAAATCATATCGCACAATTACAAAGGGAACTAAACAAAGCCGAAGCAGCATCTACAAATAACCATGAAAAAGAAGAAGAGCAATTCTTTGCTCCAGATGTCCAGTCAACAGGGGATGTAAACAGTTTATTTATTGAAGAAGACGATGACGATGATAGAATTTTTCGAACTTACAACTTTTGAAAGGAAGATTTCTGATGAATATCGATGTTTCAGATATAAACAGGCCATATGTACCCCCAAAGACTCATCCCATCGAAACTGGAATTTACTTCATAGGCACTAAAGAAGTGAGAAGAATGTACAAAAATATTAAGCAATGGATTGAAAACCGAGCACCAGGCGGAATAGCCTATGGCAGACCTAGATTAGGAAAGACTTGGGCCATCGACTACTTAACAAAGGAACTACCAATAGATTTTGGTGAGAAGCTTCCTATTCTAAAATTTAAATGTGAGCAAAATTCAAGAATTAATGAAACCACTTTCTATGAAGAATTATTGGTACAGTTTGGACACGGAATCCCTTTCTCAGGAAGAAAAACTATGAAAGCTGAAAGATTAAAAAAATATCTTCAAGAGATAGTCGAGAGTTCAGGAAGTAAAAGGTTAATTCTATTTATTGATGATGCCCAGCGTCTTGTTCCAGTTCAATACAATATTTTAATGGATATTTATAATTATTTGAAAGAATTCGGAATTAGCATGACAGTTATCTTAGTTGGCCAAGAAGAATTAAAGCATGTTAGATCAGGTTTTATTGCTTCAAAAATGGGACAAATTGTTGGTCGCTTTATGGTTCATGAATACAAATTCTCAGGCGTAAGAACAAAAGATGAGCTGCAAACCTGTTTAGTCGGTTATGACTCTTTATCTGAATACCCTACAAATAGTGGTTGGTCCTACACAAGATTCTTCTTTCCAGATGCATATGAGCAAGGATTTCGTTTAGAATCATCCACAGAGGAGCTATTTTCTACTATATCCAATATTAGAAAAGAAAAAGGAATTACTAAACCTTTAGAGATACCGATGCAATATTTAACACTTACTATAGAATATGCTTTTAAAAAATACGGTGTCTTAGGTAAAAATGTTGACCATTTGACGTCTAGCCATTGGTTAGACTCATTAGGTAAGTCGGGTTATATCGAAAATGAGCTGTACAACGACTTAATTTAGATATATCAGTTCGATTTGAAAAGGTGGTTAAAGATGATTCCTGAACTAAAGGTTTACTTATCAAAGCCAGATGGTTCAATTACTTGGAATACAGATTGGATATCTGAGTTTGAATCTCCCTGGTCTATTTTTCAAAAAATTCAATTCACTAATTTACTTAATAAACGAGACTATTTTCATTTGTTTGGGACTTCAGAGACAATCAAAAAAAAGACTATTGTTGGTGCAAGAAATCATAATTTGTATTCAATGCCCAGTTTTGATGATAATAGATTTATAAACATTTTAGGATTCTCATTAAAAAAATATAATTCTGATGTAATTAAAAACATATCTGGATTTTTGAATGATGGCGGAATGAGAGAAATGCGGGAAATTTCCTCAGGAAATTGGTATTGGAGAAAGTCTTTAACTTTTTGTTGTGAATGCCTAATTGACGGTTACCATAGTATATTGCATCAATTTGGTCTTTTTCAACAATGTCCTTTTCACCAGAAACCATTGTATGATCAATGTCCCAATTGTTCAGCCAAATATCCTTATGAACTATTTAAAGATCAAACTTATTTTGAATCAACATTAACGTGTATGTGTAGTCATCAATACAAAAAATTCAACAGGGGCGTACCCCTTAATACACATTGGAAGGCGTACAGAAATAACGATTTGTCAGATAAACTTGCTATACAATGGCTAAGTCTAAATCAGCTGCAGAAAAGTAACCTGAGCTCAGTATATCTATACCCTCACACCTCAATTAATGAGACACCTCAATTATTAAAGTTTTATTTAAATTATATTGAGAGGGATACAACTCCCGATCAATATTGCGTGGAGACCTCAGATCATCTTAAAAGCATAAATAACATTCCGTACTTAAAAGGGAAATACATTAGAAAAAGAAACAGAGAATTCGAAAACATTAACACAGCAAAAAATCATATCACTTTTTTTTCAAATCATCAAAACATTGTTATGAGCGAATTTCAAATTATAAGAAATTCAATGTTTAGTTCAATTGCGAAACATTTAAGAAGAACTATTTTAAAAAAGCATAAAAGTTGTATTAAACGTTATACCTCCGTTATAAAAACAAAGGAAGGAATGGATATTCCTATCTGCCCTTATGCATCTGCATATGTTAAGTGGAAACAAAAGATAATGAAGATTGTACATTTTTATGATGTAGACGCAATCCCTTATAGCCGGACCAGTTTTTGTTCAGAGAATGTTTCATTTTTAGGTTATTTAGACGAAGACCCAATATTCGACATTATGAATTCTTATTTAGCTAAATTTCCTACAAAAAAAAGCAATTACTCATATATCAGTTGGTTAATTTCACACACCTATAGTTATTTATTTTTACATCTTTTCAAATTGTATCTCACCGATTCAGTTGATAAGATAATTGAGAATAAAGATTTAACTCTGAAGGAAACAATATTGGCCTTTTCTTTTCCAGGTAAGCTCTCCGATAAAGTCCAGAAGTTCTGGGACCAAAACAACCTTAATCATTTTTTTTCTGAAAATGAATTGATATGTCCTTATCCTACAATAAGATCAAAGAGAAGAACATCCAACGAAGAATCATTTCATCCTATGCAACTTGCGTTAAATAGAGATAGAAGCCACATTTAGGATTAGTTCTCTAATTCCATAATTTCAATTAACTCCGAAGCTAATGTTTTTGAACTAGAGATACCTTTTAAATATTTGAAAGGCCCACTAACAGACCAGTCAATCTTTTTCAGGCGCTTTGCTGACTTGATAAACTTTTGATGGTCTATTTGTGTTGAGTTTTCTTTCTTACAGTTAGACAACGCCTTGGATGCAGCCATTGCTAACGCATCCAAACATACAATATGAGTAAGTTTATATTCTTTATAGTTCATCCATTCATGAGGATATTCTTGACGCATTATATTGAAAAATCCAAGTACAAGATCCACCTTTTCATGTTTTGATAAATTTGTAGTCTCAGTATCTCTGAAAAAGTACTTTAACATGCGATAAAGATTCTGCAGAGTAATATGTCTTCCCTTATTACGTTTACCCGTGATGCTACCAATGTGATAGAAAGGACTATCTTTTAATATTAATAATTCAGTAGCTTGCCAACTTAATTCATCTGATTCTCTTTTCAGAAATTTGCTTAAAGAGGTTCCAATCCCTTTGGCTTTTGTATTAATAATATCAAAGAGTTGAATTTCTTCATCGTCATCTAAAAAATGAAATGCCATGAAAGGAATATTAAGTTCTGATTGAGTTTCTTCGATATAACGTTTAATCCCTCCTAGTCGATGCTGTCCATCCATTAATGATGCTTTACTCTTGCAAAATAACCTACCGAACATTGGTCTAGTAGAATCATAAGCTGTAAACTCCCACATACCAGCTGCATTCAATAAAATTGGTGTGAATAATGCGTTTTCGCCTCTGGAAAGATATAATGCAAATTCATCAACACGCTTTGGATCTACTGGCCGTTGATATCCTTTTCCGGAGGGGTCGTTAAATGGCTTAACATAAGTTAGATTCATAGCAATGGAGGTCGGAAACGAGCTTTGATAAGTAATTTTCCCTCTCATTTTTGTTTGTACTACATTTTCTATAACTATTTGATGAGGTAATTGTCTCATGAAGTACACTCCTATAAAAATTTTATTTTTTCTATGTAAAATATATATCTTAAATTATATAATTACTAATGGTAATATATAGTTTAAGTATATTTATTTCATACATAAGTACACCTACTCTTAAGTGAGAGGTGATTGTACTTATGATAAATATTAATGTATATGTAGGCGCACGAATAAAATCTTTAAGGAAATCAAAAGGATTAACCCAAGCTAATTTAGGAGAACAAGTAGATCTCCCACAGCCTTATATTGGTGGGATTGAGAAAGGGGAGAGGAACATATCATTAGATACCTTGCAAAAACTACTCGAAGCTTTAAATATTACACCAGCAGAGTTATTCAACTCGTATGAAAATAAGCTACAAAATAAAGAGACCTTAGAAATTCTTGATAGAATAAATGAATCCCTATCTAATAGAAGTACTGAAGAAATTAAAATAGTGGAAAGCTTTGTTCAAGATATTCTTAAAACAATCGATAATTTGAGAAATTTAAGATAATTCAATCTATTTTATTGAAAATTGGTGCTATTCTTCTAATTAATTTAAAATTAGTGATGGTGAGTGAAAGATGAAGAATAAATTACTTATATTTTATACGGAAAAAGTAAGAGCACGTAAATTAATCTACAGTAAAATGAACTTCTTATTCTGGTCTTATTTGATTTCGTACACTTTAGCTCTTCCGTTGATTATTATTGCGTTATGTATTTGGGTTTGGACAGAAAAGTCAGCCTATGGACCTGTACTGTCAGCAATAGCCCTTGTTGTCTTTCTAATTTTTATACATAGGCGTTTCAATAGTAAGGCTCGTATCATTCTAAATAGAGAATTTTCAATAAAAACTGAAAAAGGTAAGTGGTTAGATGGCTTTCATGAAGTTCAAATTCATATGATAACAGAATATCTGATTGAGCATGATCTATATTCAAAATGGAAAATTGAGAACCTCATGGAAGCGTATAAAGCTGATAATACTAAAGAAAAGATGCCACCACTAGTTGCGCCCAGCATATTGATAGCAGTTCTTGCGCCAAACTTAAATTATTTTCTGAAACATTTTTACGAAGCGACCAACTTTCAGACGAATGAAGGGCAATTTCTTATATTTTCTACAGTGCTACTATTTTCAATTTTTTTTGTTGTAGTTATAACGTTTTGGAAATACATATTTGAAGAATTTTCTGAAATTCTATTGTATAAAAGAATAAATTATCGTAATAATCTTAATTCTATTTTGTACGATATTTTAATTGGAATAGAGAGTTGAAAAATTAAGAAATAAGTTAGTTTTATTAATATGAGTATTACTTAAGAGGTTCTTAATAGTAGTTCTGTAAATCTCCTATTAACTTAGGCATGGCCAGCTTGAAGAATATGATTTTGTATGTATTGATTATAGAAAGGATGATTTTATGGATGATTTGTCTATGGCTTTTTACGATATGAAGTATAAAGAAATTATACGTGAAAAAACTGAAAATGAATTTGAAGATTTCTTTTCTAAGGTGATGCAGATGAAATATAAGGATAATTTTATGCCTTGTCGTCCCTGGGGACAGGATGGAGACAAGAAAAATGATGGCTACTTAATTAGTGAACGACATTTATTTGCTGTTAATGGTCCACAAAGTCTTAACCAAAATAGAATGTTAACTAAGATAAATAATGATTTTACCGGGGCTCTTGATTACTGGGAAAAATATTTTGATAAGTGGTCTTTTGTACATAATCAAAATTCATTACCTCCTAAAATCAACAAAGAGTTGTTGAAATTATCTACTCAGTATACTTCTGTTACACTTACGTTTTGGGGACCAAGTGAAATAAGAGGAATTATTTTTTCATTAGAAGAACCCATTATTAGAGATATTCTAGGTCCAGTTCCATCCAAAAAAAATTATACTACTTTAAAATTTGAAGATATACAACCTGTTATTAAGTCTATTTCAAGAAGATCAAACCCCGGAAATGAGGATTTGAAACCTGTCCCAGAGAATAAACTTTTAATTAATGGGCTAAGTGATCCAATTATTGGGCTTATCAAGGCCGGTTTGTTAAGAGCCCCTTTAGTAAGAGACTATTTAAATCTTCAGACAGATTTAAATTTAGGAGATCAAATTTCTGAAACTTTGCGAAAATACTATGAGGATTTAAGAGATAACTCGGAGTTAGAACCTGATGATATATATAGTGCATTAGCTAAGTTTATAACCGATCCTCATAAGACTGATAATCAAGTATATATGGCTGCTGTTCATACGATTCTTGCGTATTTTTTCGAACAATGTACAATTTTTGAAAGTGTGAGTGCATAAAATGTACAATGAATGTTACATCCATCTGGAAGAATTTATAATACAAAAAAACTTATCTATAAAAGATTTGACATTAGTAAAAAAGGAGGGAAGTAGAATAGTGTTAACACCAACTAAAAATTTGCATGAGGATAAATCAATTATAAAAATTGGTGCAAGAATACTTTCTATATTAAATTCTCCTCATACAGTTAGCTCAGCCTGGAGATCTTATGTTCAGATCCAAGAGCATGAAACAAACGGTAAGATTAGAATTCAGTTTGATAACTTCATTTTAGCGATAGATTTTTTATACATTATTGGTGCAATCGAATATGGGGATGACTTAATGTGGAGGTCAAAGAATGATAAAAAAGATATATAGCACATTAAGCACGTTTAATACAATAGAACTTCATGAAGGTTTAAATATTTTATTAGCTGATATTACTCAAAAATCTACTGTAAAAGATACTCGAAATGGGCTGGGTAAAACTACTTTTATAGAAATTATTCATTTCTTGTATGGAAGTAGTTGCACTAATAAAAGTGTTTTTAAGATGGAACAGTTTAAAGATGAATTTTTCATCATGGATCTAGAATTGAATAACAATTTATATATTGTAAAGAGAAGAGGTTCTGAGTCTAATTTCGTATATGTAGAGTGTGAAGAAGTTAGTGATCTCAAGAAAAAATATGGGATGTCAGGCATTTCGAATATTAAAATAAAAGTAACTGAATGGAATGAATTTTTAGGAGAATTTTTATTCAATTTAAATTCCAGAGATGAGTTAATAAAATCAAATTTAAAATTCAGATCTTTGTTTCCATACTTCTCTAGACTTAGTAAAGATGGTGGATATTTAGACTCAACAAAATATTTTAAAACACAAAACGTACATCTGACTCAAATTGCACTATCATTTCTATTAGGTTTAGACACAAAATTAGCAATAAGCTATAAGCATCTTGAGGAAAAGAAAAAAGAAATTACAGACCTCAAGAAAGCAATTGAAACAGACTCTTATAACAAAATCATGAATGATGGTATAAATTTAGACACCGAAATTACAATTTTAACTGCTAAAATATCCAAGTCTAAGAATGATCTTGAGAATTTCTTGGTGCATCCTCAGTACAGAGAAATTGAAATTGAAGCTAATAACTACGCTCAAAAAATATCAGAACTTAGCAATCAAAATTTCATGGATAGACAAATTATATCAGAATTAATGATTGCTTCTAAAAGTGAAAGGAATATCGAAGATTTTAATTTGTTTGAATTATACAATGAGGTTGAAATTAAATTGCCTGATATTGTTATAAAAACTTATGATGAATCCAAATTGTTTCATGAGCAATTAGTTAAGAATCGGAAAAAATATTTACAGGAGGAATTAGAGCAGTATAATGAAATTGTGATAAAAAGAAGTCAATTGATAAACGAGCTCTCTCTGGAACAGTCTAAGAAAATGACAATTTTAAATACTCATGGTGCTCTAGATCAATACTCCTTGTTACAATCTGAAATGAATGAGCTTGTAAGTAAATTAGACATGTACCAAAAGCAACAGCATTTTTTAAATATGATGCGTGAGGAAGCTGCAAAACTAAAAATAGAAGAGCAGAGATTAATCATTGAAATTAATAAATCATTAGAAGGGCATTCACGTACAAAACAGCACGCTATCTTGCTTGTTGAGGAAGTCTCTAACTGTTTATATAACTCTGTAGCTCAGTTACATATAGGACAGACAAAAAATGGCCGATATGATATTGAGATGGTATCGAGAAATCAAAATAGTACTGGAATTAATAGTATGTTAATTTTCTGTTTTGACATGATGTTAATTCAAATGTCAAAATTTTTAGACAGAAAAATGGATATGTTGATTCATGACAGCTCGCTTTTTGATCCCGTTGATGAAAGACAAATAGCGGAAGCTTTGAGATTTGGAAAAGATAAGTCAATTGTAGCAGGTTTCCAGTATATTGTAACTTTGAATTCTGATGATTTACCTGATAGCGTGAGAAAAGAAGTAGCAAGCTCCATTTTACCTGTGCTTTTAACTGATGCAGACGAATCAGGATGTTTATTTGGAGTTTACTATTAAGCTTGCTATCAGTTAGGTATAGTAGTGAAGTCTGTATCTAATTTTATGATGTCCCATAATCATATGCGAAGCGAGCTCTATTAAAAGACAAGATCATAAATCCATTGAAAGTCGCTAAATTAGCGGCTTTTTCGTATTCTCAGATTAGCCAGTAACTATAATAGGTTCTGTGTCTTCGCAAATGTTTCTTAATAATCAAGTTATTGATCAACTTATGCATATTCTAAAGGTAAACCAGTCACCTGAATTAAGTAAGAAGGAGGTTCAATGATATGAACTCATATATTCTCGATAACTCCTTACTTGAGGAGTTTAAGCAAGCCTTAAGCGATCATGATGATTTTCTGATTAATACATACAGCAACTACAATGGAAAGAATCTTTGGAGCTTAATTTGCTCTGCGAAGGACTGGCTCTCCGTAAGCGTGAACGGCTTGCCGTACATCGATTTGACACATGCTCATGATGATTTTCGTTCATTGAACGTTTTACAGCTGATTATGACATATGATATTGTTCTTCAATCCATCGAGCAACTCCTTCGTGTTTTCGAAATGGAATACACTCTAAAGAATGACAGTTCGGTATTTAATGCGGCTATTCCTGACGATGCGTATTTTGCGCAGATCCGGGCATGTTTTGGAGCACATCCAGTAGATTTAAGAATCGCTGATGGAACGAAGACTACGAATAAGTACTTCGCTTCTTGGTCTAGCGATATTAGCAATTCTGGGGATAACGGAGACTATTCGGTTTTTCTCTACAGCAACAATCCTAATGTGGTTCAACCTATTAGCTTTTCAATGAGCTTTGCCAATATTCATGAGTTTATAGTTAAACGATACTCCCTCTTGACGAGCATGATAAGCGTAATTAAGAAAAAAAATGGTATCTTTATCGAGGATCAGCGTCTGCAGGAAATAGGGCACAGTTCCGATGTTGTCGAGCAGCTCCAAATTCTTATAAGGGAGAACAGTATTCGAATTGGTGAGGGTGAAGGGTATCATTATGACATCCAGACGTTGATCGAGCTTTTCACTGCTCCGCAGGAGTTCCCCGAGCGGGAACGGCAAGAAGCAGACCAATATCTGAATTCGCTGCATTTATTGGTCAACGAGCTTTACGATGCGCTACAGAGCATGACATTCAGTGAAAATGCTGTGACTCAAGGACACCTAATACATTCAAGGTCCCCTAAGTTCAAAGGGCTAAATTACGATCTGGAGAAAGTTTTCGAGTATTTGAACAACCCGTATTTCAGGGCTGATCGGGTCGACTATCACTTGAGACGACTTATTAGTGAGGGGCTTCTACCGTCTTATGTTAGTCGACAGACGGACAAGCTTGACTTGCATCTTCTGCTTTTAGCTAGGCTCACTGTCAATGAAAAAAAACATTAGCATTTTTTTGCTTCCCTGATTCTAGTTTTGTCATTTTCGTCTGAAAATTTGCCGCTTACAAGAGGAATACGAAGGGCAGGGATAGAACTACTTTGATAGGGAACAGAGCCATAAGAGCTACATATGGATTTATATTTGTTCGACTGACTGGATGAGAGGTGACATGATGACCGTTGAAATTGCAGGAGTTCGAGGTTATGAGTACCAGTATCTCGTTTCTGCTTATGTGGCGCTGAAGCTACTGGATCAAGAAAACGTTGACATCTATATCGAATGTGCGGATGGTGAAGATTCGCGGGTTACTTTTCAGGCTGCGGGCGAGCCTTATATTTTGGACGTGCAAGTGAAGAATCGCTCCGCTCAAATTGATTTAGCGGAGTTTTCGAGTTGGATTAGCCATTTTGACAAGCATAGCGGGGAAATGAACTTGCTGGAGAAATTAAATCAAGATGCCAATCGTTTTGTATTATTTATAACGAATGCCCGCTGCCAGGACGACGTGAGCCTCTTTGTAGATTTCAATGAGGTTTATTTGCCGTTAACGGCTGGGATAGGCAACGACTTATTGGATCGGGTCAAAACAAATGTGTTGGCTCACTACACTGATACAACTTCTACTGGGCAGGGACGTCGGCGTTTTTTGCAGCAGTTTTTTAGAGATAACTCAAAAAATCAGCTTAGGACGATTTTGAAAAAAAACCACGTCTGGGAGTCTATGGACTGGGATACTGTTTATGAACGGCTAGCGCGGTTGCTCAATAGAAAATACGCCGTTCCGCAAAGCGAAACAGATGACGTCATTAGCAAGCTGGATGAGCTAGTTCGGCAAGGACGCGATTCCGGGCAATCCATCACGGAGGATGTTGTTAGACTGCTTACTGCTCACAACGGCAATCGAATATTCCCCTATGATGAGAAACTCGTGTCGCGGGCTGAAATGCCCCTCTGCAGCGAAGCTTTGGAAGCTTCCCATGTGCTGCTATTGACAGGGGTATCCTTCTGTGGCAAAACGTATTTGGCGAAGGAGATTGCCCAACGTTATCAAGAATCTGGCTTTAGAGTGAAAATAACAAGTGAGCTAGATGGGGACAGCGGTGCGCTCGCTTTTTTGCGGCATGTGAGCCATGAGGAGAGGCTGCTTGTACTGGAAGACCCGTTTGGCTCGATGACGGCTCATCCACAAAGGGCCGAGCTTATTGCAAAAGTGGAACGGCTGCTGGATGCCTGCGGCCCACATCGCAAACTGATCGTGACAACCCGCAGCGATATTTTGCTTCATGCTTTGCGTCGCGACACGATTGCGGAATGCCGCATGAAGGCACATGTATGGCATGATTTGACGGCTAATGAAGCTGCAACCGGAGAGAAAATTTGGAGTCGCTATTATGGTGAGTCGGATCCATCTAAGACATTGTTTAAGCGGCTGCAGGACTGGCTGGAGCGTAATGAACGTACGAGCGTCTTGCAACCGGGACAAATCGTGCACCTCTATTATGCGCAGCCTGATCTGAGTGTGCTGGAGCAATGGGAGGAGTCGGCAATCGTTAATGAAGCACGGATCGACTCTAATCGCTTGGCACGGCAAATTGACGAGCAGGGACAGTACAGCAAGCGTGTGTTTATGGCGCTTGGTTTAAGCTGCAGCACCTATCGAGCGGCCAAGCTCGACGATTTGGCGTTTCTGTTAAGTGAATCGACGGAGGAGCCAGCGCTTAAATCCCAGTATGACGAGCCGGTTGCTTATCATATCGGTGGCAAAGTAGCGGAGACCCCGCCATATCCAGCCTACCAGGCAGCGTATGAGATTACGAACGACGATAGGGCAGCGCTTCGAGATTTACGCGACCGCGGCTATATCAAAGTTGATTCGTTTTATAAAACGATTGTGTTTACCCATCCGATTTACTACCACGCAAGCAAAATCTTATTCCAAACGAATCTGGAAGACGTTTTTGCCGACAAGGATAGCAACTTCCGCTTGTTAGGTCGAAGTTTGGCTTCACCATCTAAAGACGGGAACCTATGCGCGCTTATGATAGCAGAGTGGCAGTATGCCGAGACACAAGATGCCACGCTTAAACAGCGAATCAAGGTATTACTGCTAAGAAGTCTACATTCGTTGTTTCCGTCTGTGAAGGATCGGGTCATTATGTATTTCAATAGTCGGCTGAATGAGCTGGACGATCAGGAGCAGAAGGCGTTTGTACGTGCTGTAAAAGTTCAAAACTCGATGAACGACGATGATATTTTATGGCATAAGGGCGAGCCGTATTTTAATACAGCAACGGAGCGTCGGTCCAGTTTCGACTGGCTGGACTGGGATGAGGACAGACATGCAGCAAGTCTGCAAAAATTGGCGGCAAGCGAGCCAATTACTGCTGAAGAAATACGGGATATGCTAGCAGTTCGCGTTGCAGACAAAATGGAGCCCGCGGATCTGCTGCACGTTATTCGGCTGGCACTAGCTTATGATGAAAGCTTTATTCGAGCGAAAGCGGTGAAACTGCTGTTCCAACAGTTCGCTTATACGTTCGAGGATATTGCAGGCTACTTGGAGCCGCAAGAGCATCCGGACTATATTTATAAGCTGTTTCGCGGCGCTTTGTCCAGTTGGAGCAGCTATACACCACAAGCGAAGTCTGCGATTTTAGATTATGTTCGGAAATCGCTGTCGATTATGTCCGTTGCGCTGCGCTCTAAACGTTTTTTGGAATATTTCGAGGATCAGTATGCGCGGGATGGCCTAGATTGGGATAAACTCACAAACGAGGAGGCTCGAGAGCTATGGCTTGTTTGGTACGATGTGTTTATTGCGCTACTAAACCATTTTCCGTCCCAATATATGCGGATGAATGAAGCTCATATGGTGAAAGTAGCGAGAGAATCGCTCGCTCATGTTGATGATTTGGAGCGGATTGTCCAATTGGCAAGCTCTTGGCATCGTTGGCTGCATCATTATAGCGAGCATCATTTACCGGAGGATTATGGAATGAATGTTGCGGATTATTTACTGAAAGGAACAGGACAGGCTGCTGACGTTAGAGCAGAACTGTTTCAAGAACTGCTGTCGGTCCGGCAAACTAGTCTGCTCACGGTTACGATCGGCACATTGGTAGACCATTGGCCCTCGCTGTCAATTGGCGAACGGGCTGAGCTAATAGCGGTATTGCAAGCCAAGCGAGAGGATGTCCGGTGGCTGCGTGGAGTTGCGCTGAACCGCCGCATTGTTCCTGATGAAGTGCAAATTGCGATTGTGGGCGAGGTCTTATTTGGACAAGAGATTGGTGCTGTAGTGGATCGGCTGATGGAGGAAGGACTGCTAGAATGCTGCCTCAACGTCCATTGCGGTTACCCGCAGCCGTTATGGTGGAATGGCTATCATCATAACGAAAAGGTATGGAATCGTGTTATTGTGGAGGTTTTGGGGCGACCAACGGAGGGGCGATGCTTCGATATTGCATTGCGGGAGTTTATAGATGCGCTTTACTATCATGATACGGAACGATTTCCAGACGGTATGGCCGTGTATACGAGACTGGTCGCTAATCCCGCTCAACGAAAGGAGTTGTTTCGTCAGTTGCTGACCGTTACAGCAACAAACAACCAAAGTAATAAACAAATGTGGGATTTGCTGCTTGCCCATAGCTCTGAGGAGGAACGGCAGCAATTTTTTACGATCATCGCAGAAAATATTGAAGCTGTGCAATACTATTGTAATGATGAAGACGGTTTGTTGGAGCTATTTGAGTGGGAGGATGTAAGAGGCCAGTTGTATCCAAGACTGGGCATCGACCATAAGGTTGTAACTTTTTGCTTCCGGAATATGGTTTATACTGAGCAGCAAGTAACTGCTTCACTTACCAGTGAGAAGCATGGGGAATTTAAAGCATTTATTAGCTCAATATATGAGCATACTCCGCCAAGAATGACGTTAACAAACTGGATTGTTAGTAACACACTGCGCAAATTGCGTATTTCCGATGCCAAAATTGATCGACTGATTGAAGCTAGTCGATGTCAGCTTATCGATTTAGGCTCCGAGCAATCGCAATCGTTTGACGATCATTACGAGTTGGAGCATTGGGTGCAGTGATTCGTTAAGACAAGAAAAATAGAGATACGCCTGCATTTTACGAACTGCATAAATCTAGTGAAAAAGATCGATCTATGAAGTTTAACAGCGAGGATGCAGCTACTCATGAAGGAAATGCTATAAATCATTATTTAGCATACGTATGATAGTTTACTTGTTACTACAAATATAAGCACCCATTTCGGTGCTTTTTCATTTGCTCTCTTACGTAAAGAAGAGAGCAAATTTAGCCCGTTTCAGTAAGTGAAGTAGACTTAGCCTTACATGTCGAGGGACAAAAACATAGCCCTATTGCCGATTAGGTGTGTGCCTGTTCCCATAGGCTCAGCAAAGTCAAAATTTTATACATGAAAATCTTCACAATTTTAATCTATATAATATACTTAAATTAAATTCACAATAAAAACTTTGTTTTGAGGAGGGTGTATAATTCATAGTTCATTTTCTTTATCTTCTTGCCATTAGCATCAGTTTAAATATTTGTTGATTTTTTGCATTAGTTTTTCTTAATCCACTTCTTTATAAATTTTTTCCAGACAATTTGGCCAGTTTCCGTGTTGTAAATATAAATAAACATTATCATCAGGAAGGGATTTGGATTCTTCTCTAAGTATGGGAGTCAAGATTGCTGAGCATTATCACATGCTGAAATAAGTTTTTGTTATGACTGGTGAAGAGTTATTAGGATTTTCATAGTTTACCAATATCGGTCACTAAGTTTGGGGCCATTTCATATCAATTAAGTTAGGGTATTTAAGTATGTTTTTTTGGAATAATGGTGGTGAAGAGAAAGGTGATAAGATGGTGGCTAAAGGATCGATACAAGAAATGAAAGATTTGGCTATAAAGAGAGAAGGGTTATGTTTATCCATTGAATATACCAATAGTAATACGAAACTTAAGTGGAGATGTAATTGTGGTTATGTATGGGAAGCGACCCCGAATAATATTAAAAGAGGAAAATGGTGTCCATCGTGTGCTCATACCAAGAATGCCAACTCTAAAAGGAAAACAATTCAAGACATGCAAGTTATGGCAGAACGAAATCATGGTAGATGTATATCCAGCGAATACTCAAATATGAATTCAAAGCTAGTATGGGAATGTTCTAAAGGGCATCAGTGGGAAGCATATCCCAGTAATATATACTCGGGAAAATGGTGCCCCACATGTGCGGGTAGAAATAAGAGTTTAGTCGATATGCAGGCTTTTGCAAAGGAGCGTAACGGTAAATGCCTATCTACTCAATTTTTTACAATGACTAGAAAGCTAAAATGGCAATGCAAAGAAGGTCATGTATGGGAAGCAACTCCAAATAGTGTTTTAAACATAAAATCTTGGTGTCCCGTTTGTGCTGGAAACAATAAAAAATCAATTAAAGATATGAAACAATTAGCAGGTAGGAGAGGAGGAAAACTTCTTTCTAAAAAGTACATTAATGTTGATTATCCACTTTTATGGAAATGCACTAAAGGGCACGATTTTATATCTACACCTTATTCAATTGAAAAGGGCAGTTGGTGTCCAAAATGCAATAATAATTCAGTATTCTTTAATGAAGAGAAGTGCAGATTTATTTTGGAGTCACTGACACAAAAAAAGTTTCTTAAAACGAGGAGAGAATTTGGAAACGGTTATGAACTTGATGGATACAATGAGGAGCTTAGATTGGCTTTTGAGTACCACGGAATACAACACTATTCATATACCCCTTATTTTCACAATCAAAGCGAGGAACTTTTTCTTGAACAACAGTTAAGAGATCTAAAAAAGGAAAAGCTTTGTAAGGAGAAGGCTATACATCTTATAGTGATTCCATATAATGTTGAAAGTGATACGGATAAAGTAGAGTTTCTTCAGAAGAAATTATGGGAATTAGGATATGATGCTTTGGATACTGACTTAGATTGGAGCAGTTTTTATAAAGGGTTTAACCCATTAGATGAGTTACATACTCTAGCTGGTTTGAAAAATGGGATTTGTCTTTCGAATGAGTACAATGGGAGTGATGAGAAATTAAGTTGGGAATGTTCAGAAGGACATGTGTGGGAGGCCTCTCCATATTACATAAGAAAAGGCTCATGGTGTCCCCAGTGCTTAGGTCGAGGGAGAACTATCGAAGATATGAAAATATGCGCACAAAAAAAGGGAGGGGAATGCTTATCAGACTCATATACAAATAACAGTACAAAGTTAACATGGAAGTGTGAAAGTGGTCATGTATGGGATGCAACACCTTTAAGTATTTCAAATGGAGCATGGTGTCCTAGATGTTCTGGTAGATTGATTACCATTAAAGATATGCATTTATTGGCCGAAAGTAAGAATGGTAAGTGCCTGTCCACCCAATATAGTAATAATACAACACCATTATTATGGGAATGTCATATGGGACACCAGTGGGTAGCAGCTACTAGAAGTATTCAGCAAGGTTCGTGGTGTCCATCATGTAATTCAAAAACAATAAATGACATGAAACAAATTGCAGCAAAATATGGTGGGGAATGTCTTTCTGAAATATATAGTGGGATTGACATGAAATTACTTTGGAAATGTGATCATGGACATCAATGGGAGTCGTCTCCTAATTATGTCCAAAGAGGAAGATGGTGTCCTCAGTGTAAGAAAGACCAAAAACAACGTAAAACCATTAACAAACTAGAAGTGTTAAAAGAATTAGCTCAACAAAGAGAAGGTAGATGCCTATCTCGAATTTATTATAATGTTGACACTAAACTTAGGTGGGAATGTAAGGTGGGCCACCAATGGGAGTCTACACCCTATAGTGTGAAAAACGGAAGTTGGTGCCCTACATGCGCTTCGAAAAATTCTGGTATGTATAGAAAAAATAATATTAGAGATATGAAGAGGCTAGCGGAGAAAAATGATGGAATATGTATATCCGATACCTACGTAAACAGTCAAACAAAATTACGTTGGAAATGTAAAGAAGGTCATGAATGGTTCGCCAATCCTAATAACATTCAGCAAGGATCTTGGTGCCCGACATGTAGAAGAAACGAAATTTCAATTAGGCAGAGAAAGTCCATAGAGGATATGATTGAACTCGCTAGAAAAAGAAATGGAGAATGTTTATCTACGGAATATATTAATGCACACACCAAGCTAATGTGGAAATGTGTTCATGGGCACGAGTGGGAAGCTAAGCCAAATAATATACAACAAGGCAAATGGTGTCCTAGGTGTGTTAATTTATACCCAATATCTTATGAAGATGACTATCTCAATATTAAAGGTGAGGATTATGATTAAGCATTTTTCGTTTGCGTATTTCGAGTCATACTGGTTGGCAGGAGCCACAATCGCGGAATTCTATGAAAATAGTAATTTGCTTTTACCCGAATTTTGGAGAGATTCAAGACATCAAATAGAACCTAGGATATTTAAGCCACATAAATGGACTATTATGCATGAATGGATATTTTATGTATTCAACTTTCATCACTGGTATGCGGATAGACACTTTGATCAAAGAGATATTTTTAGTTTAGAGTCAACGATCGTGGAGGATGCGGGGGTTCTATTATCAGAACATCCAGACTTTGAATTGTTGAATGAATGTAATTTCTGTGGTGAATGTGCAGAATGCTCTAAATATCTAGAAATTAATGAAGAGATTAGATATGCTTGGGATGATTCTGTGCTCGCTCTTGTACACACAGTCTTTCATCTGTTTATGAATAACAAAAAATTCTTAAGGGATTTCAATGAACACATATCAGAATGTATCGAATCAGACAGTGATATATTGATAGAAAATCCTGAACATTTTGTTAATGGGAAAATTCGTAGAGTTTCTTGGCCTAAATGGCTCGAGAGAGCTATAATTTATCGTGATAAGGGTGTGTGCTCCATTTGTAGAAAAGACGTTTCAGGGACACTTAATCTAGAAAATAAGTACGCAATAGATCACATTGTACCAATTTCAAATTATGGAAATAATGATCCTACAAATTTACAATTACTGTGCTGGATTTGCAACGGAATAAAAAGTAATAAAACTACTGAAACAAATAATATAGATATTCCCTTATGGTATGTTGAATCTGATATGTTAATTTAGCACACACATTAATTGGAACGGCAATTTCAGCATTGTGATGCAAGTGGCGAGGGTAAGGATTTCGTATTAATCTGGGGTCAGTATTGTGTTAAAAGGGTCGTGCGATCTATTATATCTGCAAAAATCCTAATCATCTAACTTTTCCCTCGCTCAAGATTTCTAATTCGTGCATCATGTTCTGTATCGATCCTGAGCTTATCCGTATTATCGAACAGGTATCCAATAGAGGATGTCATATACATCCGATCATGAAGAAGACGAGATGAATATAGGAAAATAAGGAATATAGGAGGGGATTGGTTTGAGTACATTTGGAGCTAGTGATAGAGTAACTTTCATAAGATGCTTTGCGCTTACGAATTGGTATGAAGAGAATTCAAACAAACCGAAACAAAAAGACATTGAAGAAGCAGAAGAGGCTATGAAATTTATCGGTAGTAAAATTGGAAAAACTTATCAGCTTCATGAGGAATTAGACATAGCAAGACTTGGAGGAGATACGCCTAAGAAACCTGAAGCAAGATTTAAGTTGGATAACAGAAAGAAGAAAAAGAAAGCTGTCATAGAAATTAAACAATTCCCGTTCGAATCAAATAAGGATGAAGCTTCTTTATTATTTACACGTCCTAAGCTATTTAAGTGGTTTCTGGATTTCCACCACATACATGCTGATGAAGATCACCGTATCATCTTCCATCTAAAGATAAAACAAATCTCCTTCGATCCAACCAAAGCACTTCGAGACTTAGAGTTCGCTAATCCATTCGAGGGTATCTTTACTGAATACCTAGAACTTAAGACTGTTAAATGGCATCGTTCTGAGGAGTATCACTTAACTGCAGACAGGGTGTTATATTTCGATGATCTAAAAGATCAATTTATTGTTCTAGAGGAATCAAATAATCCTGTTGATATCAATGCAGCTATCAAAGATAGTTTTGATTACGATAAGTATGTCGACCTACTCTATAATACGTGGATCAAAAAAAAATGGGACAAGAAATTTAATCAATATAAAAAGGATTCAAAATTCCTTTATTTAAAGATTATGATGAGCCCAATAATCGAAGCATCCTTCTATCATGAAGCGTTTTTGCTCAAGAAGTTTATCAAAGTGCTTTTGAACAAATACAGAAATTCCACAAGTATAAGCCAACTAGAAGGAATTTTGTTCTACGCTGCAGGGACTTATCAGTTCCTCGAATTCACAAAGAAAGGAACAACTTTGCACATTTAATTTGGTCTTTCCATCTAAATTCTAAGAAGACCACGTGACTATTATGATTTGGTATGGGAAATAAAGAATATACGTCATTTTTGCATAAGTGGGTTCAATTACTGATACGCGAATATAGCAATGAAGCTTCCCGTTCATACATGGCCAACATCTTTTGGTGCTATTCACAACTTTTTTGAGGAGTATTTGGTGGTAGTGAATGTTCATTCGTATATATCATCAGTAACTCTTACAACTTCTTGATAGACAAATCTCCTAGTTTTCTCACTGTTCAGTATACCTGAGATCTGTTTGAAATAAAGAATATTTAGAGTTAATCAAAACGGAACCATTCTGGATCGGCTAAACTTCGTGCGCATAACATGCAAAACAGACCTCATTTTAAGGGGGCTGTTTGCATTTCTATTGATCAAGAGTGGCTAAGCGGGAAAATACTTAAAAAGTAGTCTTTAGTGCGCAAAATATAATAGTATTACATATCCCTCAATAGAGTATTAGCTGGGATAGTGGAACACTTGAAAGACGATTTCTTCGCTTTCCGCTACTCTTTCAAACATTTCCATGAAGTAGGCTAATGGGATCCCATTTCTAATTAATTTGGATCTCCTGAATCAATGAGACTGAACATTGTACCCTCTATGGTGTCGTCACTTTGAATTCCACAAATAAATAATAACAGCATGCATTAACCAGGGGTGCGATTCATCAGGCGCAAGTCTTACCCATTAGAGACCATAATCCTTCAGAAGCTGGATCCAACCTGCTAAGGAGTAGTTCTGTGCTGGAGGTTCTGAGACGATTGAGAAAGATTTCGCTAGCTACGGAATGTCATTCGGATGGATGAGTTCGTCCCTGTCAAATTTAGTTCGATATACCCGCTTGATAATATAGTACTACAAGGGACTAGCGAGGTTTACCGCCAACGATTGCTACGAGAGCTGTCCAATGCTTATAATACAGGCGTGGTACTGCAATTCGACAGCGTAACGGATGGCTACGACGCCGAGGAAACTCCTTGCGAGCTGTACGGACCGATCAGTCGATCGCGAGCTCCCCGCCGGCATTGCTTTGTCGAACGCCAGGGTGTCGATAGGGATGCATCAGAAGAGGAATGATATCCAATATCCGGGCGTGATGAGCAAGGCCAAGGAACCGACCCAGCGAACAGCGCTTATCAAAGGTTCATGAAGCTGAATGCCGGTTATTTGCCGACCTATTTTGTATTTTTTCAAAGCTATGTCATGATGGCTTCCTTGCTAGCTGAACGCTGGATGAATTCGGCTGCTATAAAAGTCGAGATGGAGGAGAACAGCTATCGATTTCGCTTTGCCGAATCGAGGTGAGAAGCGGGAATTGAACAAGCCTGTACTCGTCATCCGATGGATGGAGCTTACACCCGCATCTTGCGGATCAAATCAGCCCATGATTGAAATTGAGAATTGTGATACGGAAGTGGTAAAAGACACGTCTGAATATGAATTTCGTTTTCGTAAAAAAGGAAGCTCCGATACCTTACAATAGATGAAGCGAGGAATAACGGGACTAGAATGTTAACGCTGCGGGGATTAAACATCGTCAAGTTTCAGAGCGCCTGTTCCTACGCCTATGTGACCCGTAATGAAGAATTGGATGGCCCATGGCCGAGCTGTTCATCTATCGTACGGGGGGGAGAGGATGGCATCTCAAAATGTTCCATTTGATTCGTCATCAGTTCATCGACCTGTTCGAGATCAACCGGAACAAATGGGAGCTGCAAAGACATTAGAGCTTGTTCCTATCCAGCCTATTTTTATAAATGGGTGGTTATCAGCCAGTACTCCATAGCAGAATATCTTCAAACAGTTGGCATATTAAACCATATAAAATGAGAGTAAACACGAGGAATATAGATGAAAATAGAGACATTTATCCATATATTGCGACCAACTTCCTGGTTCCATACTTTGAACGAAAAACATAATTTAAAAAAAGAATTTCATCTAATTCTATAAAATAAAAGTATTCAAATACTCTATCTTGCAAATTAGAGATAAGATTTTTTATTTGATCTAAAAGGGATGTAGAGAATTCCGCGGTATAATATAATTACGTAAAATAATAATTTGACGAATAATTACTTAAAAGTTATATTCATTTGGGGGTGGTTGTTTTGGATAAACAAGCTAAATTACACCTTATGGGTCGAATTGACGATAAATTGAGTGAATTACCTTGGTATGTTACTGAATTTATTGACAGTAAGAAGCGTAAGCTCTCTGCCTCAACACTTCTTAATTACTGCCACGATTATATAATCTTTTTTGATTGGCTGATTACAGAGAACTTTACCACAGTTCAAAAAAGAACAGAAATTGAATTATCCACGTTAGAAACATTAACGATACGTGAAACAGAAAGCTTTTTGTCTTTTTTGGAGTATCAACTTGGGAATAATAAGCTAACAATAAACCGTAAGCTTTCTTCTCTTAAGTCCTTATTTGATTACTTACAGAATAAAGCCGAAACAATTGATTTAAAGCCTTATATACAACGAAATGTTATGGCTAAAATGGACTTAAATGCAGTAAAAGAAAGTCAGGAAACGATCGCGAATCGTATGGAAGGAAAAATACTGAGAGAAAATGATTTTGAAGCTTTCAGAGTGTTTGTAGCATACGATTTTGGCGAATTAAACAAAACAAACAAACGTATCATTCATTTCCATCAGTTTAATCGTGAACGAGATACGGCAATAATTTCATTAATCTTAGGATCAGGACTTAGATTATCAGAAGTTTCCGGAATCAATCTTGAGGATTTAGATCTGACGAAATCATCAGTAAGAGTAGTCCGAAAAGGGGGAAAAGAGCAATATGTTTACTTTAGCAGCCAAGCATCCCTAGATATTGAGAATTACCTGCAGATAAGGGAAACAAGATATACCCCAGAAAAAAATGAAAGATTTTTGTTTATTGCAGCACCTGTAGGACGCAAAGGTAAAAATAGACGTTTAACACAACGTTCTATAGAAAAACTTGTTGAGAAATATGCAACAGCCTTTGGAAAGCCGGCTTTGACGGTTCATTCTTTGAGGCATTCATTTGCCACACGTTATCATATTGAGAATAATGATGTCCCAAAATTAAAGAATCAACTAGGACATTCTTCAATACAAACTACAATGATTTATACTCACTTAACAGATGATCAAATGAGAAACGCTGTAAATAACATGGATAAATAATCCGGAGGGAGTGACATAAAGTTGCCTACCAGACTGGAAAATTGACACAAAGTTACCCACCAGACTGGAGAATGACACATAAAGTTGCCTACTAGGCTGGAGAATGACATAAAGTTGCCTACCAGACTGGAGAATGACATCATAAAGTTGCCTACCAGGTGCCAAATTTGCTCCGTTAATTAAAGACAAAGGACATAAATGCATGAAAGTAGGGTACTTTGTGTCAATTTGGTAGGGAACTTTGTGTCAATGTACAAACGAGAAATGTGTTCGAGGGACAAGAATCAATGAACAATCCATACATATGTACAAAATACGAGTTTTGTGAAACAGTACTAATGATTTTAAAAGCTGCACAGTGATTTTACCCCTGTACAGCTACGAATTAATCCCAGACTACTTCTGTTCCTGCTACAAAGTCATGAATTGCACGTCGATCCTCACGCATACCGACCATAAAAGCACTCACAATAACTCCGATACCCAAAGTTAATACGTACACAAGTCCAGCTACAACAACTCGCATCAGCATCGTACCAATTTTTGGCGGTTCGTGTGTATCGTATTGGCGGATTCGAATTCCACATATGCGTTTTCCGATGGTTCGACCATACCAGTAAACTGGTAATAAAATTGAGTATAACGCACTAAGCAGTTTGGCAATCGGCTCATCCGCATCAAAGTTACCCGTAAGCACACCTGCAATAATTACTAATGGAATTGAAATAATAAGACTATCCAACACACTTGCTGCTAATCTAATCCAAAAACCTGCTTTATACAAAATGCTTTCCTCCAAGCTACAATTTTAAACTAAATGGCTAATTTCTTTCATGAACTCCCTTCATTAAAATATCTAACTTTATGTACACAACTCAAATAGTATAACAGAAAATTTTACCTTTTTACGATAAAACTCCTATTTCATTTTACTTGCACCCTTTGTGAATTTCATAACAAACTATCGAATTAACTTAATCTCTGTTCATGTTCACTACTTACTCTTACAGCTTCGGAGTCTCCAATGAAAACACCATAATAATTATGTAAACCAAGAAAGCTACTCAACATTTGTTAAGTAGCCTTCTGTTCGTTCTGCATCTGCCCTCTTCGCCAAATCTTATTCTCCACAATGGCGTAGACTAAACCGGCGATGGCAAATATCCATATCGATGTCATTTGGTTCAGATAGTATCCTTTCACGAAATATGGACTGTACATGAGATCAAAAACCCACAGCCCGCCCCATCCAAACCCAATCATATAGATGAAAGTTCTCACCATAGGAAAGTATACATATTTCCGCAGCAGCCATGAGATCGGACTTAAAATAACAACATAAAAAGCGACTAAATAGTGACCGAATCCCAGTATAAGCGAAAGAATATATATTACTCCCCCTGCATTGCGTAAGCCGTAATACTCTGTCGTTGTAATATGGTACCCTTCAACCCTTTCAAGAACGAGATATGCAGTCAAGCTTATCCCTATAAATATAACTCCTAATACCATGTACCGTTGAACCGCGTTCACCAACATCAGATTACCCCAATGTCTAAACGCAGCCAGAACCGCTCAAGTTATATGATTTCGAACAAATTACACAATTACACATAAGCGTTATTAGGTTCTGTTAAAAGTTAAAGTTAATCTATCATGAATTGCTCTAATCCAACGACTACTTCTGACCTTCCAGAATCATCGTACCCAAACGGTCCATAAGATCCATTCTCCCCATCGCTGTGTATGAATAATTGTAATTATCGACATTAGAGATTTTGTAAATCTTTTCATTCTTCACTGCGTTCATGTTATTCCACACCTTGCTATCGACCATCTTGTTCTCACTATTTTCCATCAATAGCAGACGATCCGGATTAACGGTAACTAGTGCCTCTAAAGCGATCTCTTTGCCTCCCCAGCCCTCTGGATCAGGGATACCCTCTGTGCGCTTCAGGCCCCATTCACTGTATAACATCTCAGCTGCCCCTTTATTGGAATAGATGACCAGGTTGTTTGGATATGTCTCAATTACGGCAAAGGATTCACCATGTACAGTCGCCTCCAGCTTTTGTTTCCACTCTGCAGATTTCGCATCATACTTGGCCAGATATTCATCTTTCTTGCTTTCCTCTCCAAACGTATCTGCCAGGAATGTCAGGCGTTCTCTCCAATCATAGTAGGAGTATGGCAATGCAATTGTTGGTGCAATTTTAGATAAAGTTTCATATTGATCCGTGTTAAAATCCTTTCCCAGAATAATCAGGTCCGGATTAGCACTCGCTATTGCTTCAATACTGAACGGTGAACCATACCAGCCCAGATTAACAGTATCTGCACTCAGCTGATCCTTAATGGTTGGTGTGATTTCCTCCGGGTTACCGTAATCCGCACTCATCGTGGCCACAGGTGTTTTCCCAATGATCAACAGTTCTTCTGTAGAGCCGGAGAGATCAACAATGCGCTCTGGATTCAAAGGGATCATAATCTCTTCTCCATTTGGGTTGGTAATCAATTTGGTCGTTGCTTGTGCAGTCCCCTCTGAGGAGCTGGCCACTTCACTGGTGGTCTGGGTCGTTCCACAGGCCGCCAAGGTGAGCATACAGCATAGTGCAATCCATACAGGAATTCGTTTAAACATCGTTGTCATTCTCCTTTTATGTCAGTTCATTAGCCACATTAGGCTTATTTGCTTCAGTTACTTTATCTATCTCATTGAGCTCATTATCCGTTTACTTTTACCTGCCAGCCTTCTGCATCCTGTTGTAATTGCCACAACCGAGCGTAGATACCTGAGTGATCTAACAAATGCGCATGAGTTCCTTGCTCTACGAGCTGACCTTGGTCCAATACAAGGATCTGATCGGCATTCTGAATGGTCTTTAATCGGTGTGCAATCAAAATAACCGTTTTATCCGCGACCAATTCATTAATCGCTTGCTGCACCGCGGCTTCGTTCTCCGGATCAAGTGAAGCGGTGGCTTCGTCGAGCAAGACGATCGATGCATTTTTCAACAAAGCACGTGCAATGGAGATCCGTTGCTTCTCCCCACCAGATAACGTCGATCCACCCTCGCCAACGAGCGTATCGTACCCTTGAGGCAGACCGGAGATAAATTCATGACAACAAGCTCTGCGTGCTGCCTTTTCAATCTCGTACTGCATAGCGTCTTTCTTCCCTACACGAATGTTGTTGCCGATTGTATCCTGGAACAGATACACGTCCTGGAAGACCACAGAGATATCCTGCAACAGCTTCTCGGGGTCCATCTGATCAACGGGTCTGCCACCAATGCGAATGGTTCCTTGCTGTACATCCCAGAAGCGGGCAATGAGACGTGTGACTGTACTCTTACCACTACCCGATGGGCCAACCAGCGCAGTAATGGTATGCGGTTCAACCGTAAAGGACAAGTCTTTCAAGACCGGCTGCCGCTCATCATATCCAAAGGTCACCTGGTCGAACGAAATGGCCTGATTAGGCTGTATATCTCCCTTTCCTGCCATCGGTGCTTCCTGCTGCACATCCATAATGCGCCTTGCACTATATGCGGAGTACCGCATCTCCCCATAACTCATCAGTACAACCGTCAAAGGTTCAAATATCTTCGTACCTACCAGCAAAAATAACAGAAATACCGGTAACGATAACTCACCGCCTGCAAGCAAATAACTGCCCACCAGAATCATCCACGTCATCCCCGATCGTGCAAGCAACATCGCGCCCATGATCATCGGTCCCATAATGCCTTCCAACCGAATGGAAGCTAATTTCAATTCGTCAAAAGAACGACGCAGCCGTTCAAAACGTTTGCCCCCCATATTGTGAGCCTTAATCTCACGAATACCGCTCAGATACTCCTGTAGCCGACTGGCGGCTTCGTTTTTGGCTCGAACATGGTTCTCACTCAGTCGTGCCTGAATGGAATCCGTAAGCCATAACAGAGCCACACCTAAGGGAACCGCAACAAACATGGCTACGGCCATTCTCCAATCCACCAATAGAAGTCCGCCAAAAGCGAGCACCGGAAGCACAATCGCGCTGATCAGCTGTGACAGATTGTGAGAGATCGTATGCTCGACCTGACCATAATCACTCAGGATTAGATTTGTCAGATCCCCAGGATCACGTTTTCCGAAAAATCCTAACGACAGATGGCGAATATGTTCCGCCAACTTCAACCTTCCTGAGGCCGCGAGGCTGTATGCTGCCCGATAGGTCTTATCATAGAGCGAAGCATACGCCGCATACTCCACCAGAAGCCAGGCAAACAGGATGCAGCATACAATCCACATTCGGTTGATATCCAGTCCTTTGTCCGGTTCAGCGAAAGACTTATAGATCGTATTGAATATATCCACAAGCAGCGCCGCAGGAACAATCTTTGCAATCCCGTCCAGAATCGCTGCAATTACCGAAGGAAGCAGACTACGCGGGTTACCGCCAGATATATTGTATAAATAATTCTTCATCGTCCTGTACCTCCAAGCTTCCAGGAAGCCGCACTGATATGGGCCTGCCACATGTGCTCATATACTCCGCCTAATGCACGCAATTGATCATGTGTCCCACGCTCGGCAATCGTTCCCTTGCGGATCACGAGTATTTGTTCGGCTGCACGAATCGTTGTTAGACGATGAGCAATAATCAGTACCGTTTTGCCTTGAACCAATTGGGCCAGACCTTGCTGGATCTTGTGTTCATTCTCTGCATCCGCGTAGGCCGTCGCTTCATCCAGGACCAGAATAGGAGCATTTTTGAGCAATGCTCGTGCAATCGCAATTCGCTGTGCTTCACCGCCGGATAGATACGTACCGCCTTCTCCGATTTTGGTGTCATATCCGGCATCCAGTTTCTCAATGAATTCATGACAGC
The DNA here is from genome assembly GCF_059759055.1 of Paenibacillus sp. GQ49. Taxonomy (NCBI): domain Bacteria; kingdom Bacillati; phylum Bacillota; class Bacilli; order Caryophanales; family Paenibacillaceae; genus Paenibacillus; species Paenibacillus sp. GQ49. The sequence goes on from NZ_JCAXEL010000008.1 coordinate 92,139, forward strand.
AAGCAGTTTGAGCCGCAGCTATAACGTCCTGTTGTGAAGCTGATGTATTGCCCATCCGAATATTTTCTTCAATCGTATCGTAGAACAGATGTACATCCTGGAATACAAAGGACACGGTATCCATCAGTTTCTCCGTTCCCATCTCCTGAATCGGAATCCCGCCAATCGTAATCTCACCTTCCTGCACATCCCAAAAACGAAGTAATAGATTCGCAATGGTTGACTTCCCCCCACCAGAAGGTCCTACAAGTGCGGTCATCTCTCCTGCGTTGGCTACAAAATCAACCTGATCAAGTACAGGTTTATATGCTTCGCTCTCCTTACGTTCATAAGCAAAAGATACCTGACGAAAGGCAACCTCATATGTATCCGGAACTTTGGGCAACTCAGGTTCTTGTACAACCGGCTCGGCAAACACCGATTCTATCCGTTTCTGTCCTTCCACAATCTCTCGCATCCCACTACCCAGATACAATAACTTCAATAACGGAGCAGATAGACTCGGGGTAATGATCAGAAACAGAATAAACGTGATCGCAAACGACTGATTGCCCGCATTCCCACTCGACAGCAGAATACCCACCGGAACGATGAAGGTAAATAACGAGATCATGATTACAAAAAACAGCCCGTAGGATGTTTTACACAAATCTGTTATTTTCAATGAAATATCCCGATACCGCGTCACCGCCTGTTTAAACGTCAGAAACGAATCGGCTGTAATCCCAAATACTTTCACTGCCGGCATACCTCTCACGTATTCAACACCCGTCGCATTCATCTCTTCGATGGCAAGTTGAAAATCACGATAAGCCTGGCGGCCTTTTTCGCTGCGGAAGAGGCGACCTTGGAGCCAGAACCCGATTCCGATGGGAACCAAAAGCGTCAGCGCCATGCGATAATCAAGCCAGAACAGATATCCCAAGAGCATTAGTGGAATAACGATCGCACTTACCAGGTCCGGCAACTGATGGGCGATAAACTTCTCAATTTTCTCCACACTGACTTCGATGATCTTCTTGAGCTCACCGGTTGCCGTCCGGGTGTGATACCCCATGGGTACTTTGGCAACATGCTCAGCAAGTCTCACTCTGAGCTGGTACAAAATGTTGAACGCAGCGATGTGTGAGCACATCCCCCCGATATAGAGCGCAATAAGCCCTGCAATGAGGGCTACGAATGCGACGATCCCCCAATAGATCAACAGATCTTTGTCCATGGCAGAGGGTTGCCCCGCATGCGTTAGCAGTTCCTCAACGATCTTATACACTCCGACAAAAGGAACAATCTGCAACAGACTCGACAGGGTCGAGAAGATACTTGCTGTAATCAGCAGACCTTTACGCTCCTTTGTTACTTGCATTAGTCCGGACACTTCAGATGTGTTGTTCATCTCACCCCTCCTGATATTAATAATCATTCTCAATATAGCTCAGTGCTATATACGCACATTAATATCTCATAGAGCCCTGAATGATCACTACCTCTTCACGGAGTAATAATACCTCATCACGGATTATTGTTGTCTCACAGCTTCTTATAAGCCCTATTGGACATATGACCTCGTCGCTTAACTTGAGAATGACTGGTGAAGTATTTACATTCTTGCCAAGCAAAAAAATTGTTGTTGGAAAAAGTTTTCGTTTTTGCTTGTATAGATAAATGTGACTCATTTGAGCTGTAACCCTCGTAATATTTTCCATTTAGTATGGATAAATATGTGAAGGAGTTACTTACATCATTAAACTTCCGCCTATTGAATTCAACTGTTAGTATGTTATATTATATTTTAAAATGTTATAACATACAAAAGGAGTGATGCAATGCAATCGCCAGTATTAACTATTGGAGAACGGTTAAAAGAAATACGAGCAACTAGAAATCTTACACTTGAAGATGTTTCTAAACTTACTGATGTAAGTAAGCCTATGCTTGGACAAATTGAAAGAGGACAGTCTTCACCAACGATTACAACTCTTTGGAAAATCGCATTGGGCTTAAAAGTTCCTTTATCTTTATTATTGGAAGAGCTAGAAGATGAGTGCAGTGTGGTTGATACACGGTCCAAAGACGCTATCATTGAAAACGATGGAAAAATGAGAGCATTTCCTGTTTTTCCTTTTGACCCTACCCGTAACGTTGAAATATTTTATATCGAATTTGATCCTGGATGCCACCATCCATCTGAAAGGCACCTTGATGGTGTGGAAGAATATGTTTTTGTGGTACAAGGTATGTTAGAGCTCGTAGTCAACACAAAAAAAATTGTTCTAAAAGAAAATCAAGCACTCCGCTTTCGTGCTAATGTTTTTCATTCCTATAATAATCCCTATCAAGAACCATGTGTCATTTACAACATGATTTTTTACCCAAGAACATAGGCAAGTTTCATCTATGATCTTCTAGAAAATATTTTAAAATGAGGTGTGATGATTATGGCAATTGAAAAAGTAAAAGATTTTTTTAAACAATATGGTATGGATTCTCAAATTATCGAATTTGAAGTATCTAGTGCAACCGTGGAGCTGGCTGCAACTGCATTAGGTTGTGAGCCAGAGAGAATCGCAAAAACACTTTCTTTTATGGTGAATGGACAAGCTGTTTTAGTAGTTGCCGCCGGGGATGCAAAAGTGGATAACAAAAAATTCAAAGAGTATTTCAAAACAAAAGCAAAAATGCTTTCTCCTGAGGAAGCCATTGATATGGTTGGTCATGCCATTGGAGGTGTTTGTCCATTTGCTATCAAAAATGATGTTTCTGTTTATCTAGACATATCTCTAAAACGTTTTGAGACAATCTATCCAGCTTGCGGGAGTAGCAATAGTGCTATTGAACTTACAATAGAACAATTAGAAAAATACTCTAGTTATTCAGAGTGGATTGATGTATGTAAAGGATGGAATGATTGAGTTATAGTAGTTCTATATGGGGTAGCGCCAACATTTTGACTGTTTTATACGCTAAGTATTAGCGAACATTTGCTTAAAGCAGGAAAAATTCGCTGTCTTTGCGCCTTAACGTCCTTAACGTATATTTTCGTTAAAATGTTGGCTGTACCCTCAATCACTCATGGAATGCTTTCCAGAACGAGCCTTCTGTATTAATGATATCCTTGATCTGGACAAAAGGAATCGTAAACGTTGGAAACCCTGCCGCATAGGGCGCGATATCATATGGGTTGAAGTAGAGATGCAGAGCATCCGCTGTGACAAAAAACGGCTGATCCGCACTAATCCCCGTATAGGTGTCCGGAAACACATACGAGTATTGAGGATCGTTTTTGATCTGATCCCCCACAATCTGGCTTAACACTTTTACGTAATCACTATCCGGTTTAAATAAATCCTTCAGCTCATACAACTGACCATCCGTCAGATTAATGATCGCATAGATCATCGTAGGCATACCATGCGCTGCACCTGCCGGGTAGTTATAACCTGTGAGTTGCAGTTGCAGCAATTGCTGCTGATAAAACGTAATATCAAAATCCCCTGTATACGTGTAATCCAGCTGCTGATCGGCAGGGATCGGTTTAACCTGGGAGAGTTGCTTCAATTTGGCATTCAGCGCAAGCTGCTCCGCTTGGTTCGTTAATCCCTCCACCTGCGGATAATATACGAGGTAATCCCTGTTTGGTTTGTACTTCTCTTCGCGTACACGGTACGGCGGATGAAGCGGAACGAGGGTATTTTGACGCCAGATGATCTGTCCAGCCCGATTTACATACGATAAACGCTGGTCTACATAGGCCTTAATCAGATCTGGTGCCACGACCTCCAGCGTACCCGAACCTTTTACATGCGGATACCCAGCGGCAGGTCTTCCACTCAGATCCAACAGATAGGTCTGTCTTCCATCCGATGCGGAAGCAAGGCCGTTTTTGTAATTGCCTACTTCCCGATATAGGAACTCCGTAAGTCTTCTGCCATGGGTATCTGCAATCGCGTATACAGAGCCAATATACGGCTGTTCGGGATTTATTGCTTGCCCCAGCGCATAACGATGCTCGCCTAGTTCGCGGATGTCATTATATGCGGGTTGAATGATAAACGATCCTTGCGTATTAATAACACCATAGATCGATTTGTAATCCTCCGCTGTATTAACAATCGCTTGCCCGCCGCTAAAAGGAAATGCCGATGAAAACTTGGGCTGAATGCGAATATTACCCCGTTCGTCGATGTATCCATATTTGCCCGAGGTTTCTTTTTGAAAAGCAAGCAGTCCATCCCCCAGTGGTCCCACATAGGCATATGGATACGTTGCGAGCCGATGTCCATTGCGATTAATGAGCGCATATTCATTGTCCTTAATCTGCACAACCGCTTTGCCATCTTGAAAATCATTCGCCGAAGCGAACTGTGCAGGTATCACCTCATTGCCCGACGCATCCAAATAACCATACCGACTCACCGATCCATCTGCCTGACCAGGGTTTGAATCGTAAAATAACGCTCGACCGTCTTTCATATTTGAGATATACGGGTATGCCCGTTTGGTCAGGACCGTGCCTTGTTCATTAATCATCTTAAATCCTTGAGAATCAATCACCATCGCCCGTTCTTCAGAAAAGGAATTGATGGAATCGTATACAGGCTGAACGACATACTGCCCCTGAAGATTAATAACGCCGGCACGACCATCCTTCACAACCACAGCCAATCCATTGGGCTGAAACTCTTGCGCGTCATCCAGTACTGGCTCAAGCCGAATGTGGCCTTGAGCATCCATATACCCCCAACGCGTCCCACTCGTGGTTCGAACGGAGATTGGATATAGCCATGTTGCTACCCGGGCATGGCCTATAGGGACCATCGCCTGCTCAATTTTCTTTTCCAGCTCTTGTAGTACTTCTCTGGAAGGATACGCTTCCGGAAAACTGAGTGCCTTCTGAACGGAAGCGAGTGCTGCCGGATACTGGCCGGCATGGTACTGAGCATCCGCAAGGTAATACCAGTAAAAGATATAATCAGGATATTGCTTGGTTAGTTGCTCGTAATATTGCACCACTTTTGGATAATAGGTTGCATATACGTCCGGTGCAGGAACCCATTTCCCATTCTGCCAACGGATAATCTCCACACGATAAGCTTCACCTGTGTCATGTATCCAGAGTGCAATCTCCACTTTCCCATCTCGACCATGCGGACCAGGCATATCTATAATCTCTGCATAGCTATAATATAGATCGTCAGGCGCCAAATCTTTGAGCCCTGATTCCGTCCACTCATATACGGCAAGCTTAGACCAAATAGAACCAATCCGCCAACCGATAATGAGATTGTTCCTTGCCGTTGAAGTTACAGGGGCTGCAGTCATTAAAGTCACCCCATACCCCAATCCCTTAATTAGTGCCATCTTGATCCACTGTCCTTGAACAAATTTCAGAATGAGCAAATACAGCTCACCATTCAACTGATAGACTGCAGCAATCTCCGGCATACCGTCACCGGTAAGATCTGCCGCATAGATCGCTGGATGTTGAACAGGTTTATCAATAGTGACGACCGTTGCACCAGCCGGAATATGTTGATTCACAATTTGCGTTAACAGCGGTTCGCTCATGGACATCTCAGTTTCCTCCCTTATGACCGCATTCGCCTAATGGTATGCGTCATAAATCGGGATATGACATGTAATTCATTTTATATAAGTTGAACTAAAGAATATTCTCACTTACCACTCCGATAACAGAACAGCCTTCTGATTGCACTTATTCCCCGATTCTTTGATTCACTTTTTATATTATCTATCTTGCAAAGTTACTTTCTCTCCATTGATTAGCAGGTAGCTCACATCATTCACCGGAATGGTCTTAGGGGAAATCCACTTAATGAGATCCTGATCCAGCTGGAGGAAACCAGATGAGCCAGTCAACTTTGTACCATCCTTCAGGTGAACTTCAATACTCAAGTCCTCCACCCGAAACTTGCTCAGTGCCTCCCCTGTAAGCGTGACGCCAACTACGGAAAGGGTTACATTTGCCTGTGAGGCTCCATTTGCATCAAGCTGAACGTTGCCTGTTTTACTCAAACCATTTTGACTCAAGTTAAAAGTAGTTTTCCAATTTCCTCGCACAACTTCACTAATACTCGTAAAGCTGCCTTGAAGTCTCAGCTTATCTAATTCGTCAACAGCAGACAGATCATACACATACTCCTCATAATCTCCTCCATACCTGACCCGACCTTTCATATAGTGTCCATAACTAACGGAATATTCAGGTATATCGAGCTTTTGACCTTGCTCATCCGTGAAGTAGAAATATCCATGATTATACTCGCCAATCTCATTATCCGGATTAATCTGAATGTGCAACTTGCCATCCACAAAACCCATATTGGAAATATGCATCCAATCAATACCGGAAACGGGGATACTCGTTACATCCTGATGCAGTACCGGAATAGGATCAGTTTCCAATTGAATATCGGTTTGACCTCCCAAGCCACTTATACGATCTTGATCCAGGATATCAGAGTTATTGTTTTGCTTTTCTTGTAGCAACTGCTCCCAGTTCACTTGTACGTTGTAACCATCTTGTCGAGATGTACCCGACATCAACGTATTGATCTGAACGGTAATTCGATTTTTGCTGACTTTTCCTTGAATGAGGAATCGAACAATAGCCGTTTTTTTAGCTTCATCATAATGAATAATCTGAGCGTTGTTTGCATTACCTCCGGTTACCCTGTAATCATATACATCCAGTGTATCGTCAATGCGATGACCCGTCAGATCCGATAATGAAACATAGATTTCCGTTGTATCTCCGTCCCTGACAGCACCTATAACCTCCATTCGAATCCCTTGATCTTCACTCACCTGGTGGACAGGCTGAAGAATGCCAATCCGATCTGCACCTAGAAAATGAAGAATAGAAGGCAGGTCAATGATGCCCATGGATGCAGCTGCCCCTGTAACAAGACATAACGATAACGCAGCGGTTACAGGAATATAGATGGCTTTGCGATACCTTTTTCTTTTATTCATGGACTTCTTTGTCTGTGCAGATGGAGCGGATGGATATAATACAGGTGGATAAAATGATGTGTCTGATCTCGTAACGGTTGGTGGTTCATTCATCGCCAATTTATCATAGAACAACTTTTTAATATTAAAGAGGTTCTGCTCAGTGAATTCTTTCTCGGATTTTCGCATTTGATCGCCTCCTTTATTTCCTGTTCATCCACCATGTCCTCAATCGTTGCCTGGAGCGATAAAGCTTGTTATGGACTTGCCTAACGTGTAGGGACAATGCTTCCGATATCTCATGGGGTCTCTGTCCTTCGTAAAACCGACGTTTCATAATCTCCCGTTCCGGTTCTGGAAAAGATTCAATCATTTGATTAAGTTCCGTATATGTCTCTTTACTGATCATCTGAACCAACAAATCATCCGTTTGCACCGAATGAATCTCCTCTTCATATGTAAGCTCAGTTCTTCGATTAAGTTTCCGGTAGCGATCAATCGCTTTATGTTTTGTGATCGTTGCAAGGTAATTTTTCAGGCTACTTCGCCCAGATTGGAACGCATCCGGATTCTGCCAAAAAGCAAAAAATGTATCTGCTACGCATTCTTCAATCTCTTCTGTCGATGCATGATGTAGGATAGAATGAGCAATCTTCCATAACAAACCTGCATAGTGGTTCATCACCCATTCCATGGCCTCAGGATCACGATTCGCTACTGCCTTACGTATTTGTTCTTCTTCCACGATTATGTATCCCTCCCTTCCATGCTCATATCACGAATGCTCGTGTTGATCCGTGCTACCTACCCTATATTCGTTTAACAAATGACTTTTACTTACTCCACGATAAAAAAGATTTGCAGTGACCTAGAGGCCTTCTGCAAATCTTCTTATATTCTATAATACATCTTATTTATTACATCATATCGCTCTCATGGGCCTTCGCTTGGAATACTAACCATATTACGCCTCTTCTTGCACACTGAGCTGTACATATTGGGTGAGACGACAATACTGAAATAACAGCAGCTCTTCATTGCCTTGTCCAAGAGCCACGCTACGCCCTTCCTTGATAACGTGATTCAACAACTCATGCAGGAAACTCATCTGCAACTGTAAGGATTCCACTACGAGCTGCTCAAGCACCTCGATATCTCGGATTGCAAACTGAGATAACCCGCGCAGAAGTAACTCTTCTGACCAGCCGCTAATTTTCTGCATGAACTGATTATATTCTTCCAAGTCTCCCCATCCTTCCATTGCCGATATCCAGTTTCAGACTGAGCACCGTTTGACCCTTCAGGAAACTGATCGGGCTTATCCGTTTTGGCTCCACACGCACAAAGGCATAGAAGTGTTCAAGCGATTGGGAACCATATCCTGACTCCAGTCTTTGGATCATCGCCTGCCAGTCAGATGAATACGGGAGAGTGAGTGCCAGTCTTTCCCCTTCGGTATTCTCAACCGTCAGGACAAGCTCCTGCGTTTGTTTGACAAAGCTATGGTCCACAATTCGAGCAACTTTGATCACAGCCAATCGTTCTCTAGGAGCAGCAAACAAGTCGAACGATCGCGATTCCTCTTGAAGTACAGACGTTACATCTTGCATGGTTTTGCCCATATTCAACGTTTCCACACCCGTTCGTGGCAAAATCGCAAGTTTGGCACCTTCGCCGGAAGAGATCCGGCGTTCTTCATTCACTTTAACGGAATGGAATTGAACTTCTTCACCCACGAACTGGCGAAAGGTCAGATTAGGTAGCCATGGTGTGAATGCACCATAATGCTCTGTATATGAGAACTGCTGATCATCATAATATACAGCACGTACATCGCTATAGGTGTAGATTTCCTCATCATCGAAACAATAGAAGTAATAGGTGATTCCACGGAAACCGGATCGTGTCTCCCACGCATCAGCTCCCAGTCCATACAGGTGAAGTGAAGGAACCGTATAGTATTTACTTCGAAAACTGCCAATGAGCTGACTTTGCTGAATGACAGACACCTTTTTCTCTTCAAGAACCTGGAGTGCAAGATACAGCTTGCTTACCCGATCCAGCATGGATTGCATGGAGAAACGTATATGTCTGTTAAAAAACAACTGTAGTTCCCCTTGAATCCCTCGTAAACTGCGTTCTATGTCAGGCAGATTACCACTATGAGCTGCGATGGCCAAAGTCTCCAGTTGTGCCATATAGGACTGAGGAATACGGGCCAATCCCGTCTTCAACAATCCTGCCAGCATAGTGCGACATTCCTGCACCGTCTGCAAAGAGAACTTGGCTTCGTACACCCGTCCACTTAATGCATCCGTATCATCCAGGCCTTTTAGGTTCCGGTACCGTAGCAAAGCTTCAAGCTTGGCCATTTTCCCAGCTGTCTGCTGCACCTTACATAGTGCTTTTGCAAGGTTCGGTTCCTCAGTAAAAGACACCTCGATATTCTGGGTGGTCAGATGAACCGTAAGAAGTGAATCTTCAATGATCTTAATTTCCTCTGGGTATCTCAGTCGGAAAACAACTTCCTCAATCATGGAAGAACTATACGATTTAATTAACACGGTAAGGTCAGACTCTGTCATCCAGCGGAAGCGAGACTCGATCTCATTTGATACCGTATGCGGAATTTCGCTTGGATCGTCCACGTTTGATAATAAGTTTAAGTTTGTTACTGATTGTGTTACGGATACGTCTTTTGGTACGTCCAACGGATCATTATCCGGTATCCCTGAGTCCTTATTCAGCGCATGCTTCTCGTCCGCACACATCGCATCCTCTGACGAATGTTCCCGTTGATCATACAAAATTGCAATCAGCACATGTTTGCAGATATGATCGGCCGGGCAGGAGCATTCCCAATGATCCAGCGTATTTTCAAGCGTACATTGTGTCCCGTCACTGAGCTGACAACTCACAGATGATTCATTCCATGTGTACGTTACACTTACCCCATTGTCCAACTCTTTCAAAGACCTTTTGTACAACCCCTTATTGGCATACCGAATCAAATAATCCTCCGTACACAGCTTCGAAAAACTTCGGAATTTTTCCTTGAATCCACTCACGTCATCAACGCCCCGTTGCTCTCAGAATGTCGTAGATCGTTTCACTAAATACTCGACCTGGAACGTTGCCCAGAGCAATGGGTTTGTTGTCACCGTAGTAATAATATTGCTTGTTATTCGGTTTGAAGAAATGTAGGGATTCCAGTGTAATGTCATCCAGTCCTTCGTAATACGTAATGCTCGTACCGCTGAATTGCAATTCTGCAACAAGATCTCCGTACTCTTTATAAAATTCATGATACCAGCCGCCGTCCTGTGCCGGCCCTTTAATCCAGCCATATTTCTCCAGTGCTTTTGGGAAAGCCGTTGGTGAGAAATCAGACTCAGGCAGACGATCGTATTCACTCTTTGTCTTGTCCTCATCTTCAGGCTGATGGATTTCACGATTCAGTTGTTCAAACGGCTGTTTGATCTCGTAATCCTCCAACTGTGTTGTCCACCCTTCAAGGGTGGACTGATCCAGTTCCAACGGGTGTATAAGTCCCACCTGCGCACTTGAAGGCAGATCCACCTCATCCTCATCCACAGAATTGAAGGTGCCATCCTCCATATAACGGAACGTGCTGATCAGTGCGCCATCCTCATACGTTCCCCAGATCAGACCAACAGCAAATTTCTGCATAATTACATTTTGTACAAACAATGCTTTCCACTCATCGGCAGACCACAGACGTTGCTTGGACAATGACTCTTCCAGACGCTGCGCCTGAATGTTAACCATGGATTTGAGATCTTTTTTCAGCTGTGTGAAACGTGCCTTGGACTGCGCTGCCAATTCAGGATCGTCTTTCTGTGCAGGAGCAGGCAGACTCTTCACGGATTTGCCCGTTTCTTCATTGAGTACAACGACTTGCAAGTCTCCATTTACCTTAACAAGGAAGGAACGTTCTCCGTAACTCAGCTGTATAGTCCCTTTTTCATCAAAACCAAGCGTGGTAACAAGTCGATCTTCCAGTTGTTCCGGGGTAAGTCCCATATTATCCGCTGCAAGCTGCAACGCTTCTTCTGCTGCACCTTTCACCTGACGGTTCTTCACGCCACGTTTGATTTTATCGATCGCCATAAGAGCAGATGGATCTTTCAGATAAGCGAGCACTTTTACAGCATCTGCTGCAATCGCGCCACGGCTGTTTTCTGTCCATTCCTTAATTTGCGGAGCCAGAATATTCACAATCTGAATATCGCCAAAGAGTGCTGATACATACATCACCCATTTCTCTTTTGCAGGAGCACCTTCCTGAATCCAGACCTGAAGCAGTTCACTTGCAAAACGAGCGAGCGATGCCTCACTTACGTAATCTCGTAATTCATTCAACCGTTCATTAGGACCGGATGTATGATCCAATGATTGGACCAAAGCATACTGTTTAATCCGGTCATCTAAAGGCTGATTGTCTTCAATACGTATCAGTGAAGGGAGATCTTTCAAGGACAACCAGCTCAGTCTCGACAACTTTTTGGCATCCGCCTGATCAGCGAGTGCAGCATGGGCATACTCTGGACTTAGATCTGCGGTATCCAGCAGAATTTGGATCAAGCTCTTCCAATCGTCGGACTTCTCTTTCTTCAAAAGCTCACCGTACAGTTCCTTGCTGTTTTCCAGACTGCGGATTGCGGTCAGAGCCATTTCTTTGATCGCCACTTTTTTCTCTGAGAGGTATACGAGCGTATACAAGTCCTGATCCGGAATTCGGTTGAATTCCGCTAACGCCACGCCGTTGGCCTTTTTGGAAGAATCCTGCAATCCGGCACGAATCGCTTCGGCCAATATTTTCTTTGATAACTCATCACGCTGTTCAAAGGTAATCTCCAGAATTAAAATGCGTGTATCTGTTGGCAGTTTCTTGTACTGTGTCAGTGCATAGTCCAGATTCTGCTGAATGATTCGGCGGTATTCGTCATGCGGCATGGATTTATATCTGTAGTCGGTCATGCCATTGAGTGAGATCAGGCTGGTTAGCAATTTATCACGTTGCACCTCAGGATCTTGCCCATAACGTTGAAGTAGCTGCTCTCCACTAAACGCGTATGAATTGTACATGTCCGAGATAATATCCAGTGTCCAATCGGGATGAGTGGTCAGGATTGCGAACCTGCGCATCGCCTCCGAGTCCAAGGGCAGAAAACTAATACTAATGAGGTTGTGAACACGCTTCTTATCCCGATTCAGTTGATTAAACAACCCGCGACTATTCGGGTCCTCCCAATATTCCTCCAGGGTGTTTTCCCCACTTAAGTATCTTGCAATCGCAAGTCCTTGACGTCCCCCGTCCAAAGGATGCCGAAGAGCGTTAAATACCGCTTGCTCCAGTGAGCCCTCCGCATTAGGCAATGTCAATCCTTGATCCTCCATGAATTTCTGAATGCAGAGTTTCAGGAATGGCGGTTTGATAATCTCGTATGCTCGAATCGCTTGTTCAGGACGATTCGCGATCGCGGATTGTAGCATGTTCCAAGATACCGTGTACGAATTAAGCTCGTCCCGCAACATTTCAACCAACTGATAAGGTTCATCCAGAGGCACAAGTTCAGCAAGCAGATCATTTGGACTCTTGGCTCTAGGGTCCATACTCAGCAAGTAACGGCGAACTTCAAGTGGATAAATCTCATGTAATTGATGTATTGTGTGAAGCAAAACATGTCCGATCTCACTGTTCGTATCAAGGAATCGTTGTTTACCTCCGCTAATGTTAATCAGGTACAACAAGGCACCACTCACCAGTACCATAGTTTGATGGAATACTGTGTTTGAACATTGCTCTTTTGAAGAGAAAGACGTATTGGGATACAGCTCAGCTATGAGCTGACTGCGCTTTTCTTTGAGGAATTCATCCTTCAATTCTTGGGATGATCCGTTATGTTTTCCTTGAATATTACTGACCACTACAGGTTCAATCAACGTATGTAGCTCGTCCCGCAACTTATCTGCATCATTAGCCATCACATGTTGAAACAACACGGGTAACGATTGAGCAGAAGATTGAACCTCTGCAAGATGAGAAGCCGTGTCACTGAGTCTTGAATATAGTTGCAGCAGCATTAATGCATTAATTACATCCCGGTAATCCCCTTGACTGTCCGCTTTTTTGGAATCAAAAAGCCACTGGGCACGCTTTAATTTACTCTTTAATTCAGTCAAAATTTCGTTCTCGCCTGCAAACTGTTTGATCTTCTCCAACCGAGACAACAATCCATCCATGCGATCAGCGCTTTTGCTCTTCCCGCTTAATCCGTAAGCTTCGGAATCATTTCCCATACAGACAGTAAAGGCATCCGTTCTCCATGAATTTCTTTTGGAATAATTGGATTCCAGATATATCACAATAGCCCCGGCACGGTAAAAGATATCTCCGTCGTCTTTTTTGGCAAGCTTCATGAGCAGATCAATTGTTTGATACACATAATGACTCGAATTTCCCAACATATCCGGGAACTTGTCTGTCGTTCCCAAGACATAATCAATAATTTCGGAGCTTCGATCTGTTTTTAATGAATACTCGTTTGAACAAGTTACTGCGAATTTCTCCACCAAAGTTTCAACTGCGCGGTCTGCGGTAAGCATTACACATTCCTCCTTGAATTTAAGTGATGATCTCGCCAATCCAATCCGCGAGTTCGTTAGGCGTAATTGCTGCTACATGTGCCCCCATATTGGTTAATGTCTGTGCGGCATGTTTGTTATAGACTGAATCCCCGTTAAAATCGAGCGCGGTGAGAACCAGTAGCTTGCATCCTGCATCGATAATATCTTTACAGGCTTTATACATTTGCGCGATCGGGTACCCTTCCTCCAGATCACTGACCAGAATAAAGATGGTTTTGCCTGGATTATCGATTAACGTCTCGCCATATCGCAACGCTTTGGTAATATGTGTCCCCCCACCGAGCTGTACATTCATGAGCACGTCTACGGGGTCTTCCAGTCTATCGCTCAGATCAACAACCTGCGTATCAAATATGAATAATTTCGTGCGAAGCGCATTCAAGCGGTAGAAGATGCTGGCCATCACCGAACTGTAGATGACTGAATCCAGCATACTGCCACTCTCGTCCACACCAATGATGATGTTCCACTTGTTATGGGGCTGGATATTCCCGTCGAAATACAGACGATCAATCACAAACCTGCGCTTGTTTTTATCGTAATTCTTCAAATTCTTGGTGATAGTTCGCTTGAAATTCAGATTGCGCAAGGATCGTACTGAACTCGAGGTATAGCGACTGCGCTTGCCCATGATACTCGCTCGGGTCTGAGATTCCAGCTTGCTGCGGAGCTCTTCAACCACGGTTCGTACGATCTCCTTGGCGCTTTTTAACACCTCACCTTTCATCCGTCCTTTGAACTGCATAATGTTCTTGAGCAGATTCATGTTCGGTTCAAGGGATTCAAGCAGCTTTTTGTCCGTTAACAATTCTGTCAGCCCATAACGATCAAGCGCCTGTTTCTCCAATATTTCGACCGTTGGTTTGGGGAATAGGTCCCTGACTTTGTGCAGCCATTTCGGTACAGTCAGGTTAGACGCACCACGTCCTCCCTCTTTTCGATAACCTTGTTCTTCACCGTATTCACGGTTATAGAGATACCCCAGAATCTCATCGATTTCCGTATATTGAAATTCAGCAGAAGTGTATTGGTCTGTATTACACAACCCTTCTTCCGCCGATTCACCGAGAATCAGACGCCATCGATTTAAGGTTTCAGCAGAATGTTGATCCCCTCGGTTGCTTCCATCCGGATTGGAACTTTCATTGATATCTCTGGTTTCGCCCGTTCTCCGATTCGCTTCATTCATATTAGCTTCCATGTGGCAAACTCCTTTCGAAGCGCTTCGTCCCACGTCTTGGACTGGATCAGCATCTGCTCATCCACCGCAGGCCTTAACATCTCCTCTGGTTCAACCTGATGCAGACTCGCCACCCGTTCAGCAATCAAACCCGTCTCCATTGGTGTAAAGTAGGTGAATGCCAGCCGTAATTCCGGTACCATACTGATGAAATCGTCGTATGATAGCTGTTCAATCAAATAATTCAACTCAGACAAGAGCTGATCTTCATATAAAAAAGCGTCACGTGCTACAGTGAATACTCCCTGTAAAAAAAGTGCCGTTTGACGGGTCTGATCCGGTGTACCATGGATATACCCGCGAGCACGATCAACAATCTCATCCCTGGGCCTGTCACCGAGCCCTGAGGAAATAGCCACACACACACCCTCCAGCTGAGCCGGAAGCTGGTGATCAGACAGAAGCTCATTCAGGTGAATTCGGAATGTCTCATCCTGAAAATTCTCCTCTGATGACTCTGCGAGCATGGCTAGCAGCTTCAATCCCTGTATAATGGCTTCATGTTCATCGGGATTGGCTCTGGAGAGCTGTAACAACTTGTCCACGGCGTTCCTATAGGCTTCGGATACCAGATCAGGGAGATGTTGCTCGTCAGATAATCCCAGCAACCTGCGGTGTTGATGAATTCGGTTCAAGATATGCAGACTGTTACATAAGGATATAAAATTCCCGTCGGTTCTCAGCGCCGAGCGAACCTGTTCATAAAGTTTCATCGCTGTGTCCTGAAGTCCCATGAGCAGCGCTTGAAGCATGAGTCGGGCAAGTTCACCGCTATGATGATCCGGTACTTCCTGCATCTGTTCTTCCATTTTGCGTGTAGCCGCCCCGGCAAGTGTTCCGCCATAGAGAGAGTTCTCTATCAATCTGGCTTCAATGCGAGATGAGTACATATAAACCCAGGTTTCGCGAACAAGATTCATATCACGCTCTGCGATCCAGTCCGGGCCCGATTGCCGTTTCGCGAATTCCGGAACCAGATAGGTGATGCATTGAATCAATTGGCTTATCTGACGATGCTCCGGTTTCGCATACAGATCAAGCACTTTCTTGTGTTGACCTGTTGTGCGAATCTGCAGTTTGTACTCTGTACAACGCGCCTTGAAGTCCTCCACGATGGGAATACTGAATGAATTGGGAGCCACGCTTCCAATGACGTCTCCTGTCAATAACTGCTGCAGCTCTTGCAGCGGTTTATCGGTAGCCAAGGTAAGCTCCCCCTTCACAAAGGAAGAGAGTGCGGCATCCATTAACTCATAGACGCCGCCTTCCCTCTTACCACGAAGCCCGGCAAGCCCCTGAATCATACTGTATGCCTCAATTGCATCACTGGTTGATACATGCTCGTGTCCGTCCCGTAATTGGCGCATCAGCCGGGATAACAAGTCCAGAGCCGTTAGATTATACGGTGTACTCTTTTTGCGAAGCAGCTGGTTCCAGATCTGATCGTAATAATTTACATAAGGCATGCCGCTCGCATATCCATTGAGCCGATCCGCTTCAGCAAAGGTATAGACCATCGGGTACATTTGTTGGTGAACCGTATCTGGATTAACCGCACTTTGTTGAGACGTACCTGGTTTACCTTGTCCATCCAAACGTTGGTCTGCATGCTGTTTATCCATTTCTGGCTGTTCCAATTGGGATTCATGTTGCTCTGACATCAACAGTCCATACGTATGAAATCCACCGGTAATGACAAGCACACGGTCATGCTCCTGCACCGCTTGATTAATACGTTGTCTCATATGTGCTTCTCTTGCCAGATCACCTGTAGATTGTAATCGTTCCGTGGAATAACACATTCGGGATAAAGTACAATACGTGAATACATCCTGCACGAATTCCTCAGTAGATTTCTCCAGGCCACCGATCTCAAACACCTTTTCCCACAATTCATCAAAACTGCGACAGTTTGTTTTTTGACACAACCGGTTAATGAAGTCAGACCCCGCAAGCAAGGTTTCGTCCTGAATGGAGATCTCCTTTTGTTCTGTCTGGCCGGATTTGGGTGCACGACTGGAGAAGTGTTGATAGTCCAGATCAATAAACTTCGCCGGAATGTCCAGCCGTTTTGCTTCTTTCAAAGCTACATATTCAGGCGAATAACGAAGCATCGGATAATAGCAGGCTTCTCTCTCCAATTCACTCTCATAGGTATAGTACAGACTGACAGGAGGTATCGTTGCCTCATCACTCAGTACCGAAATTAATGGATTACCGCTCTCTGGTCCTTCGATCAGAATGATATCCGGCTTGTACTCCCCGATTAATCGTAACAAGTGATATGAACATGCAGGGCTATGGTGTCGTATTGGATAATAAACCGTATGATTACTCAGGTTATATACCTGGGACTCGAACAAGAATTGTAACTGCTCAACATCAGGGTCCAGAACTGCTGTTAACCGATCCATTTTCTCTCCTCATAATAGTCCTTCCACATTCCCTCTTCTCTAGAACGCTCTTTTACGACCTTGGAGAAATAGGTTTTGAGAATGGACAGATCCTTGTCGTTTTCCTTTGCAATGGTACCCAGCATGTTCTGCACCAACCGATCCAGTGCAATAGCCTTATCTTCGTAATAATAAGAAGTCATCGCACTCTGGACATAGACAGACACCGCTTCCGCTGTACTCATGGATGCTTGAGGGGTATCGAGCTTGTATCCTTCCCGTGTCATGCCGGTGCGCAGTTCCATAAATGTTGTAGCCAGTAATTCAACCACATCAGGGTTAATGTCAATATCAATTCCACTATGTAATAACAGGCTTCGTGCCTGGGACTCAATGATTTTGGCTTCCATCTTCACGTTATGAATGGGCTTGATCGTTTCAAAATTGAACCGACGTTTCAATGCACCACTCATTTCGTTAACACCTTTATCCCGAATATTAGCTGTAGCAATGACGTTAAATCCTGGTTGGGCAAACAGTACACCACCATCGAGTTCAGGAATGCTCATGACCTTGTCACTGAGAATACTGATCAGACTATCCTGTGCTTCGGCGGGACAACGTGTAATCTCTTCAAAACGGGTAAGAATACCTTTCTTCATGCCGTTATATAACGGTGATGGCACAAGTGCCGCTTCCGAAGGGCCTTTATCAAGCAACATGGCGTAATTCCAGGAATACTTAATCATATCTTCTGTTGTGCCTGCTGTACCTTGAATCGTGTTTAGACTGGTACCGGAGATTGCTGCGGTCAGCAGTTCGCTCAGCATAGTTTTGGCTGTCCCGGGTTCCCCCACGAGCATTAATCCTCGATTGCCTGCCAGAGTAACCACTGCACGTTCAATTAACACGTCATTGCCATAGAATTTGCGGGTAATCGGAATCTCTTCTCCATTCAATAACGCAGGCTTATCCCTGCCAATAATAAAATCGCGCACATAGGCGGGAGATAACAGCCAGTTCGGGGGACGTTTCCCCTGATCTTCCTCTCGAAGCGCACGTAATTCAACCTCGTATAATGTCTCGGCGGGTGGTTTGAGCATCTCCATCGTCAAGGTGTCTCCTCTCAATTAAACAGATCGTATGTTCTTATTCCTATCATTTTATCACAGCCCTCGAACAACTACCCGGTAAAACGATAAAAATGGTTGAAACGTCCTTCTTATCAGCACTCTTCCTAAGTCCATGGACATAGCCTCTAGCGCAAGTATGAAGATAAAACATCCTTACAGCCGTGCCAACACACTGGTTTCGGATCCGAATCAGCATGCTTATTACCCATGTAAACGCATTGTAGGCCATATGACCTCAGGATTCATTAAACTTTCGATCATGTGTTTCAACCAAATGAAGCTGAATATCACAAAGAAAACACAGGCCATTAGCAGCCTGTGTTTTCTTATATGTTCAAATTTCACCCAACATCTATGAATTTTAATCGAAACTGACCAATCTCTCAGAATTCCCTACTTACATTCTACGCCCGCATGAAGCGGAATACAGCTCGTACCACTCATAACGGGTAAGCTCAATATTCGTTGCATCACGGCAGGCCAGAATACGTTCTGGTCGAATTGAACCAATGACAGGTTGTATCCCTGCTGGATGCCTCATTAACCAAGCCAGTACAATAGACTCCGGTGTAACTCCACGCTCCTTAGCCATTCGATCAACCAATTGAGCCGTATGCTCAATCTCAGCGCGCTGTCCCTCAACTACCCTGCCAGTAAATCGCCCTTGAGCAAGTGGACCCCAAGCTTGCAGTTGAATATGCTCTGCCTGACAATATTCCATCGTGCCATAGGGAAACACGTTGTCTCTGGCTTGCGGCCGATTTACCGTCACACCAGCTTCTACGAATCCGATTTTGTCCAGACTCATCTCCAGCTGGTTCACAATCAGAGGTACTTTACTATGAAGCTGAAGAAGACGAATCTGTTCAGAACCCATGTTAGACACACCAAAATGGCGCACTTTACCGGAATGATGCAGCTCAGCCAGTGCTTCTCCAATCTCTTGCGGATGGGCAAGTGGATCAGGACGATGTAACAGCAAAATATCCAGATAATCGATTCCGAGCCGTTCCAGGATACCGTCCACACTCGCCAGAATATGTGCACCTGAGGTGTCATAACGCTGCGGTCCTTCATCATCACCCACAAGACGTATACCACATTTCGACTGTATAATGATCTGTTCACGCAAGCCGGGAGTTTCGGATAAAACTCGCCCCAAGACATGCTCTGCCTTACCACGTGTGTAAATATCCGCCAGATCAAAGTGATTAATGCCTATTTCGAGAGCTGCTTCTACCGCTCGATGACCTTCCACAACAAGATCTGAAGTAATGGGAAGACCATCCCATTCACCACCAAACCGCATACAGCCAAGAACCATTCGACTTGCCGGAATCTGGTGATGATGCAAAGGAAGTTTTGCGTAAGACATGTCAGCGTTCACCTCATTTTCATTTTTACCAAGCATAATAATCGATTCTCTCTACCATGTCTTCTTTCATCTTCCTCTATTTTCCTGCTCTATCATCCATATGGAGAAAAAACAAGGTTTCAAAAGCTTATGTATTGAATATATAGAGGGTGCAGGTATTATGCAGGAATATGAGAGGAGATTTTGCATTTGAATCCGAATGAATCCAACGAGTCCTCAAAGCCAGCGTTTTTCACGAAAGAATTCACGCATAACCCTTACCCGGTATATGAAATGTTAAGAAAAGAGGAGCCTGTTTTCAGAGTCATGTTTCCTCACGGGGAGTTCGGCTGGATTATTACGCGATACGAGGATGCAGTTCAGATCCTGAAAGATCCTCGCTTCACTAAAGATATCGCCAAACGTTATGGACCTGAAAATCAAAGTATCTTTGTCAATAACATGCTGTTCTCCGATCCACCAGATCATCGCCGTCTGCGCGGACTTGTACAGAAAGCGTTCACCCCCAAGTTGATTGCAGACATGAGAAGCCATATTCAAGAGATTGCGGATGAGCTGTTGGACAACCTTGCGTCACAGGAAAAAATGAATCTGATCGATGACTTTGCTTTCCCGCTGCCCATCATTGTCATCAGTGAGATTCTGGGCGTCCCTATTGAGGATCGTGACAAATTCCGCATGTGGTCCAATACGGTAATCGATGCTTCCACAGCCGAGAGCGCCGAGCTGTTTGAGCAGCATGCCAGGGAGTTTACGGATTACCTGACGGCCTGGTTCGCGAAAGTACGCCAAGATCCCGGCACTGATCTGATCAGCCAGCTTGTCATTGCTGAAGAATCCGGGCAACAACTATCTGAAAATGAATTGCTTGGCGTAGTCTCCTTGTTAATCATAGCGGGCCATGAAACGACGGTTAATCTCATCGGCAACGGAATTCTTGCCCTGCTGGAGCATCCGGAGCAACGCGAACTGCTCATTAAGCAGCCCGAACTTATTCACAACGCCATTGAGGAGATGCTGCGATACAACGGACCAGTGGAGTTTAGTACATCCCGCTGGGCTCTGGAAGATATTGAATTCCGTGGACAGCATATCGCTCAAGGTGAACTTGTTATCGTTGCGCTTGATTCCGCTAACCGGGATGAGGAGCAGTTCAAAGATGCTGATGTCTTTGACATTACCCGCGAGAAGAGTTCGCATCTGGCGTTTGGCAAAGGCATTCATCTCTGCCTCGGAGCACCGCTTGCTCGTCTGGAAGGTGAGATTGCAGTCAGCACACTTCTGAATCGTTTTCCTAATATGCAGCTACAGGCTGATGTGGATGAACTCGAATGGAGACCCGGCATGATTGTTCGTGGTGTCAAGGAAATCCCGGTCCAACTTAAATAATTGCTATGAATAATTGAAAGTGAGGCACCTTACATCATGGAAATGAACACCTTGGTATGGATCGTTTTGCTGCTTCTGATCTTTGTGTTACTGGTCAGAGTCACCAGCCTGCAACGTCAATTGAATGAATTGAAAAGAGATGTGGAGCGTCTGGAGAACGGTTCAACCGCAGGCGCACGCTCCGACTTCAATTACACCTTGTCGCCGAAGGAAGCATCTCCTTCCCACACAAGCCAACCAGCCCGAACTGATCTGGATCAGGAACTGCTTGCACTTATACAACAAGGGAAAAAAATTATGGCGATCAAACGACTGCGTGAAGCCCGAGGTCTTTCGTTGAAGGAAGCCAAGGACTATGTTGATTCTCTAGATTCTTGAAGTTAAACAAACCAAAAAGAGAGGCTCTGTACGCATACAGTGACCTCTCTTTAAACATTTTAACAGCTATTTTATTGCCATAGGCTGAACTCTTATTGGGCCGTAACTGCACCATCGATCGGATATACTGCACCATTAATATACGGCGCTTCATCTCCAAGCAGGAAGGAAACCAAATTTGCGATCTCTTCCGGTCTGCCTAGACGTCCAGATGGAATGCTATCAACGGTTGCCTTGAACACTTCAGGGTTGTCTTTACCAAACTGAACAACCATCGGTGTCTCAATAGTACCTGGCGCAATCGCATTTACACGAATGTTGTCCTTGCCATATTCAATCGCAGCTGTGCGAGTCAAGCCCACCACGCCATGTTTTGTTGCTGCGTAAGGTGCAACCGCAGGTACACCAACAATACCAGCTGTGGAGGCTGTATTCACAATGGAACCTCCACCTGTTTTGAGCATTTCCTTAATTACATACTTCAACCCGTAGAATACACTTCTCAGGTTAATATCAATAATCTGGTCAAACTGCTCAATTGTATGTTCGATCAGCTTGATACCAGGACCTGCAATACCTGCATTATTAAAGAACATGTCGATTCGTCCGAACTCTTCGACTGTTTTTTTCACATAATTCTCAACTTCAGGTGCTTTACTTACATCTGCTTGTACAAAAATAGCTTTACTTCCCAGCTTCTCAATCTGCTTAACCGTTTCAAGACCTGTCTCTTCGACAAGATCCACAACGACAATGGATGCACCCTTCTCAGCCAGCTTCAATGCTGCTGCTTGGCCCAATCCACTTCCTGCTCCAGTAATAATGGCTACTTTTCCTGCGTGACTCATGTTGATCTCCTACATGTATGTGTGTCATCTTGTGATTGGATCGATGAATACGATATGAAACGTACTTACATGTAATGATGCAATATGTAGGTCAAAAATGGCATAAAACCTTCCTGACTTTACCTATTCTAATAGACTTTCGACATAAAAACAAATCATATAATATGTATCCATACTATATCACCTGTCACATTTTCAGCATTTCAATTGAAGGAGCACACAACTGTAACGTCTTGTTGCATGCTCCTCTTTTACATAAACAATACTTTGAAAGTCGGTATCTCTACAACTTCACACGGTGCATTTCCGCTTTATCGAAACGGCTATCTTAGCAAATTCGTTTTTGCCAATTCAATAATTTCGTCACCGCGTCCGTTCAGCACGGCTTTCATCATCCATAAGGTGAATCCTTCCGCCTGTTTGATATCAATCTTCGGAGGTAAAGACAATTCCTGACGGTTCACCACCACATCAATCAGTACAGGACCATCATGCTGAAGCGCACGCTGCACAGCTCCTTCAAGTTCACCCGGATCTTCAACCCGAATACCTTCCATGCCCATGGCTTGAGCAACCATCGCAAAGTTGGGACTGACAAGCTCTGTTCCCGATTCCAGAAATCCGGCAGCTTTCATCTCCAGCTCAACAAAACCGAGTGCTCCATTATTAAACACCACAACTTTGATCGGCAGATTATGCTGTTTCAATGTCAACAGATCACCCATCAACATCGTAATACCACCATCACCCGACAACGAGATGACTTGTCTGCCCGGATCAGCGACCTGAGCACCAATTGCTTGTGGCAGGGCATTTGCCATCGTACCATGACTGAATGAACCGAGCAGTCTGCGATTACGAGACATCTCGATATAACGGGCCGCCCATACTGTCGGAGTACCGACATCACAGGTGAAGATGGCATTTTCAGCTGCGGCATCACTAATAACCTTGGTTAGGTACTGCGGATGGATGGGCTTTTTACCCGGTTTTCCAACGGCCAGCTCGTCCAGATCTTTGCGTACTTTCACATAACGATCCACACTTTTACGCAGATGTTTGTCACTGTGTTCCTCTGTCAGATAAGGAAGCAAAGTTTCAATGGTCGCTTTTACATCCCCACATACGCCGTAATCCAGCTTCGTGCGCCGACCCAGATGGGAAGATTGAATGTCGACCTGAAGGACTTTCGCATCTTCGGGATAGAATTGACGATATGGGAAATCCGTTCCCAGCATCAGTAGTACATCACAGTCCATCATGGCATGATAACCGGATGAATACCCAATTAGACCCGTAAGACCCACGGAATAGGGGTTGTCATACTCCAAATATTCCTTGCCTCGAAGTGCAATAACCATCGGGGATTTCAAGCGATCACAGAGCTGCATAAGGGGCTCCCGAGCGCCCGCGCAGCCTGCACCGCACAATAACGTAATTTTTTTGCCTTGATTCAGATACTCCGCCAGTTTCACGAGTTCGGGCTCAGAAGGATGTACCACGGGGTTGGTTGCGTGATACACATGCTCAGGCACAGGAAGATCCGCTGCTTCAAGTCCTGCTACATCCCCCGGCAATACAACGACGGACACACCTGAACGCGCGACTGCTGTCTGAATGGCCATCGTCAGAGAACGCGGCATCTGTTTTGCTGTTGTAATGACTTCACAATAATCACTACATTCCTGGAACAGATACTCCGGATGCGTCGCCTGAAAATATTCACTGCCAATCTCGTCACTTGGGATATGTGCAGCGATAGCGAGTACAGGAACACGATTGCGGTGACAGTCATACAGACCGTTAAT
The DNA here is from genome assembly GCF_059759055.1 of Paenibacillus sp. GQ49. NCBI lineage: Bacteria > Bacillati > Bacillota > Bacilli > Caryophanales > Paenibacillaceae > Paenibacillus > Paenibacillus sp. GQ49. The sequence continues at coordinate 116,347 of NZ_JCAXEL010000008.1, forward strand.
CAGATGCATATTACCAGGACCACTACTACCTGCGCAGACAGCGATACTTCCACTGACCTCAGCGTCCGCCCCAGCAGCAAATGCAGCTACTTCTTCATGACGTACATGAATCCATTCGATCTTGCCCGAACGACGAATGGAGTCAAGTACCGCATTCAAGGAGTCTCCAACAATGCCATATATGCGTTTGATGCCAGCGTTCAATAAGGATTCAACCAGAACGTCCGCGACTGTTTTTTTCATAAGTGATGGGTCTCCTTTAATTGCTCATTTTGATTATGTTTCCACTCTGTTAATATACCTATTCTTATACCCCAATCTTCCGAAAACCGAACCAACTCATATGTATGTCTGGATATATGAAACAAAAACCTGCCCCTTGAACCGTTATTCCAGCCAAAGCAAATGCCAAAAAATCCGCTTGTCGAATGACAAACGGATTACGGTTACACTCAGTTTATTCATTTTCATGTGAACTCCTAATCCAAATCAGACATTAGATAGCAGGCATCACGTTGCCACCACTTACCGGAATATAGGCACCTGTGATAAATGAGGACAGATCCGAAGCGAGAAAAGCTACCGCATTGGCGATCTCCTGATCCTCACCCCTGCGCTTCAGCGGCACGGTACGCGTATATGCCTCATCATGTCCAGGCTCACTGGACCGATCACGTTCGCTAATTGTCCATCCAGGTGCAACCTGGTTTACGGTAATCTGATACTCGCCAACCTCCTTGGCAAGTACGCGATATACACCGTCCATTCCACGTTTACCAGCGGTGTAGGCCGATTGGTGAGCGAAATTTTGCATTGCACATTCCGTATTAATACCAATGAACCGACCAGATTTGATATCTTGCATATGTGGAATGAAAGCTTTGGCAAGATAGACACTCTGCATGACACAGGATTCGAACTGGCTCAAGTAATCTTCAGGAGACTGTTCCAACACCGTTGTCCATTCATATTGAATGACTGCATTGGCAACAACGATATCCACTCCGCCGAGGACAGGCTGAATTTCATCACGCATCCGAATTGCTGTATCCTGCTTTGTAATATCTCCCTGTACAATAACAGCCTGACGACCGAGTGCTTTAATCTCACCTTGAAGCTCCCGAGCCTTGGTATCATTATTTATGTAATGTAGAGCCAGATTGGCGCCACAGGCTGCCAACATGCGGGCGATGACTCTCCCCAGTTGTCCGGTTGCGCCTGTAACAAGAGCCGTTTTTCCTGAGAGATCCAATTGCATAACAGCGAAAACCTCCTTGAATTTATTTGGTCGAAATAGTCGAAAACGATTTCGGAAATATGATATTTTTGTTCATTAATTACGCGTTATTCAGAGAGATATACAGCATTGTTCAATGCTGTATATGGTAGTTCAACTTTTTTCCTATATGTGGAGACTATTAATTATGATGTTGAATAAGATCAATTTCCTGGAAGCGACTGACTTCCTTTTCCCAACGCTCTTCTACATATTGATGGTGAACCGGGTGATTGTTGTATGCATCATACGCAGCCTGATCTGCAAAGACCATCGAGAAGCTGTAGTCAAACTCGTTCTTCTCACTTACCTGTCTCAAAACCTGAAATTGCTCTACCCCAGGAATGACAGCCAGTGCATCCGAACTTTCCTTCAAAAAGGCTTCGGCCTCCGGTGTATCTTTACCCGCGTAAAGTGTAAACGTTACCATATGTGTGATGCTGCTCATCTCTATTTCCTCCTCCAATATGTTCGTACTCTGTTTCCTAGTGTACATCCGAATGTGTTGTAAGCGCAATAATTGGTTGAATTAATTTTTAATGTACACAAAAAAACCTCAGGACAAATCCCGAGGTTTTTTTGTAATGTATGGACAAAATTATTTGGTGATGTTGTATTTACGGTTAAATTTATCAACACGGCCACCGATATCCACGTTTCTTTGTTTACCAGTGAAGAACGGGTGGGATGCGGAACTAGTGTCCACACGGATTACTGGGTAAGAGTTACCGTCTTCCCATTCCATAGTTTCGTTAGAGAACTTCGTGGAAGAACTCAGGAATTTGAAATCAGCACTTGCATCGTAAAAAATTACGAGTTGTGTCTTTGGATGGATGTCAACTTTTGGCATAATCTATTTACACTCCTTTAATATGGGTACTTCTTTAGAATCAAACTACATTTTATTATACTCTTTTTTTGGACAAAGTACCAGCAGGTTTTGAGGAATAGCTAAAAAAAATATGATATCTGTGATTTTGCACCTAATCAGGTGTCACGCCGTCCCTTTCTCCAGTACATTCAACATGTACTCCAAAGCCTCCAGTTCATCCCTGCCTCTTGTCTGTAATCTGACAACACTACCATATCGAATGGGTAGTAACGCCATTCCAAGCAGGCTTTTGACATCTACACGATGCTCATGTTCAGACTCCATATACGACAAAATAATATCCGAGGAAAAACGCGACGCTTGAGAAGATACCGACATCAGATCATCCCGATGAAAATCAGCGTGTATCATAAATTCATGTACTCTCACAACCTTCAGTTCCTTTCGCTAAGTACTTATTCACCAATATGGTGTGTATCCATTTATATATTAAAATCTTCATGAATTATACCATGTTATGGGAGCTTGACCCATACTTTTTTGTGAAAAAAAACAAAAAAGAGTCCTGAACCGCAGGACTCTTTCCAGGCTGTTCTTACATACCGTTCGGATAAACCATGACCTTCAGACTGCCACTTTTATTGTGTAATGCACGCTCCATCGCTTGCTGTGTCTCTTCGAGTGAATAACGATCTGTAATCAGGGACATCACGGCATGCTGCCCGGAGCTCAGAAATTCAATTCCTGCCGGATACGTATTGGCATAACGGAATATGCCATAGATATCAACTTCATTGTCCGCAATAAATGGAACATTGAGTGGGATCTCGTCCTGTGCAGGCAAGCCCACAATCGCAAGTTTCCCTCCACGTCGAAGTGAATACAGAGCAGATTGTAGCGCCTTCGGATTCCCCGCTGTTTCCCATGCAGTATCAACACCCACACCATTTGTTAACTCGCGAATCACAGCCAGCGCATCTTCATTCCGCACATTAATGGTATGCGTGGCACCCATGCGGCGAGCTGCTTCCAGCCTAACTTCCTCCAGATCCGTTACTATGATCTTCTCTACACCGAAAGATTTGGCAGCAGCCACGGCCATGAGTCCAACGGGACCCATGCCCATAATCGCCAGGGTTGTACCCGGAGCCAACTTGCTACGGCGTGCAGCGTGAATACCAACAGAGAATGGCTCGTTCATAGCTGCTTCCTCATAAGACAGATGATCCGGGATCGGGAATACCATATCTTCACGCATCACCATGTATTGTACAAATGCCCCATCCACCGGAGGGGTCGCCAGAAATTGTACATCCGGACACAGGTTATAACGACCTTCCTTACATGCCGTGCAGCGTCCGCAAGTCACCCCAGGCTCAATAGCAACCCGATCCCCTGTTTTCAGACGTGATACGTTCGAGCCAACAGCAGCAATGATCCCAGCACACTCATGACCCAGAATGATCGGTTTCTCCACCACAAATCTGCCAATGCGTCCATGTTCAAAATAATGCACATCCGAGCCACACACCCCGACAGCCATTACCTGGATTAACACCTCATCCGCTGCCGGTTGCGGGACGGGTTGTTCCTCAATAATAATGTGTCCTGGCTCTGTCATGACAGCGGCCTTCATGGTCTCGGGTAGTTGATGTTGTCCCATACGGTTCTCCTCCTCATGTATGTCCATGCTGTCTATTGTACATCAAAGAAAACAAGGTATCTTTTTTCTTCATAACACCAAGTTCATCCGCATTCCCAATTCCACTCAATAGATTGTTCGACCTTGTTCATCCGCAATGCCGCTCTTGCGATAGAAGTACGTATTGATCATGTCCCGCCATTCCTTGGCATGTTCGGCCTGGTTGTCCTGTAATGAAGCAACTTTGCTGAAAATAACCGGGTCGATTTTGCCCTCCAGCTGTCTCCATATCTCGGCTAACGCCTCTGCCTGCACAACACCTTCAAAGTGTGTATCATAAATATGCTGAATGACCGTTTTACCAGAATGCAGAACATGGGTGTACGGCACGTGATGGAAAAATAAGATCAGCTCATCCGGACAGGTGTCTACGGACTCATAACGATCAGCATTCTCAGGGTGATACTGTGAAGTGTATCCTGTGCCGCTGTTCACGGTGCGATCTACACCAATGCCATGACAATCGGCAAAGTGATACGTTCCCCATTTGGAATACTCGTATCCATCTACATTCGGCCCGTAATGATGTTCCGGGTTAACCATCCAGCCTACACCGAGAGGCGCCGTATAATTCTCATAGATATCTAGTGAAGTCAAAAGCATGCCCGTAACCTGCCGCACAACTTCGTCTTCATGTCCAAATGTGAGTCTCACCCACTCATCAGCAATCTCTTCCGCGGACAGCTCCGGGTTCCACGCAAGTCTTCCATATCCATATAGATTCGCCTGCGCGAGTGGATGTCCTGTCCAACAGGCATCTGCACCAATATTGGATACTGCGGCGAAGCCACTGTATGGTCGTTTATACAGAGAACCGTCCGCGATTCGCTTGATCTCTGAACCTTCGCCTTTGGCATATGTGTCAAAGTCCAATACTTCTTTCCACTGAGGAACCAGATAACAGAGATGACGTTGTTGCCCGGTATACTCCTGTGTAATCTGAAATTCAATCACCTGATTTGTATTTTCCATGGCACCAAACAGCGGGGATACCGCCTCTCTCACCTGAAAGTCCATCGGCCCGTTTTTGATCTGCAAAATGACATTTTCGGCAAAACGCCCGTCCAGCGGCGTAAAGTGGTCATAAGCTGCACGTGCACGGTCAGTGGAACGATCCCGCCAGTCCTGCTTGCAGTTATAGACAAAGCAACGCCAGATGACCAATCCACCGAATGGCCGAAGGGCTTCAGCCAGCATGTTCGCACCATCGGCATGATCACGGTTATACGTGAACGGTCCCGGACGATTCTCGGAGTCTGCCTTGATCAGGTAACCGCCAAAATCCGGAATCGCTGCGTACACCTTGGCCGTTTGAATGTTCCACCATTCCCGTACCTGCGCATCCAGCGGATCAGCCGTACGTAAACCACCAATCTCAATTGGACTTGCGTAGTTGGCGCTCAGGAACAATCGAATACCATACGCTCTGAATTCAGCGGCAACCTTCGCCACATCACTAAGATAACGTTCTGTCAGAAACAGACTCTCACGGCGGTGAACATTGACGTTGTTGATCGATATGGCATTGATTCCCGTGGAAGCGAGCAAACGTGCGTAATCCCGGATGCGTCCCAAGTCCAGCGTGAATTCCCCGTTATCATAGAAAATGGATTCTCCTGCGTAACCACGCTCAATGCTGCCGTCCACGTTATCCCACTGATTAATCATCCGTAGCGCATTCGTTGGCTGCTCTGTAATGAAGCTCCACTTCTTCACAGCGCTATCCGCCTCATGTGCACTTCCTTGATCCATTGTCAACTCTCGAAGCAGATGGAATGCACCATAGAGCACACCTTGGGGGGTCTCTGATCCAATGACCAGCACACCCTCGGTCTCGTTCTCACGAATGATGTACCCTTCTCCTTGAACAGTTGAACGCTCTGTCTCGCTGAACAACCCGGCCACGGTATCGCTCCCTGTCCAAGTGCCGATTTGTATTGCGGGAGCGGAAGCATGATTGTCCCGTTCACTTTCCTGAGTATCAGACAGATGACTGACCGACGGTTTCACGCCATATAACCTTTCCAGTCCCCGTGAAAGTTCGGTCAGAGCTGTTGTGATCACTCCATGGTCCTCTCCCACCAATATCAGCTTGCTCCACGCAGGAGCCGTCTTTTGAGCAAGTCCATTCGCTTCTGGCAATTCAGAGTGATACCCCAGCCACGCATCGTACTGTGGACCCGACAAGACAGATTGAACGACGGATTGGCTCATTGTACCGCCTCCTTGCTCGCATAGATCTGCGCAAGGCGATTCCCTTTTCCTTCGAGTAGCCATAGAATCGACGTTACACCACGCGGATAGTACTTGCTGCCAACCGCCACACCAGACAGGATCTGGTCACTCCAGCACCAGTAGGATTCCTCCGGATGCAGAAGCCAGTTGACATGAGCCGCGTCTGCTGCCTTGCCTGTCTCATTCCATTCCACACCCAGCAGCTCTCTAGCGATAAACTGGGACAAATAGATTTTGCTCAGCCACGAGTTATTGCTTGTTGAGGACAGTTTCCAGCCCCCATCTTCGAACAGACATGTTGCCGGTACAAGAACCGTGTTCAGATGAGTTTGGAGTGCTTTCAGATAAGGTCCAAAACGACCATTGACATCCAGTGCTGCTTCACAGCCTGTAAAGTACGGGAACACCAAACCTTCAATCGCCGGAATGATTCGAGAATCATTATTTTCTGCAATAACAGCTGGAATGTAGCCGCCATCAGTCAACTGTGCAGCAATACTGGCAGCGCAGCGATCCGCTTGAAGCCCTGCTTGATGGGACAGATCGGCCAACTTCTCAGTTGCGAACAGCTTCTCCAATGCAACATAGACCGCCCAACATTTACCCGCCAGATAGATATTATTGCGAGACTGACCAAGTGACACATCCAGGCTATCGTAAGTTGTAATCTCCGCTCCACCTTGGGTGCGGCTGCTATCCAGACCCATCAGACCGTTACGCTGCTCTGCGTCGGGATGGTCACGATTAAGCATGCTTTCGAAGCAATCCTGGATAACAGGCAACATGTTTTTCACAAAAGCTTGATCCTGTGTCTGTTCAATGTATACTGTCGCGCAGCAGAGCCAGTTCACCAGTTCCTCGTGGCTCATCTGTGAGAAACAGTCGTCAATGCCAACCAGCTCATATGCCGAGTGTCCAGGGCGTGAGAACACATTGGCAACACCAATATCATGGGTAAAGGTAATTCCGCCCGGATATAACTTCTCTTCCCCCGGGAAACGAACCTGATCCGTATAACTGTATCGTTTCACAAACCACTCCAGCTCATTACGCACCGTCCATGGATTCAAGGCAAGCTCGAAGTACAACTGATCAGCCGTCAGATCAAGTGTGTTCATCATCCGATACTCCCCTTCGTTCACCACCCAGAGTGGCTCACCATCGGCATCCAGCAGTTGAGTACTGGCATAATAGCTGTGAATGGAATGAGCAAGCATGAATGATTGATCTTCGGTCAAAGCAGCCGATCCAAGGCGTTGTTCAACCTCTCCACAGGATGCAGTCAACTCACTGAAGCGTTGAAGTGCATACTCTCCTGCAGCCTGAATATCGGAGAAGTACCGCGTATACCAATACGTTGTGTCCATTCCTGTCGTCACAATGCCCCCGCGATAGAAACATACTGCGAATTGATACGTACGTTTCTCTCCAGCCGGAACCTCCATCAGTAGTGCAGCTGTTGAACCAAGTCCAAATGCCAGATTCTCCTGATGTTTCTCCTGCAACAGTTTCTCCAGCGTAAATCCGCGTGCGGGCCACAGTCCGTCATCTGCTGACATAATCGCTGTAAGTCGACCTTGTCCCACACCTGTGATGGAGCCACCTTCCGGTCCCCCAATCAGACGCATCGCAGAGTACGGATCATTGCCCTGATAACCAAAGTAGGCTTTGCGGGATTGTTGACCTTCCGTATTATCAATTGTCATCTCAACCAATACGGCAGGTACGAGTGCATCCATTAATTCTTCACGATCCCCATTCGTTGGATCAGGTACTGGACGTACAGGCGAGTAGATACGGAACGTCAGATCTCCAGCAGTCCACGTATCCGTACCTGAGGTAAATTCACGCGTAATATCTTCATCGCGAAAAGCCGTAATAAGAGGTTGTGGAACTTTGGTCGCTGTTGTCGACGCCGGGTCCCCATTTTCCAACTTCTCTACATCATAGCGGCTGCTCTCATCCTCGGAAGCTTCATAAAAAGGAAGCGCCTGATAATTGTCGCCATCGCGAGATTGTAATCCAATATATACATTCTGGTCAGCCGGCTTGCCGAGTTCAAGACCCAGCCCGCCTTTGGCTCCTTTGTAACCCAGTGTAAAACTCGCAAAAGCACCAATCGGTGCGTGATGTGCATTATAAAAGATGGATTTGAATGTGCTCATGAATCATAACCCCTCTCAGAATGGTATGCATACGTTTTCATTAGCCCCATCCTAACACGTGGTTCCACCTCCGACCATGATCAAATCAATCGGATATTTACCCAAATCAAGCTGATAGACTATAATGAATTAAAGCGGTTACACAAAAACATTCCATTTGATATAAGTGCATGTTCAAAATCGCACTTTTTGAACAACCTCTAAATAAAGGAGGATCTTCCATGTCTTCAACGTATTTGCCTCCTACTTTGGGAGAAAGTGTCCATGAAGTTTTTTATCCAGATGTGCAAACAACGGTTAATCTGTTCGCCATTCATTTACGAAGTGTCGGTACGGACTGGGATTATCCGGCGCATGAGCACCCTCAATATGAATTGAATTATGTCACGGAAGGCGAGCAACGCATGATGGTGAACGGCACCCTATATATTCAAAAGGCTGGCGAACTACTCCTGATTCCTCCGGGAAGTATTCATTCCAGCCAGAGCCATAACGGCAAGGGATTCACGTATTTTTGCATGCATTTTGACATTGATGATCAGTTGTTCCTATCGTTGCTTGCGCGCATCAAACAAGTACGATTCAGTGCAGATAGTCCGGTTACGCAGCAGATCGAGCCTGTTTTGCGCAAATTGATGTCATCTGCGGATGATGAAGTAGCAAGTACAATGGTGCAGCGCATGCAGTTGCAATCTGCGGTATTTGAACTATTTGGCCATCTGTGGGAGGCGGTCTCGCAAGAGGCAGCGCAATGGTTTACCGACGGACACGAGAAGATCGAACTCGCCCACCAGATTCGTAATCGATTGCAAGGCCTGATGAGTCAGCAATTCAAACAGGGACACAAGTCCAACGGTCACTATGGCATTGATGATATAGCAGCAGAGCTGGGCATCAGTTCTTCTCACTGTAATCGAGTGTTTAAGGAGGTGTTCGGTCAGTCTCCACGTGCTGTATTGTCCCAGTTGGTTTTGCATGAAGCGAAGCTTCTTCTGGGCAATCCGAAGCTGTCCGTTCAAAATATTGCCGTCATGCTTGGTTATAAGGATATCGCCCATTTCAGTCGTCAGTTCAAGCGCTGGTCCGGCATGTCACCATCCCGTTACCGACAGGAACAGCCTGCTCTGGAATGAAGTCCAGTAGCAGGCTGTTTGTCTTTCTTATTTTTTATTTCAACAAACGCTTAATCAACTTCAGCTTGTTATCATACGGTGGATACAGAATCGGCAGATTCAATTTGGTGCTTTTTTTCAGTACACTTTTGAGATGAGAGAAGGTTTCGAAGCTGTACTGCCCATGATACGAACCAACACCCGAATGACCAACACCACCAAACGGCAGACGCGGATTAGCAACATGCGTGATGGTGTCGTTAATGCAGCCGCCTCCAAAAGAAACTTCACGCAGCACTTTGTCCTGAATCTGGGTGTCGGAAGTAAACAGATACAAGGCGAGTGGTTTCGGCCGCTTGACGATTTCTACAATGGCTTCATCGAGATTACGGTAGCTAATGATCGGCAGAATCGGTCCAAAAATCTCATCTTCCATCGTTGCTGCTTCCCAGGACTCCGCATCAATCAGCGTAGGTTCAATGAAGCGATCTTCCTCATCCGAAGCTCCCCCATAGATCACTTTGGCGTGATCCCGTTCAATCAGAGTTGTCAGACGTTTAAAATGTCCCTTGTTCACGATTCGCCCATAGTCCTTGTTGTGCTGGATATCCGAACCAAAGAAAGACACGATTGCTGCCTTCATCTCTGTAATTAACGCTTCCTTCACGCGCTCATGCACAAGTAAATAATCGGGTGCGATACAGGTCTGTCCTGTATTGAGCAGTTTGCCCCATATAATGCGCTCAGCTGCTACTTTGATATCCGCCTGTTCATCCACGATGACAGGGCTCTTGCCTCCAAGTTCTAACGTAACGGGAACGAGATTTTTGGCAGCTGCCTCCATCACAATCTTGCCTACCGGTACACTGCCTGTAAAAAAGATATAGTCGAATGGCGCGTTAATCAGCGCTGTCGTTGTATCTTTTGCACCATCAAGCACTTGTACGTATGCCGGTTCGAACACGCTCGCAATCATTTCACGTACAACAGCGGACACCGCAGGTGTATTCTCTGACGCTTTGAGCACGGCTGTGTTACCTGCTGCAATCGCACCAACCAATGGTTCGATTAAGAGTTGAAAAGGATAATTAAACGGTCCGATAATTAGAACCGCCCCGTAGGGTTCGGGTATGATATAACTTTTCGAACCAAGGAGTGCCATTTGCGTTTTCACTTTAACGGGTTTCACCCATTTATTCACTTTACGAATGGTGTGTGTGATGCTATCCATCATAAATCCGATCTCGGTTGTGTAGGATTCGAACTCACTTTTGCCCAAATCCTGATAGAGAGCTTCTGTCAGTCTGGATTCGTACTTTTGAATGGCCTGCTTCAGTTGGGTCAGACGGGCAATTCGAGCTTCTGCCGATCGTGTTGCCCCGGAACGAAAGAACTGTCGTTGCTGCTCCAAGATCTGTTCAACTTCCTGACTGGTTACTTCCTGTATCGTCGTTGTCATATATACATACTCCTCTATTCATTATTGATCAAGCGTTTAAACTTACGAACCTATAAGACACATGCAAAAGCATGTTTGATCACTATTACTCTACAGACACTCTTCTTCCAAAGCAGCTACCAGTTCCTTCAGCAGTTCCACCGATGCATTCAATGAAGCCGAATAATAGCGCTGTGTCCCCTTCTGTTCCACAGATATAAGTCCCTTCTCTAACAACAGCTTGAGATGATGAGATATGGCTGGGCGGGATAGGCTGGATTGTTCGGTAATTTCATTTACCGTCATTCTGCCCTTCTCGGTAAGTGTCAGCAAAATGGATTGACGATGGTTGTCACTTAACACCTGAAATAACGGAATACAGGTTTGAAAAACGCTAATTGCTTTTTGTCCCACGGTTTCACCTCTATACTATTTCTTCTTCATTATTTCTACGTCTATTTTCTCCGTTTGGTGTCTGTTGGTTTAAACATTCGAACCTAATGACTGAATTGTACTCTTTAATTACTTGAACTGCAAGTGAACCATCAACTAAATTTAATATAATACTTATAAAGCGCTTCCATACTACCATACAAGTATGGTAGTATGTCATTGAAGGAGTTGAAGTTGTGGAATATACCCCAAAGTTATCATCCAAAGCCGGTTTGTTACCTGTTGCGAGCAATATGTCTTCCATGAATAATAAGCAGTCTTACTCAACGCGAGATGTCGTTTACTTCACGCTGAAACAACTCATTTTGAGTTTGAAAATGCCTCCGGGAACAGCTATTTCTGAGAAGGAAATTTCGCTGGAGTTCCAGGTCAGCCGGACACCTGTTCGAGAAAGTTTTGTAAGGCTTGCACAGGAAGGTCTGCTGGAAGTGTATCCACAGCGTGGCACATACGTCTCTCTGATTCAGGTCGATCTCGTTGAGGAAGCACGGTTCATGCGTGAACAGCTCGAACGAGCCGTAATCAGGCTCGCCTGCGAGAACTTTCCGAACGAACAGATGGTAGCTCTTGAACAGAACCTTGCGTGGCAACAGGAATGCAGGGTCAAACCGGATGATGAACGAATGTTCCAATTGGATGAGGAATTCCATAGCACTCTTTTTGCAGGCTGCAACAAAAGCAACACCTGGACTGTTATCCAGCAGATGAATGTACATTTGAATCGAAGTCGCATGTTACGCCTGTCCTCGGACCACCAGTGGGATCACCTGATTGAACAGCACCGGTCTATGGTCAAGGCCATTCAGCAGCATGATGCCGACACAGCAGAGCGACTGATGCAGGAACATTTGCATTTAACTGTCACCGATTTGGCTGTCCTGCAGGATACATATCCGTCCTATTTTCAATGACTGAATTTTTCTTCCTACTATTCATGATGAGGTGAACGTGATGAGAATGGTTTTTCGCTGGTTCGGCGAAGGTAATGATACGGTAACGCTGGATCATATCCGGCAGATTCCGGGTGTTGAAGGTATTGTGTGGGCACTGCACGATGTTCCAGCTGGTGAGGAATGGCCGATGGACAAAATACTCGCTGTCAAAACAGCAGCGGACAAGGCCGGGTTACATCTGGATGTCGTTGAGAGTGTGAACATCCATGAGGATATCAAGTTAGGCCTGCCATCAAGGGATAAATACATTGCGAACTATATTAAAACAATGGAGAAACTGGCTCAAGTTGGTGTGAAGGTCATCTGTTACAACTTTATGCCGATCTTCGACTGGCTTCGCACGGATATGCACAAGGAAATGGAGGATGGCTCAACGGCCCTCTTCTATGAGCACAGTAAACTCGCAGATATAGAACCTCTAGAACTCGTTCGACGCATTACGGAAAACTCCGCACTCACCATGCCAGGTTGGGAACCAGAACGATTGCAGTATTTAACAGGTCTGTTCGAAGCCTACAAGGATGTAACCGAGGATCATATGTGGGAGCACGCACGTTATTTCTTGCAAGAGATTATGCCTACAGCCGAACGGCTGGGGATTCGAATGGCCATCCATCCGGATGACCCGCCATGGCCAATCTTTGGATTACCAAAGATTATTACAAGTCAGGAGAATGTTCGGAAATATTTGAATCTTTATGATAGCCCTTACAATAGCGTGACGTTATGCAGCGGCTCTTTGGGAGCGAATGCCGATAATGACATCATCGGGATGATACACGAGTTCAAGGATCGGATTCCATTTGCCCACATTCGTAATGTAAAAATCTACGATAATGGCGACTTTATTGAAACCTCACATCGCAGTCAGGATGGCAGTGTTGATATTGCAGGGGTTGTTGAGGCTTATCACGATATCGGTTATGAAGGTTATGCAAGACCCGACCACGGTCGTCATCTCTGGGGAGAACAGTGCCGACCTGGTTATGGACTCTATGACCGGGCTTTGGGGATCATGTATCTCTGGGGCGTCTGGGATTCCCTGCAAAGGAGGGCAAAAGCATGAGTGAACACCAATATGAACGCTCATCTCGTCTCGAAGGCAGAACGGCTGTAATCACCGGAGGTGCTGGAGTATTATGCCGCTCCATGGCGGAAGAACTCGCTCGGCACGGTGCAAGTGTAGCCATCCTGAACCGCACGGTGTCCAAGGGACAGGAAGTTGTAGCTGCGATTGAAGCTGCGGGTGGCAGAGCGATTGCTATTGCCTGTGACGTAACCCAGGCCGATAGTGTGCAAGCTGCGGCAGATGCGGTGCTGGAACAGCTTGGACCATGTGATATTCTGATCAATGGCGCGGGTGGCAATAATGCCAGTGCCAACACCACAAATGAAATTTTTAGATTGGAAGATCTGGAAAAGAGCGATGTCACTACATTTTTCGATGTAAGTGTAGAGGGATTTCGTCAAGTGATGGATCTGAATTTTGTCGGTTCTCTCATCCCCACTCAGATCTTTGCAAAACATATGATAGAGCGCGATGTTCCCGCTACTGTCATAAACATTTCTTCCATGAGTGCCCCATCGCCCATGACCAAAGTTCCAGCGTACAGCGCTGCGAAGGCAGCCATTAACAACTTCACGCAGTGGCTCGCCGTGCATCTGGCCGAATCCGGAATTCGTGTCAATGCTATTGCACCCGGGTTCTTCCTGACCGAGCAAAACCGTAATTTATTACTGCAACCAGACGGCTCACCAACGGAACGTTCCAGTAAAATTATTGCTCATACACCCATGCGCCGCTTTGGCAAGCCGGAAGACCTGCTTGGTACATTGATGTGGCTTGCGGATGAAAGACAGTCCGGCTTTGTCACTGGTACAGTCATTCCGGTAGATGGCGGATTTATGGCCTATTCCGGTGTTTAACGATTTCTTACACAGACACTCCGATGAAAGTTTTTTCTTTCCTCTCCGTTACGTGTAAATAATCAGTTCAACTAATATAGAGAATTTTAGAGACCGAAGCTTGGGATACATACCCAGGTTTCGGTTTTTTGCGTTCAAGCATAAGATCCTCCAGCATAGGAAAAGCTTGTTATAGTACTATGCGAAGTGAAGTAAAGGAAGGTGATACATACATGATGGAAGAAACATGGGTTGTTGCCGTACGGTCGATTATCGCCTTTATAACCTTGATCATCTATACAAGGGTACTGGGCAAACAACAGATGGGTAACTTGACGTATTTTGATTACATTAACGGGATCACCATCGGTTCCATCGCAGGAACATTTGCGACGGAGTTATCCTCTAAAGCATGGATTCATTTTGTCGCCTTGACCATTTTCACAGTCATTACAATCATATTTCAGTTCATAACGATGAAAAATCGAACTCTCTCCAAATTGATGGATTCCGATCCTACCCTGGTGATTCAGGAAGGCAAAATTCTGGAACAAAACCTGCATAAAATGCGTGTGAAATTCGACGAACTGACCGTCATGCTTCGCCAAAAGGATGTATTTGATATCACTACAATCAACTATGCAATCATGGAACCCGATGGAAGTCTCTCTGTGGTGTTAAAACCGGAGAATCAGCCTCTTACAGCTAAAGATATGCATATGCATCCGCCGAAAAGCAAGCTGATGACCGAACTGATCATTGATGGTGTTCTGATCAAACAGAACCTGTATGAGAGACATAAGGACATCCAGTGGCTTACCGAACAGTTAAAAAAGAAAAAAATAACGATTCAGGATATTGCATTTGCTGCCATTTTACCCAATGACAAATTGTACATTGATCTCTTCGATGATCGTTTTAACGAGAAAGTGGATATGGGTGACTATGAAGGACCATTCTAAATGTTCACATTGCGGGAGGTGGTTGAATGAAAACACGTTTCTGGTTGCTATATGTACTTCCGATCTTTTTGATCTTGTTATTCGTAGCGATCATGGCTGGCGGAACATATCTCAAAAAACCATTTGGTACCCAAGATCGATTGCTCGAATCAGTGCAGAAGCTGGAAAAGCACGTTGAGAGCAAACAGTGGACGGCAGCCAAGTCCCAGGTTGAGTATGCAATGAAGGCCTGGGATCAAATCGTCAACCGAATTCAATACAGTGTGGAACGTGAGATGATCTATGATATACTCGGTGTCCTAGCACGGATCAAAGGCGGCATTGCAGCAGAGGATGATCAGGCGATCATGGAAGAAATCTATTACTTTTACGTCTTATGGGACGAATTGGGGAAATAAAGTAAAAAGCACCTCCTTTGTCGAAAAAGGAAGTGCTTTCTGGTGTTACTATACAACGTTAAGCTCTTCGTAATCCCCGAGACCGTGACGATCGCGAAGTGCTTTCTTTGCGGAAAAAGAGACCGAGTGCTCTGTTCGCACACCACAGTGCAAACAAAGCGAACAACGTGCCCCAGAACAGCGCGGGAAGGAACGTCTGCTGAGCGAGATTCGCTGCATCCCCTGCCCGTGAAGGCTGAGTCCAAGACATTAATCCAACGTATACGGCACTAACGACCGACTCTTCCAGCGTAAGAAACGCCAGTAACAGATAATAGAACTTCACGATCTTGGCACCAAAAATCATAATGACAACGTTCAGTACAATGAACCCGGTCAGCCATAACATGCCAAACTCCCCTCTTACATATAACAGGAGTGACACCAGAGCGACAGCCGTCATAATACCGAGTCCCCACATGTGCAAGCCTTTGCGGTATAAGTAGAACAACAGCCAGGCGAACAGTGATGCACTGATATATCCCGCAAGAGAAACCATGATCGATCTGCCTGGCGTCAGCATGGAAGAGTAAGTTACACCACTATGATCAGCGTACAATTCAATGCGCAGCACTTTACCGGACAATACCAGTGTCATTAGTGCATGACCGAATTCGTGAATCATCGTATCCAGGTTACGGAACAAGGACGAAAATGGGATGAATCGTGTAAGAAAGACGGAGCCTAGTAGAAAAAGTATCGTTTTGACCCACTTATTCAATCGTGTATACCTCCTTTACCTTCAAGTAAACAATCAAGTAAACAAGCCTATCCTTTATACTACGCTTTTTTCGCTCGATTCGTTTCGGCTTCCAAACTGTCGGGCACAGTGCTCCATCCACCAGCAGAAGCTCCGATTGTGTCCAATGAAAAAAGAAGATAGATCATAGCGGCCCTTTTCAGTCTCTAGCGTAACGAGCAGTCGATTCCGCATCTGACGGAGAGCATAGTGCACGAATTGATCCGCAACTTCACTTTGTATCAGGGTAACATAAGCATAGAGGGAATGATCGACAGGTTCATCCAGCGGACTCACCCCTGCACATGAAAATTCCGTCTTTACTCCCGCATTCTGAAGTACAGACAATGCGTTCACAAGCTCGGCATCCACTTCAACGCCATTCCATATCTCCGTTTTCTTCGCGGATACTGTATGTTTGTCACGCTCCGTCCAATTCATCAGCTCCAGCTTGCGCCGTCTCCACAGATGGGTGGGCTGTTCACTTAACAGCACTTCATGTTCCTCATTTGAATTCATCTACTGCTTCCTCCTGTTTCTTCTCAATCCGGTCACCTTAAACGAAGCAGAGAGCACATCACTGTGCTCTCTGCTTCGCAAAAAGGCAAAGGAATGGCACTCCATTCCTCAGCATGTTGTATTATTGTACCCTTTTCGGTGACAGGCATCAAATTGATCTTTTATTATTCGTTCAGCGCCAGTTTCAGTGCCTCCAGATTCTGTTTCATCACGCTAATGTAGTCCATTCCCGCCGCAATTTCTTCCTCGGTGAGTCCCTCAATCGGGTTCAATACAGCCGTCTTGGCCCCCACTTCACTTGCAATCGTCTCAGACACTTTGGATGAAACCAATGTTTCGAAGAAAATCGTCTTCACCTGATGCTCTTTCGCAAAATCAATAACGGATGCCATCTGCGCTGCTGAAGGTTCCTGCTCAGGGGATAGCCCGGCAATAGGTACCTGCTGCAGATCATATTCTTTAGCCAGATAACCAAATGCAGCGTGTTGGGTGATGAAATCCTTGCGTTTGCTATCCGTCACAGCGGTCTTGAAGTCCTGATCCAGTGACTCCAGTTGAGCAATGTAAGCATCTGCATTCTGCTTGAACTGTTCAGCGTGTTCTGGAGCAGCCTGCGCTAATCCTGCTTCAATATTGCGTACTTCTTTGACAGCCAGTGCAGGCGACAGCCATACGTGGGGATCGAGTCCACCGTGATCGTGATCATGTCCTTCTTCTGCCTCGGCATCATGATCGTGGTCGTGTTCTTCTGTAGTCGCTTCATTCGCATGGTCATGATCGTGCTCATGTTCTGTTGCCTCTGAATCTTCATGATGGTGATCATGCTCTCCACCCTCAAGCAGGTTGATGCCCTTGCTTGCTTCCACCTGAATGAGCGAAGCGTTACTTAGACTTCCGGTGACCTGATCCATCCATGATTCCATACCCGCACCGTTGTATACAAGCACATCCGCTTTTTCAATGCTGGCAATATCTTGCGGTGTGGGCTCCCAATCATGAGGCTCCATTCCTGCTGGAACGAGGGTATGTACATCCGCTAGGTCACCTGCTACATTTTTAGTGAATTCGTACATGGGATAGAAACTAACCTGCACGTTTAATTTTGCTGCTTCATTCTCTGTGGAGACCGTATTAGCAGCACCCGTAGAACTTGTATTTGCATCAGAAGCGGATTTTTGTCCGCAGCCTGCGACGATAAGTGTGAGACTGAACAACAATCCAAGCGTTGCTTTTTTACTGAATTTCATGTGATGTATTCCTCCTAGAATGGTTGACCAGAATGACGTGCTGTGATTTCGTTTCTTTACGGTGACGCTTGCGGTTATATCGTGCAATCAGCTTTTGCGCTGATACTCCAGTCAATAGGAAGACCAACAGGATGAGTGCAATTGTTCCTCCCGGTGGTGTATTCAGATGATAAGATGTTGTGAGTCCGCTAAAAATACCGATTAAACCTGTAATTACCGCGACAATGATGGCTGCTGTAAAACTGCGAGACACTCTTAGTGCCAAGGCAGCGGGCAATACGATGAGAGCAGACACCAGTAGCACACCGACGATCGGCATGGCTGATGCTACAGTCATTCCTGTCAGAATGGCAAATGCAAACGATAATCCTTTCACTTGAACGCCTCCAATGGAAGCTGTCTCTTCATCAAACGTAAAGCTATAGAGCGGTCTTCGGAGAATGATGAAAAAAAGCAATCCCGTGACACATACCCCTGCCATCATCCACAACTGCATATCGCTAACCGCGACAATAGATCCAAATAAGTATGAGCTGAATGTTTTGGACAGATTGGTTTTGAGACTCATCAATACCACTGCAAGAGCCAGCCCCGAAGTCATGATGATCGCCACAGGTACCTCGCTGTAGGTTCGGTAACTTCGCCGGAGTTGTTCAACCAGTAATGCACCGATAATGGCAATGGCGAATCCGCAGATTACCGGGTTAAGATTCATGACCGAACCGAGCGCCACCCCTGCGAGTGAGACATGGGATAACGTGTCTGCCATAAGGACCTGCCGCCTGAGCATCAGATAGACACCCAGAATCGGAGCTATGACCCCAATCAGTCCACCTGCCCAGAAGGCACGTTGCATGAATTCGTACTCAAACACTGCCATTCCTCACTTTCTTGCCGCTCCAGAGTAATCGTTCGATCCAATCGATTCCCCATCTCTTCCAGCCCATGAGTAACCATAATAATGGTTAACCCATGAACATCAGCATAGTGGCGCATCAGATTGTAAAATCCTTCACGGCTGTGGCTGTCCATTCCCGTTGTTGGCTCATCCAGTACCAGAACCTGCGGTTGCCCAGCCATAGCTCTGGCAATACAGATCCGCTGTTTCTGTCCACCGGACAGCTCACCAACACGTGTATTCCGATATTCCCACATGCCGACCTCACGCAAACTGCGTTCAACGATGGCATCCTGTTCCGATGTAAATCTTCGGAATAGTCCCAGTCTGGTATAACATCCGGATCGGACCAGTTCGTTCACCGTGCTGGGAAATCCACTATTAAACGATGCCACCTGCTGGGGCACATAACCGATATTGGACTTGTTCCCACGTTTCAACTGCGGATTCATATGTATCGTGCCGCTCCAGGGCTTCAATAGCCCCAGCAGCAGCTTTAACAGGGTTGTTTTGGCAGAACCATTGGGGCCAGTAATGCCTATGAACTCTCCCAAATGGATATCCAGCGACAGTTGATCAATGACCGGCTCTTTGCCATATCCAAATACAACATCACGCATGGAGGATAGTATCATGCCTTTCCCTCTTTTCGTAAATATTACGATTTAAAAACAACAAAAAAATTTATCTGGTTTCCCGGTGGATCGTCATTTTCTTCAAACGAGGGGAGTACTTCTTCATCTCCAGACGCTCTGGATGGTTACGCTTGTTCTTGGTTGTTGTGTAGTTGCGGTCCCCGCACTCGGTGCAGGCTAAGGTTACAATGACTCTCATGGTTGTTGCCTCCTCTTATTTAATCGTAATAATTACTATTTAATGATATTAGACTATGGATTTTCTTTTGTCAACTCCACGCCGGAAAAGGGTCTTTCAGTTCACGCCAGTTCATTAACATCTCTTCCTCCGTAAGAAGAGTCTCATCCAATGTACGTTCAATCTCTGCCCGGTCCATGTCAATGCCGATGAATACTAATTTAGTTACCCGGTCACCCCACTCATCCTCCCAGTCCGGTATGCTTGGCAGCGTGTCGCCAAAATGAAGTTGCCTTTCCTCTTCACTCATCGCACCTACCCATATTCCTGCTGGCGCAAGCTGCTTCGATGTGCCTGCATGACTGAAAGAGATTGCCATATGGTTTCTTGTCGCCAGCCACATCAGACCTTTGGATCGCACGATGTTATCTGGCCATTTCGCAATCCAACGCAGTAAGCGTTCTGGGTGGAATGGACGTTTACGATGATAGACAAATGAATGAATTCCATATTCTTCAGTCTCCGGGGTATGTTCCTCTTTCATTAATTCGCGGATCCAACCCGCGGACTGGCTTGCTTTTTCAAAATCAAAACGTCCCGTATTCAATATCTCTCTCGGATCAATCTGCCCATGTGTCGTGCGAATCAACTTAGCTTCCGGTTGCATGGCATGTAGTGCCTTCTCAAGCTTCGAAAGTTCTTCCTCCGACACCAAATCACATTTGTTCAGAATCAGCACATCACAGAATTCCACCTGATCCGTCAGCAGATGAACGATTCCACGAACATCGTCCTCCCCCGCTTCCTGTCCACGATCCTTCAGTGTTTCTTTGGAATAAAAATCACGCCAGAACTGGGCAGCATCGACTACCGTAACCATCGTGTCGAGTCGAGTGAATTTCGTCAAATCAATGCCGAGTTCCTCGTCGATATACGTAAACGTCTGCGCAACAGGTACCGGCTCACCAATCCCAGTGGATTCAATCAATATGTAGTCAAAAGAACCATCCAAAGCCAGCCGCTCGACTTCTTTCAGCAGATCCTCCCGCAATGTGCAGCAGATGCAACCATTGGACATCTCTACAAGCTTCTCATCAATGCGCGATAACCCTCCACCATCTCGTATTAAACCTGCATCAATATTAACCTCACTGAGATCATTGACGATGACAGCAACCCGCATCCCCTCGCGGTTATGAAGCACATGATTGAGAAGTGTCGTCTTGCCTGCACCCAAATATCCACTCAGTACTGTTACTGGAACCCGCTGTTGAACCTGTTGATCTGACATTTCTGCTTCCTCCATTCTGCTTAAGTTGGATTGACTAATCTTCTTTATGAGTATGAGAGAGAAAAAATAGGCTCCCTTCCTTTAATCGTAATAATTACTATTAATGACGATCAATCCGAACTATACCGCAGTTTTCTTTGGGTTGTCAACTCTAATATGATGAAGAATCTTGATTAATCGTAAAAATGTTGATTAGAACATAGGAATGATGTATGTTGCTGCATGTACAAGCATATATTTTAGCAAAGTCCTAGTTGTGGAGGTCTGTTTCATGAAAATGGCAGCCAATTTGAAGCTCCTGTCCTTCCTGATCCCTTGTGCATTTCTTGTTCCCGTGTTGATCACAATGGCTCCAGACCTGAAGGAAGCATGGAACAGTGAAGCTTTGCAAAATATGAAAACCATATTCATAGGTATTTTCCTTGAAGCCGCACCTTTTCTGCTCATGGGTGTGTTATTGTCCTCGCTCATGCAGTGGTTCGTATCCGAAGAAATGGTCCGCAGACTTACACCCAAGAATCCGATCGGCGGTGTACTTGTCGCAGGGCTGCTCGGTATTATTTTTCCCATCTGTGAGTGTGGCATGATCCCGGTAGTAAGACGGTTAATGCACAAAGGCATGCCTGCCTATATCGCAGTGACGTTCATCTTGAGTGGTCCCGTAGTCAATCCCATCGTATTTACCGCAACCTTGCTCGCCTTTCCCTCCCATCCTGAGATTACCATTGCCCGAATGGGACTGGCCTTTGCTGTAGCAGCTTCCATAGGCATGCTTGTGTATGTGTTCGTTCGTCGAAATCCCCTTCGGATACCAAAAGTCGTAGTGCCAGAGGTTAAGACACATCCTGGTTTTAAAATGGCGCAACCTCGCGCGCACGCAAATGTACATGATCATAACCATGTAAAAAACTGGCGTAGCTTCTTCATTCACGCCGGAGATGAATTTGTCGATATGAGCAAATATCTGGTGATCGGTGCCCTGATTACAGCCTGCATCCAGACATTCATTAGCCGCAGCGATCTGATCTCACTTGGCAATGGTCCTGTCGCCTCCTATGTGTTTATGATGGGATTTGCTTATGTATTGTCTCTCTGCTCCACTTCAGATGCTTTTGTGGCTTCTGCGTTCTCACATACGTTTGCATTGGGGCCGCTGGTATCCTTCCTTGTGCTTGGCCCAATGCTGGATTTCAAAAGCACCCTGATGCTGCTCTCGACCTTCCGTACCCGGTTTGTTATTGGTCTAAGTCTAGCAATTATTACGCTCGTTTTTGCCGGCTCGTGGTTGATTAACCTACTGGTATAACGGTTGAGCAACATACTTCATGACCTAAATGGTTAATCCCATGAACTTTCATCCTGACGATTAATAGAAATGAGGTGATGTTATGAACCACACTATCTATACGATGACCAACCCTCCTGTTCCAAGGTCACACGTCATCCAATGGCATAACTTGATCCGTGCGGTCTGGATAGGAGGTCTTGCGCTATACATTATTCACTTGAATTCAAGTGACTCGCTTCATTATTATTTGGCGCCTATCATGCAAAAACTGCTGTTATGCTGCCCTGTTCCCTTATCTTTTATTGCCGTTATCATGGCATGGCATGGACTGTTCGGCAGAAACGAGGTTCATTGCGACTGTGAACATCCACCGCCCTCGGGGTTCCTTCGTAGCTCAATGGTATATGGTCTGATTGCCATCCCTTTGTTGCTGGGGTTTCTGTTACCTGATCGGGCGCTCGGCAGCTCCATGGCCAGTCAGAAAGGCATGTCTCTCACCTATGCCCCTCCCGAGATTCGTCGAAAAGAGCCTTTACCTGATCCGGCAACGCAATTGAATGTACAAGATCACACACAAAAACCAACGACCGTTCAGCCTGCATCGGCTACCAAAGTACAATTCATTCCCCCAGACGAGTATAGCCGTGAATTCGCTGAACTGGCGGAGAAGTTGTATGCAGAACAGGTCATCCGAGTCTATCCCGAGATCTTCTCTGAAACCCTCGGCACGATCGATATGTTCCAGCGACAATTTGCAGGCAAAGATATCTCCTTAACCGGGTTCGTTTATCGGGACAAAAGTATGGATCATGAATCACATTTTGCGCTGGGACGATTTCTGGTCATGTGCTGCCCTGCTGATGCGGCTCCCTTTGGCGTGATGATTCACATCCCAGAAGCGGATAGCTTCCCTACAGACAGTTGGGTGCAAATCGATGGCAGCATCGGGTCTGCACAGGTGAGCGGTAAGGATACGATTGAGATTCGGGCAACAAAGGTGACACCTGTAGCCGAGCCATCCACGCCTTACATTTATACCAATGCGGACTCGGTGATGGCGTATGAGAAAATAAAGAGCCCGTAGTTGCTCGTAGTAACAACTTGCACCTCAACGACAAAAAGCCCCAAAGCGATGGATTACATCGCTTCGGGGCTTTCATGTTAAGTCAGACATGAGATTACATCGCGTCTGCTCTGATTCTATTATTCCGTTACGATATCATGAACCAATACAGGAGCATCGGCATGATCCGCAATTGTAATGTTTTCTTTGATCTTCGCGATGACATCTGCTACGTCTTCACGATTGGCATGGATCGTTACGAGGGACTCACCCGCTTTGACTGGGTCACCGACTTTTTTGTTCAACATCAGACCAACCGCGAGATCGATCTCGGACTCTTTTGTTGCACGGCCTGCGCCGAGCAGCATTGCTGCAGTTCCGATTTCGTCAGCGACGATTCCGGCAACATAGCCGTCTTTGTCTGCTGGGACTTCAACCAGATATTGTGCTTGTGGCAAACGATCTGGATGATCTACAACCGAAGCGTCTCCGCCTTGGTTTGCCAGGAAATCTTTGAATTTCTCCAGTGCTTTACCGTTCTGGATCACTTCTTTCAATTTCTCCTCAGCGTGCTCCAAGGAATCTGCCTTGCCAGCAAGGAATACCATCTGACGTCCAAGTGCCAGACACAGTTCTTCCAGATCTTTTGGACCTTTACCTTGCAGGGTGAGGATTGCTTCTTTCACTTCAAGCGCGTTACCAATCGCCAGACCCAGTGGTTGGGACATATCGGAGATAACAGCCATCGTTTTACGTCCAACATTGTTACCGATGCTTACCATAGCATGCGCCAGTTCTTTAGCATCTTCCGTTGTTTTCATGAATGCACCAGCACCCGTTTTAACATCCAATACGATCGCATCTGCACCTGCTGCAATTTTCTTGCTCATGATGGAGCTGGCGATCAGTGGAATGGAGTTAACGGTAGCTGTTACGTCACGCAGTGCATAGAGCTTTTTATCTGCAGGCGTAAGGTTACCACTTTGTCCAATAACTGCAACCTTGTGTTCGTTTACGAGGCGAATGAACTCTTCTTTTTCAAGCTCTACGTGGAAACCAGCAACGGATTCCAACTTGTCTGTTGTACCACCCGTGTGACCAAGTCCACGTCCGGACATTTTGGCAACAGGAACATCCAGCGCAGCAACAAGCGGAGCAAGTACCAGTGTTGTTGTATCGCCCACTCCTCCTGTGGAGTGCTTGTCTACTTTGATGCCTTCGATAGCTGACAGGTCGATCGTTTCACCGGAATTCACCATTGACATCGTCAGATCCGCGCGTTCCTTGTCTGTCATATCTTTGAAAAATACTGCCATCGCCCATGCGCTGACTTGATAGTCCGGGATCTCTCCTTGTGTGTATCCTTGAACCACAAAATCAATCTCAGCTGTTGTCAGTTCTTTTCCGTCGCGTTTCTTGGCAATAATGTCTACCATTCTCATGATGATCTCTCCTTGTGTGTGTATTGATTGTATAGAACACTTTGTTGTTTGTCCGTTCCGGCTCCGGATCGTTCCTTCGATCGCTGTTGTCTCCAAGTTTTTTTGATTCCATTTTGCCAATGGAGAAAACTCGGAGACAAAGGCGAACGCTAACGCTTCTTCAGAATCGATTCCGGTTCCTTCACTCCGTGCTTAAAACAAAAGTTTCGATCCACATCAATTGATTATGAATATAATATGCAACAAAATCTTGTTGTCATCCTACAAAACACTTTGTGCAGCAACCGTTACGGCTCCGAATCGTTCCTTAGATCGCTGTTGTCTCCAAGTTTTTTTGATTCCATTTGCAATGGAGAAAACTCGGAGACAAAGGCGAACGCTAACGCTTCTTCAGAATCGATTCCGGTTCCTTCACTCCATGCTTAAAACAAAAGTTTCGATCCACATCAATTGATTATGAATATAACAATTACAGTGTGATTGCGGTGTCCAGGGCAACTACCATCATGTCGTTGAACGTTTTTTGACGTTCTTCGGCAGATGTTTCTTCGCCTGTCAGCAAGTGGTCACTTACCGTCAGGATGGTCAGTGCGTTAACACCAAACTTGGCAGCAATAGTGTACAGTGCTGTTGTTTCCATCTCTACGCCGAGTACGCCGTGTTTCATCAACTTCTCGGTGATGGAACGGTCATCGCGGTAGAAAGAATCGGAGCTGAATACGTTACCGACGTGAATCTTCATACCTTTAGCTGTTGCACGGTCATATGCTTCTTTCAGCAGGGAGAAGGTAGCGATTGGTGAGAAGTCATATCCACCGAATACGTGTTTGTTCATGCTGGAATCTGTACATGCTGCTTGTGCAAGGATGACGTCACGTACACGTACATGCTCCTGCATACCGCCACAAGTACCCACACGAATCAGGTTTTTCACGCCATATTCGCTGATCAATTCGTTAGCATAGATTGCAAAGGACGGAATTCCCATCCCTGAACCTTGCACCGAAATCCGGTGTCCTTGATATGTACCTGTGTAACCGAGCATTCCACGAACTTCGTTGTAACATACAACATCTTCGAGGTACGTATCTGCAATATATTTCGCGCGCAAAGGGTCTCCTGGCAAAAGGATCGTTTCTGCGATATCTCCGGGTTTTGCTCCAATATGTGTACTCATGAATGAATCTCCTCCAGTTATACAATTAGTCTATTATGATGGCAGGACCGGAGCAGCTTAAGCTACTCCGACCTCCCCTATCCAGTTTTTGAAAAACTTATTTCAAATCCTTCAGGAAGCTGGTACCATATTCCGGCATTTTCACTCCAAAGTTCTCAGCTACGGTTGCGCCAAGGTCAGCAAATGTGCTGCGCAGATCAAGCTTTTTGCCCTCGCTGAAGCGCGGTGAGTAGGCAAGAAGTGGTACATATTCACGTGTATGGTCTGTACCGCGGTATGTTGGATCGTTACCATGGTCAGCAGTGATCAGCAGCAGGTCATCATTAGTCATTTTGGCAAAAATCTCTGGCAGCCGTGCATCATAGTCTTCAAGTGCCTGAGCATAACCTTGTGGATCACGACGGTGACCGTACAGGGCATCAAAATCAACCAGGTTCAGGAAGCTGAGTCCAGTGAACTCTTCATCCATCGTTTCAGACAACTTGTCCATGCCATCCATGTTAGAGACGGTACGAACAGCCTTGGTTACACCTTCGCCATCATAGATATCTGCGATTTTACCCAAAGCAATCACATCAAATCCGCTATCTTGCAGTTCATTCATAACAGTACGACCAAAAGGCTTAAGCGCATAGTCATGACGATTCGCAGTACGTTTCCAGTTACCCGCTTCTCCTACAAATGGACGTGCAATAATGCGGCCCAGCATGTACGGATCTTCAAGTGTAATCTCACGGCAGAACTCACAGATCTCATACAGTTCTTTCAGTGGAACAACGTCCTCATGTGCTGCAATTTGCAGAACCGAATCCGCGGATGTGTACACGATGAGCGCGCCAGTTTCAACATGCTCTGCACCCAGCTCATCCAGAATTTCCGTGCCACTGGCCGGTTTGTTACCGATCACCTTGCGGCCCGTTTTCTCTTCAATGCGCTGAATCAACTCATCGGGAAAACCATTCTCGAACACACGGAAAGGTGTATCAATGTAAAGACCCATCAGCTCCCAGTGACCTGTCATTGTGTCTTTGCCTCTGGATGCTTCCTGCATCTTGGTGTAGTACGCTTTAGGTGCATCCGCTACAGGGACACCCTCGATTTCTTTGATGTTGGACAGTCCAAGACTGGCCATGTGAGGCATTTTCAGACCTCCGCGTTCACGTGCAATGTGACCGAAGGTATCTACATCAAAATCATCAAATTCTGCTGCATCCGGCGCTTCGCCGATTCCTACAGAATCCATAACGACCAGATGTACTCTTTTGAATGTTGACATAACTTAAGCACTCCTTCCAAATAATCCAGCTTACAAGAACAGTCCAGTAATGATCGCTGACAGCACGCTGACAAGCGATGCACCGTAAAGCAGCTTCAGACCGAAGCGGGCGACCACATTACCTTGCTTCTCATGGAGTCCCTTCACCGCACCAGCAATGATACCGATAGAGGAGAAGTTGGCGAACGACACGAGGAAGACAGATACGATACCCGTTGTTCTGGCAGACATTGCAGTCTCCTTCAAATTAAGCATAGCTACGAATTCGTTGGATACCATTTTGGTTGCCATAATACTTCCTGCCTGAATCGCTTCTTTCCATGGAACACCCATGATGAAGGCAAATGGTGCAAACACATAACCAAGTAGCTCCTGGAACGAAATGCCAAGCACTGCGCTGAAAATTCCGTTAACAAGTGCAATCAAGGCAACAAAACCGATTAACATCGCAGCTACGATGATAGCAACTTTGAATCCATCCAGAATGTACTCGCCAAGCATTTCGAAGAACGATTGTTTCTCTTCATCCTGCACTTCCAATATATCTTCTTCTTCCGTCACCCGATAAGGGTTAACGATCGAAGCAATGATAAATCCGCCAAACAGGTTCAGTACAAGAGCTGTAACCACATATTTCGGCTCGATCATGGTCATATAAGCACCAACAATCGACATCGATACCGTGGACATCGCCGAAGCACACAAGGTGTACAGCCGATGTTTTGGCAACAACCCAATTTGTTTTTTCACAGAAATGAACACTTCAGATTGCCCCAATACAGCCGAAGCAACCGCGTTATATGATTCCAGTCTGCCCATTCCGTTGATTTTGCTTAATACCAGACCAATATATTTTATAACAAAAGGTAAGATTCGGATATACTGCAGTATCCCAATGAGTGCAGAGATGACAACGATTGGCATCAATACGCTGAGGAAAAATGGTGTCCCCCCGCTTTCGGCACCTACGGTAGTCAAACCCCCAAATACAAATGCGATACCTTCATTCGCATAGTCGAGTAAACTTTTAAATACGGTCGCGAAACCGCCAATTAAAAAAGTACCCACTCCTGTATTCAACAGAGCATAAGCTAGTATAACTTGCAAAACAATCATGATAGCCAGCGGCCGGTAACGAATCTGCTTTTTGCCGTTGCTTGCGATATAAGCCAGTCCAAAAACAACGAGTAAGCCGATAATGGCAATTAGAAATTTCATTTGATTTCTCCTTTGAAGGTAGTTAAGCCGGATGTGAAAATTCAGCTCAAAGGGCTCTTAAGCATTCTTATCAGTAATCTTTCAGAAAACTTATGAAGCGCTTACAATTAGTTCCGTTATTTAAAATATAAGTGTAAGTTGTATTCCCTGTACCTGAGTCGAACGCCCAAGTACAGAGAATATAACATTACTTTTATTTATTAAGCTTTTTTCTTGATAAGATGCTTTTGCTTAATAAGAAGATGTAGACTGACCACCCTGCATAATCTTCACGCCAGAGCTTGCACCGATCCGAGTCGCACCCGCTTCGATCATTTTCTGCATATCTTCCAGGCTACGTACGCCACCGGAAGCTTTAACGCCAACATCAGGACCTACCGTACGACGCATCAAAGCGATATCTTCTGGCGTTGCTCCACCTGTGGAGAAACCTGTAGAAGTTTTAACAAAATCAGTTCCAGCTCTCACAGCTGCCTGACAAGCACGTACTTTCTCTTCATCCGTCAACAGACAAGTTTCAATAATAACTTTCACCAAAGCTTTACCCGCAGCCGCTTCAACAACAGCACGAATATCTTGTTCAACGAAATCATCTTTGCCATCTTTCAAAGCACTGATGTTGATGACCATATCGACTTCAGTTGCACCTTTAGCAATCGCATCTTTCGTTTCGAAAGCTTTTGTCTCCGATGTAGATGCCCCCAGAGGGAAACCAATAACGGTGCAGATATCTACGCCAGAACCCTGCAACTGCTCAGCTGCATAAGCAACCCAACCTGGGTTAACACATACGGAAGCAAACTGATATTGCTTTGCTTCTTCGGTTAACTTGGCCATTTCACTTTGTGTTGCCTCCGCACGAAGCAACGTATGGTCGATCATTTTAGCTAATTGTGGTGTAGTCAATTGAATCTCTCCCTTATCTGAACTAGTTATTTTCTATACCCTTACACTAACATGAACATATGTAAAAATCAACTTGAACTTTTGTTCACAGTTACACTTACATTTCTTCTTCGTTATATTTTCTTCCTAAAAAAGCAAAACATCCGCCCTTTTTGCGTGGCAGATGTTGTCATCCGTATCCATTTGAAATTAAAATCGAATTAAAATCGAAGTAATGCCTGCGCTGTGTACTGATCCGTAACCAGAATATTTGCGTAATGACCTTTGAGCGCGGCGTGAATGGCTTCAATTTTGCGTTGTCCCCCGGCAACAAGGATTGATTTTTCCTTATTTCTCAACTCTGCTAGATCAATTCCAACGGTTCTGCTGTTAATCTCTTCACTGATCAACTGACCTTCCGCGTCGAAAAAGCGTGAACATATGTCACCTGCACCGGAGTTCATCAGCAATTGTTGCTCTTCTTCATTGAAGTAACCGAGCCTGAACAGTAATGCATCTTCCTTCACAGTACCCACGGTAAACAAAGCAATGTTGGCCTGCCTGCCAAGTTCCACGATTCTGCCGATATGTCGATCCGCTTCCACCATGTTTTTCACTTCAATGTTGTCGAAAATAACAGGCAGTGGCAAATACCTTGGTACCGTATGGAATGCCTCAGCGAACAAATGAACAATCTCAGCGGCATACGTATTGACATGGGAGTGGCTTACGCCCCCCTTTAATTGCACGACTTCGACACCTTTCACCTGTTTGGGACGAAGTTGGCGTGCTACTGCATGCATGGTTGTTCCCCAGGTCACCCCGATAATATCTGCATCCTGAACCGTCTCCTGAAGGTAGTCTGCTGCTCTTTTGCTGATATGCTTCTGTATTTCCTCATCACTCTTCAACGGGGCAAAACACACAAGTGCCGTATCCAGATCATATTTCGACTTGAGTTCTCCGGCAATGATATCGATATCCTCCAGCGGGTCCATAATTTCAATCCGGACGTATCCACGATCTTTGGCGTACTGAAGTAATCTTGACACCGTTGGACGCGACACGCCCAACCTTGCGGCAATATCCTGCTGGCTATAATCGGACTGATAATACAATTTCGCTGCTTCAATGCTTAATCGTTGTTTCTCCAGGTCCATTCCCATGTGCGCTCATCTCACTCATCCTATTGTCTTTGGAAAATAAATACTCGTCCTGTATATTATACATGGATTGAGTATCTGGTCACCATATAGTATCCAATTCAGTATCATGATCGATCCATTCATATCCCTTTCTGACGTATAAAACGGGGGAAACGATGCATACTACTGCGGTCGCTTCATCGTTGCCAAGATTGCTTCACCCCATTAATCGCACAGAGAGGAAGAACTACATGTCTACCTTATTGTATATTACTGCCCATCCTCATGATCATGAAACCTCCTTCAGCATGGCTACAGGCAAAGCATTTATTGATGCATATCGTGAAAGTCACCCGTCTGATGAGGTTGTTCACCTCGATCTGTATCGTTCGGATATCCCCCATATCGATGCGGATGTCTTTAGTGGTTGGGGCAAACTGCAATCGGGTAGTGATCTGACTGCCGAAGAGCAGACGAAAGTAAGTCGTTTGAATGAACTGTCGGATCAATTTGCCTCAGCAGATAAATATGTTTTTGTAACCCCGATGTGGAACTTCTCGTTCCCTCCTATTCTAAAGGCTTATGTGGACTCGATCTGCGTAGCTGGCAAAACATTTCGTTATACCGAACAAGGTCCTGTTGGACTGTTGTCTGACAAAAAAGCGTTGCATATTCAAGCGCGCGGCGGCATTTATTCCGAAGGCCCAGCGGCTCAGATGGAATCCGGTCATCGTTACTTAAGCATTATCATGTCATTCCTCGGTGTGCCGAAGCTTGATGGCATTTTTGTTGAGGGGCATAATCAATATAAAGATCGTGCAGATGAGATCAAGCAACAAGCTATCGAGCAAGCACGCACTTTCGCAAAACAGTTTTAAGAGAGGTAGTTCAAAAAAGTCCTATTTTTGAACATACACTTTAAGGTAGCATAACAAACAAAGCAAAAAACAAAACCCGCGTGCCACCTAGGGGATAATCCCAGGAAACACGCGGGTTTTCGATGTATAATCAACCTAGAGCTTACTGATGTCCAGCACTGGCACGGCTCATGGTTTCAAGTTTACGTGTGATCGCATGACGGTCTACTTTCAATCCCCAGATCATTTCAATAATCTGTTCTTTCTCCTCAGGACTGTCCGCATGCTTCAATTGCATTAACAGATCATGCATTTGTTCATTAATGCCTTCAAATTGAATCCATAAATCCTGTCTTACCTCTTTAGAATCCAGATGATGATTCGCATCGACTTCTTCCTTCAATGCTTGCAGAATAGCATCTTTCCATTCGTCATCACCTAGCTGTTTCGCAATGTTCAGGAGATCCAGATAATCGTCAACAAGAAGTGAGTTCAATTCAGCATGTGTTTTCATCGTTTATTGCATCCCCTTTTTGTTCTATTTACCAAGTATTATACTCGGTATTTCAGGTTATGCAATAGTTGACGAGAAAAATAGTGGATTGTCCGGTTTCATGTCATGTTTTGACGAATGATTAATCTCAGTTTAAGACTTGAGTTGTTGCAACAACTGTACACGATAGGCTTCACTTTCAAGGGATTGAATTTCCTTATATTCTTCAGCAGTTAACACTTTGGGTTCCCCCGCTGCCTTGGCGATCATATATACTTTAGCGCTTTCTTCCACCACTTGGGTGCGGTAATAGGCTTCGCGGAGGTTTTTACCGGTCGTAACCAATCCGTGATTGACAAGAATGAGTGCCGTATGTTCTTCTACCTTTGCGGAGACTGCATCGGCAAGAAGTTTCGTCGTTGGCAGAACGTATGGAACAAATCCGATATCGCCCACCAATGCCGACTGATCAGGAAACAAGTGTGGCAATTCATCGAAAACAAGACTAAGTGCGATCGTATATGCCGGATGAGTATGCACAATGGCTTGGATATCAGGATTCACACGATAACTATACAGATGCATTAATACTTCGGAAGACGGACGTGTTGATCCCGCGCTAGTCGCCCCTGTCTCGATATCAATTGCGATCCACTCGTCCGGTTCCAGGTCTTCAAGTGCATAACCGCTCGGAGACAACAACATCGTTCCGCCAGAGCGAGCGCTCAGATTCCCACCGGGTCCGACAACCAGTCCTTGAGCAACTGCTCTCCGGGCATACTTCGTTAACTCTTCCCTTACTTGTTGTTCAGACATGTCTTCTCCACTCCTCATACTTTTCTTTTTAGCATTTTGCGTCAATGTTCATTGCATTGAATCTGTTCATTACCTTTTGATTTGATTCAGACTTTGGTAGTTTTCATAAGCTTCCTGCCACAGCTCTGTATCCTCAGGCTCGTAGGTCTCGGGGGAAAAGGAAGCGGCCATGACCTCCCGTATCTCGGCCAAGCTACTCACTTCTCCATACGCAAGGAATTGCAGCATGCAATTCCCGGCTGAAGTCGCCTCTGCCGGGCCTGCCACCACCGGGACACCGGCTGCATTGGCTGTAAACTGGCATAATAGTCGATTGTGCACACCGCCACCAACCATATGAATGACACGAGGTCTTGTACCTGTAATCAACTGCAATTCATCCAGCGTTTGTCTGAATTCCAATGCAAGACTTTCCAGAATGCAGCGCACAATCGCTCCAGTCGTTTCAGGCACAGTCTGTCCGGTGAGACTGCATTGTTGCCGTATTCGTTCAGCCATATTTCCTGGCGCCAAATACACGCCATCTCCCGGCGATACATAACTTTGATGCGGCGTTGCCAAGGTAGCCAATCGAATCAGTTCATCGTGTGTAAAAACTTGATTCTCCCGCTCCCATTGCCGTTTGCATTCCTGCAGCAGCCATAAGCCTGAACGATTTTTCAGGGTGCGTACTTTTCCACTTACCGTCCCTTCATTGGTAAATCCCAATGCACGACTTCGGTCATCCAATACAGGTGTATCACGCTCCACCCCCATAAGAGACCAGGTACCGCAGCTGATAAAAGCGAAATCCGAATCATTCGCAGGTATTGCTGCCAAGGCAGATGCAGTATCATGTGAGCCCACAGAGACTACCTGCATCGGTCCAGTCCGTAACTCGGCGCACAACTCATTTGTTAAATCACCCAGCACGGTGCCCGGTTGAACGAGTTTTGGAAATAATGTTTCCGGTATACCGAGACGCCCGATCAGATTTTCATTCCAACGTGCCTCGCCTGCATGCAACAGCCCACTGGTACTTGCAATCGTATACTCACAAGCCTGCTGACCAGATAGATAATAGTGAAATAAATCCGGCATAAATAACATGCGCACATCCGGACGCAAACCTTCGGCCTGCTCTCGTGCACTGCCTAGCAGTTGAAATACTGTATTGATCTGCTGCGGCAGAACGCCAGACATGGCATACAGTTCTTCTTCTTTCACCATGTGCAGAACTTCTTCCATCCACTGCTCATTGCGTGCTTCCCGATAGTGACGTGGGTTCGAGCACAACCTTCCAGCACCATCCACCAGTCCATAGTCCACTCCCCACGTATCCACAGCTATAGAACGGACCGATGGAGAGACGCCTTGCGTCCCTTTCACAATGCCTTGTTTTAATTCATGAAAAAGTCGCAAGAAATCCCAATACAATCCATCTGCCAGCTGCACGGGTTCATTGTTGAATCGATGCACTTCTTGTAACGAGAGTCTGTTTCCATCAAAAGAACCACGGACTAAGCGTCCACTACCGGCGCCGTAATCGGCAGCAAGCACATGTGTTGCTTGATTGCCCATTCTTTCAAGCCTCCTTAACTCTACGCGATAAGCCGTATTCGAGTTCTGAGCACAGCTTTCAAGAGAAAGCCATGTTACCTCATTTCACAAGGTACATGGCGTTTGACAGGAATGGAACTTTATTTTAACGATACAACGGGCCAAATACACTGCAAGCACGGTAGTCTGCACTCTCCTGCTCACTTGTGCCGAACAATCCCCATGCACGCGGACGGAAAATTTCCGTTTCAGGTACATTATGCATATTTACCGGAATTCGAAGCATGGAAGCGAGGGTGATCAGATCAGCACCGATATGTCCGTATGAGATGGACCCATGGTTCGCTCCCCATTGATTCATGACTTCGTATACGGAAGTAAACGCTCCCGATCCGGTTAGAACAGGTGCAAACCAGGTGGATGGCCAGGTTGGATCTGTTCGCTTATCCAGCGTATCATGCACATCTTCAGGCAGATCGACTGTGTAACCCTGAGCGATTTGCAGCACGGGCCCCAGTCCTTTGACCAGATTCAGACGTGTCATCGTTACAGGCATGCCGCCTTTGGTCAGAAAATCCGCTGAATAGCCGCCCCCGCGGAAATACTCTACGGATGCCGGTCTCCACGATGTTGCTTTCAAGCAGTCCTGAACTTCCTCATCTGTAATTTCCCAGAATGGCTTGAGTACAGGCTTACCATCTCTGGACTGTTGTCCAGTGCCATCCAAGGCTGCCGAACCAGAGTTGATTAGATGCAGAATGCCATCCTTTGCGTTTCCTTCCAACTGGTGCCCCGTCACACGCTGTACCGAATCCGGACTCCAATACGTACGCACATCAGCAAAGATCTGTGCCGTATGTGTGAGCAGCGAACCGAATAACATCGATACCCCGTTCAGGCTGTCATTCTCCGTTGCAACCAGATAAGGCGCACGTTTGCCATTCCAGTCAAAGGAAGAGTTTAATATCGACTCCAGAAAATCTCCGTTAGGTGAATGATCCGTCCACTGCCGTTGCCCTTGGAAGCCGGATACAATCGCGTGGTGACCCATCGATTCCTCTGTAAAACCAAGCTCTGCCAATCTTGGATTGCCCGCCATCAAGTCACGCACAATTTGGGTCATTTTCACAACGGTTTCCCATTCGTACTCTTTGCGTTTACGATCCGTTTGCAGATGGGCAGCGTTGTTGTCCGGACCTTCGTTACAGTTCTCCTTCACCCAGGCCAACGCGAGCTTATACTCCTCAGGATCGTAGATTTCTTCTTCAATACGACGAGTGAGTTCGCTCATATCCACATATTCGTTGCGCATGCCCAGATACTCCTGGAAAAATGAATCGTCCACAATCGAGCCTGCAATCCCCATGGATACCGATCCAATGGACAGATACGCTTGCCCTTTCAAGGTAGCGGCTGCAAGACCCGCACGGCTGAACCGGAGCAATTTCTCACGCACGTCCTCGGGAATTGTTGTATCCCCTCCGTCTTGAACATCCTCTCCATAGATTCCAAAGGCAGGAATCCCCTTCTGTGCATGAGCAGAAAGTACCGCTGCCAGATAGACAGCACCCGGACGTTCAGTCCCGTTAAAACCCCAGATAGCTGTAGGAATGGATGGTGACATATCCATCGTTTCCGTACCGTAACACCAGCACGGTGTCACGGTGATCGTTACACCAACGTTCGAACGGCTGAACAGTTCTGCTGCTGCGGCCGCTTCGGCTACTCCGCCAATACAGGTCTCGGCCACAACACACTCTACGGGGGAGCCGTCAGGATAACGTAGTTCGGCTGCAAGCAGTTCCGCAACAGACGTCGCCATCCGCATCGTTTGCTCTTCCAGTGACTCCCGAACACCCTTGCGTCTTCCATCAATCGTGGGACGAATACCAATCTTGGGGAAAGCCTGCTTATAACGATAATCCTGATGTGTCATACTGGAATGTCCTCCTTCAATTCGTTTCATAGAATTTGGGTTGAATCGAGAAACCTTCTGTCTGATCCATGTGCGTTGATTGGAATGAGATAATGGGAGATATAACCGATACCCGAGTTGCACGAAAGAACTACATACACAGATTACCAAGAGCCTTACTTGATATTGAATGCGTTTACATATTTAAAAAAATAACAATAAACCACTTCATTAATTAGCTTTGTATGTAGTTCCTCTATTCAAGAAAATGGAACGTGCATGAGCGAATTCAACGAAATGGTTTATGTAGTAAAGACGTTCAGAACCTTTTAGGGTTATCGGTAACCCTAACATAGCATGAGCCTATGTTGCTGTCAATTGGCATTATCCTATAGAATGGTAAGACTATGTTGCGGAAAGGTTAGATTCTAATGATTACCATTTATGATATTGCCAAAAAAGCCAACGTCTCCGCCATGACGGTCTCCAAGGTCATTAATCATACAGGCCGCATAAGTTCCGCGACACGTGAACGTGTGCAACAGGTGATCGACGAACTGGGTTACATCCCGAACTCCAATGCACGCAGCCTTGTGCTTCAACGAACCCAGATGCTCTCCCTGCTTATTACGGATATTACCAACCCTTTTTATACAACACTGGCGCGTGGTGCTGAAGATGCAGCCCATCTTCGTGGGTACCGTCTTTTATTCGGCAATAGTGACGAGGATTATAATAAGGAAAAGGATTACGTGGATGCGATTCTATCTACTCGCGTGGATGGTGTACTCTATGCCCCAGCGGGAGATCGTTCTCTTCCTCATCTAAAACAACTGCAGGAACGTCACATTCCGTTTGTCTTTCTGGACCGCATCGTACCTGGCATTACGTCAGATATCATTGCCGGAGATAGCCGGGAAGGCGCTATTCAGCTAGTCCGCTATCTGGTGCAATTGGGGCACCGACGCATTGCTCTGGTCAATGGTTCTTCAGAGGTTTCTACCGCCAGACTGCGGGAGGAAGGTTATATAGCGGGTTTAAGTGAGACTGGATCTGATATCGATCCCGAGCTTGTGCTTCGAACCGGGTACCGGGATTTCAGCGATGAAGAGGGACTGGATCGACTACTCTCTCAACCGAATCAACCAACAGCCATTTTTGCCGCCAACAACATGCTGGCGATTGGGGTCATTCGGCTTTTGCGCAAACGAGGACTACGTGTGCCAGAAGACATCTCCGTCGTGTGTTTCGACGATCTGGATCTGGCTTCTGCTTTTGATCCTTTCCTGACTGTAGCTGCACAGCCAGCATATGACTTTGGATTTCAGGGAGTACAGATGCTGATTGACCGAATTGAGGGTAAGGCCCCTTCCGAAGCCCAAACCGTCATTCTACCGTCAGAACTGCGCATACGGGCATCAGCTACTGCTCCATGTGAGCAAGAATAGAGTTAAGCACAAGAATTGACTAAATAATATCGTGTAAATGATTAGTCCCACTTATCTAGATGAGGTCCCGTTCAAATTCGAAAAATGTAAAACATGAACAGGGTGCACCGGAGATTACGCTCTGGCTGCACCCTGTTTTACATTCATTCGTTGAAAAGATTTAGTTCGTCCGAACCGATTTGCCCATCAGGTTTATTTCAGTTCCATCCATGCCGATATTCTACCGCTCCGACTGTAATGCAAGAGCGACCTCACGAACGAGTCCCGGGAACCAGTCCATCAGAGGTTCAAACGTATAACCTGCTTGTTCTGCCTTGGTCGTCTCCATCGTCCATGATTGCTCAATTCCGAAGGGTGACATGTCCTCTTTCACCGTTTCCGTGAGGATCTGGGACTGCATGCCCGTGACCGTCTCGATCAGATGAATCATGGCTGACAGCGTAATCGCACCCTTGGAAGCTGCATTCACCGGACCGGTAATGGACGAATGTCCAAGCCAGGCGAGAAATCTTGCCGCTTCGGTGGAATTGATAAATCCAATCTCCGCATCCGGATTTGGCATGCCGATCGGTTTTCCTTTTTGCACATGTTCAATATGAAAATGAAGTCTTCTCGTATAATCATCAATCCCGAGTACAATGGGAATGCGCATCGCCACAACCGGGAAATCCGCTTCCTGGAAAAATACAGTCTCCGCAAGCCGTTTGCCTTCTCCATACGAAAAATCCTCCGCACTCCCATACTGTAATGGATATGTATACGGGTCAAAATCCGTTTCCTTAAATCCAGGTCTGGGATCACCGTACACGGATAGTGTGGATGTCAGAACGTATCTTTTGGTGCGTCCTGCAAAAGCGTCACATGCCGCTTTCGCCGCATCTGGGGAATAACAGATATTATCGTACACGACATCCCACATGTCTGTCTGCGCAACCTGTGCCAGAGATTCCGGGTCTTCACGATCCATCTTGATTCGGTTGACTTCGGGTCCGAAGTCAACATCTGTTTTACCACGAGTTGCGACTGTGATCTGAGACTTCCCTTCCCACAGCAAGTGATCCACCAGACGTTTACCGAAAAAACGTGTACCCCCAAGTATAAGAACTTTATTCATCTGAAAAACCTCCTATCTTGTTCAATTATGTTTAACAATTTGAAGCATGGTGTGCGCATTCCGTTGAAACTCATATGAAGTTGGTTCTTCGGATACCGTGCACCCACATTCTTCGAGTATTAATTTCAACTCATCCATGTGCTTGTAACGTTCGCCAGACAGATCAACTGTTGGAAAAATGCGAACCTCTCGTTTGGTCACGCGCAGTAGTTCCATCACGGTTGCAACATGAAAATCAACATCCAATCGATCCGCATACGTAAACAGGAAATGCGCGGATAACGTCAGATCGAATTGTTCATCGGCAAAGGGTAGATCCGGGAGCACAGACGCCACATAAAGGTCAGGAAACATTCTCATATCTGCGATGCAATCTGTGATGGCACGAGTTCGTTCTTCCTTTAACCCCTGGACTGATCCAAATTGATCCCACACATATATGCCTTGCACCGATTCCATCTGTTTCATCGTATGCACAATGTCCTGAAATCCCTTTACTTCAAGCTCGTCGATCTCGTATTTGTAGGCCATATCCACGGCCACGGGATCAGCACCCAACTTGCGCGCCTGGCTACTGAACGAACACGCTCCACCTGGACAATCCAAAATGGACTTGCTTGTAAGATCCTCCACCGTCAGGTTGAACATCTTCATATACTCCTCGAAGGTTCTTCCTATGAAAACGATCTGTTTCAGTTCCAAACCTCCAGAATCATTGGACTGCTGATCTTCTCCGCTGTTCTTCTGACGCTCTCTATTGTTGCTCTGCTCATCTCTGCTCATCTCGTCTCAGCTTCCTTTCCTGCGCTTGAATCAATCGTTAGGGAACACAAGCCCAATCTGCTTTCGAATCTGATCCATGACCTGCATCGTAACATAGGAGCGTTCATATGTGTTCATGTCAGACTCCTTTTTGCCTTCATGAACCAGATTCACGAACTCCTCCACTTCATAATACATCGCCGGATGGTTTTGTTCGACTGTGAGCTTCTCCACCGTACCGTCATTGTAACGTATCTCTGCATGTTCCGGTGAACCAATCTTATCAATGATGATGCTTCCCCGTTCCCCCATAATTTCGCTTGGTAGATGAGAGTTGGAGATTTTGGAGTATGTAACAACCGCATCCATCCCATCATAGTCCAGCAGCACACTGCCTTGTCCATCCACGCCAGATTCCAGCATCATTGCTTGGGATTGAACCCGATTAGGTGCACCGAACAATGTAATCAATGGATAGAGACAATACACACCGAGATCCATTAACGCCCCATTAGCGAGTTCAGGCTTGAACGCGTTCAGGACGATGCCTTCTTTGTACTTGTCGTAACGCGAAGAATACTGAGAGTAACCTGCTACGTATTTGCGGACAGGACCGATTTTATGCAGGTTAGACTGCACCATTTTGAACTGGGGAACAAGAGTAGATTTCATCGCTTCCATGAGCAGAACCTCGTGTTCTCGTGCTGTATCGATTATGCTCCGAACTTCGGCGCTATTTGCAGCCAGAGGTTTCTCACACAATACATGTTTACCGTTTCTCAGAAAAAGCTCAGCCTGCTCTGCATGAACCGTATTTGGTGTTGCGATGTAGACTGCATCAATCACATCACTTGCCGCCAACTCTTCCAGATCGGTGAAGCGGTGTTCAACATCATATTTATCTGCGAATGCATTAGCCTTATCTTCAGTTCTTGAATACACGGCGGCTAATTTGAATCCATCAACCTGCACTGCGGCTTCAAGAAGCCTTTCTGTAATCCAGTTAGTACCCACTACACCAAATCGAACCATGCTTACCTACCTCTTTCGTCTATAAATTTCCTTGGAGTTCTATCCTGTATACCATCTTGTATATTGTAGCTCATATTTCGTTCAGATTGAAGGAAGGTGCTTTATCCCCAAATATTGATATCTTGCTTTTTAAGTTGAAACTTCGTCAATCCCTTCGAATCAGGGGTATAATTAGAGATGAGGTGATCACCGTGGAAAGTCGAGATCAAGATCGCATACTGCCCGAATCTATAGATGAAAAATACTGGCATGCCATCATCAACAACGATAATTCTTATGATGGAACGTTCTTTTATGGCGTGCAGACAACGGGCATTTTCTGCCGACCTTCCTGTAAGTCCAGAGCACCCAAAGCTGTAAATGTGCTGATATTTCAAGATGTTGAAGAAGCATTGGCACGAAAGTTCAGACCCTGCAAACGTTGTAAACCTACAGGCGAGCGGGTACCTGATCAGGAGTGGATATACGGAATCACGGATTACATCGAACATCATTACGCCGAACCTCTAACACTGGATGTCCTTGCCACTGTAAGTCATGGCAGTCCTTATCATCTGCATCGTGTGTTCAAGCGGATTACAGGCCGCACACCGGTTCAATATATTCAGGATAAACGAATTAGCGAAGCCCGGAAGTTGCTTGAACATACCGGACTTACCGTCACCGATATTGGTCGCCATGTCGGTATACCTAACTCAGCTTATTTCATTACTGTATTTCGCAAACACACAGGTCTCACACCTGCACACTACCGCGAAAGGCATGAGAACTTATGAAGACGAATCTTACGTACAAAGTACCCAAAACGTTACTCAACAAGGGAACAGGGTTCCTTAATGGATATACACATACGCTGAATCCTTACACAGGCTGCGCCTTCGGTTGTTCCTATTGTTATGTCAGACAGATGCCTGTCTCCTTATTTCGCAAAGAGGTTTGGGGGAGCTGGGTGGATGTGAAACAACAGGCCTCCCGAGTATTCGCCAAAGAATTGCAACGTGCCCTGACCAAAGGCAAAGTCACTCTGTTCATGTCATCCAGTACCGACCCGTATCAACCCGCCGAGTACAAGGAGTGTATCACACGTTCATTACTTGAAACGATGGTACAGCATCCACCCGATTATGTATTAGTCCAAACCCGCAGTCCACTCGTTACCCGGGATATAGATCTGTTACAACAGTTAGGTGACCGGGTTCGGGTCAGCATGACGGTGGAGACGGATCTGGACGATATGCGCAAGCATTTCAGTCCTTCCGCTCCCCCAATTGCAGGCCGATTACGTGCACTGGAACAGTTGCGGGATGCCGGAATACCGACACAGGTTGCGATTGCTCCCGTATTACCCAGCAGTGAACAGTTTGCAGCCATCTTGAGACCTCTGGTTCAGCGTGTATGCATTGACGATTATTTCATGGGTGATGGCAGCGAGGGCAAGCGCACCCGGCGACTCGGCATGGAGTCGCTCTATCAGCAAGTAGGCATGGAGCATTGGTACCATCCAGATGCGTATCAGACTGTGGTTCAGCGGATGAAAGACTATTTTGCCGAGGATGAGATCTGGATCAGTCAGGCGGGATTTGAGCCATAAATGGCTATATAAGTTGGACTAAAGAATATTTACACTGGTCACTCCAATGACCGAACAAGCTTCTGATCGCTGTTATCCCCAGTTTTTTTTGATTTAATATATAAACAGCCCCTTTCCTTGTTTGAAGGAAAGGGGCTGTTTATCATGACATAAAGAATAATGGCTATCTTATTTATCCAATGTATACAATGGCAGATCCACCGGCAATGCAGCAGGTCGCTGGCACGAGCTTTTCATCTGGTAAAACGTCTGCTCATCTGATGAATCGTGGAATGCCCACATGGCTTCAAGGACATGGTAGGCCAGTTCCCCACTCGCCCGGTGTGCACGTCCACTTTGGGCTGCATAGGCCATATCTGCCACACCGATGCCACGTGTATTTTCCTGATATCCTGGGAGAAGCGGAACTTCTGTCCATTCATGTTCACCCAGTAAGCGGTAACGAACCGGACCGCCAAAGGTGTTAGGGTCAGGTACCTGCAACGTACCATGCGTGCCATATATCTCAATCGGTGGCAGTGCACTTCCGCCAAA
This sequence comes from Paenibacillus sp. GQ49, assembly GCF_059759055.1. Taxonomy (NCBI): domain Bacteria; kingdom Bacillati; phylum Bacillota; class Bacilli; order Caryophanales; family Paenibacillaceae; genus Paenibacillus; species Paenibacillus sp. GQ49. The sequence goes on from NZ_JCAXEL010000008.1 coordinate 158,919, forward strand.
TACGTCAAAACTTGTAATCAGTGTGCCAATGGCTCCCTGTTCAAACTGTAACAGACCCGTAACGTGAGTAGGAATTTCGACGGGAACCGTCTGTCCTCTCTTTTTCTCACTCGTAATCGTCCGCTCTTCCATGGCTTTACCCGTCATACCTGCGATCGACTTGATCGGTCCCATTAGTTGAACCAGTGCGGTGAGATAGTACGGACCCATGTCAAACATTGGCCCACCGCCTGACGCGTAATAAAACTCCGGATCTGGGTGCCAGTGCTCATGACCACGGCTCATCATAAATGCGGTCGCCGCCACCGGCTTGCCGATTACTCCTTCCTCCACCAATTGAAGTGAAGTCTGGATGCCTGAACCAAAGAAAGTCTCTGGCGCGCAGCCCACGAGCAATCCTTTACGCTTCGCTGTTTCGAGCACGGCCTGCCCTTCTTCACGGGTAACAGCGAGTGGTTTTTCTACATACACATGTTTGCCAGATTCAAGCGCCCGCAAGCATACATCGGCATGGACGGAAGGAATCGTCAGGTTGATGATCAGCTCAATCTCGGGATCAGCCAAGATTTCGTCGACGCTGTATACGTTAGGCACATTATAGGCTGCAGCCTGCTCCTCGGCACGTTTCCGGTCGAGATCCGCAACAGCAACAAGTTCCAGCACCTCGAACCGATGACAGTTTTCCATATAGATGCCGCTGATTTTACCGCAGCCAATAATGCCTACTTTCATTGTTTTCATACCTGGGGCTCCCTTCGCCGTGGATCAGAAATGGTTTATCCGTTAAGGATGAATGGTTAATACTGAAGTTACGTTTGCAATCCAACTACAATCTCATTAGTTCTGGTTGTCCGCCATACCTGTGTACACTTCGGTTGCTGAACTTACTCGACTCTTGGCAAGTTCTTTGCCTGCTGCTGTCCATTTGAATCCACTGCGCATCATTTCAGTCACGGGTTTCATGTCTACAATGTCTGCATGGTGTCCCAGTGAGTTGTAGAATACCCGCCCTGCGCCCCAGCGTTTCGTCCAGACAACAGGCATATCTACGGGGCCATTCGCCGCATGCGGACCAGTCACCACTGGAAAACGAGTGGTTGCCAGCACTTCCACTGCCGGGTCTACGTGCAGGTAGTACTGTTCACTTTTCACCTGAAAATCTTCAATATGATCCAATAACGGGCTAGAGCCACGCTTCATGTTCACCATATACTCCACACCATCATTGCCTGGATGAGCAACCCATTGTCCACCCGTCATAAACTGCCAGTCTACGTTATTTCGGAAGGCATCACACATCCCGCCATGAAGACCAGCCAAGCCCACACCGCTCTGGACAGCCGCTGATACGTTATTGACGAGTTCTTGCTCAATCTGTCCCATTGTCCACAACGGCACGATCAAATCCAGACCCATCAGCTTCTCTGCATCCGCATAAGACTCCAACGTATTCGAGACTTCAACCTCAAACTGCTCTTCCTTCAAAATACGTTCAAAAATCGCTGCTACCTGCTCCGGTTCATGTCCATCCCAGCCGCCCCATACAATCAGTGCTTTACTCATCGTTTATTCACTCGCTTTCGCCTAGTTAGTTGTGTTCAACCCTATTCCTGACGTCACTGTCTTGCTTGCTCACATCTCTTCAAGCGTCACCCAGCGCCGTTCTGTTACCGAACGTTCTACCGCTTCCAGTACAGCCTGACAAGCGACCCCATCGTGGAAACTCGGTGATGGTTGTCGTCCTTCAGAGATCGCTGTCACCAGCTCCAGCATTTCATGGGTGAACGTGTGCTCGAATCCAATCGTATGTCCGGCAGGCCACCAGGCTTCGGCATATTTATGTGCCGGATCGGTTGCCAGTACACGGCGGAATCCCTGTACGTCCTCTTCATCCTTTGTAAAATACACTTCCAGTTCGTTCATCCGCTCAAAATCAAATCGTACACTGCCGAGACTGCCGTTAATCTCAAACGAGTTTGTACTCCGATGCCCCGCTGCAAAACGTGTAGCCTCGAAGCTGCCCAGCGCACCTCCTGCGAATCGTGCCAGGAACAACGTAGCGTCGTCGACGGTCACTTCTCCTTTCGGTGCATCCGCATTTGAACTGCCCTTTGCACTCAGACCGGTCATCTCGGCTGCAAGCGGTCGTTCTTTGATGAAAGTTTCGCTCATGCCGATGACTTCGTGGAATTCACCAACAAGGAAACGAGCCAGATCGATTAAGTGCGCGCCCAGATCCCCATGGGAACCGGATCCAGCCACTTCTTTTTGCAAACGCCATACCAGCGGGAACGAAGGGTCCATGATCCAGTCCTGCAAGAAAAAAGCACGGAAATGATAGATCTTACCCAATCGTCCGCTCTCCACCAGATCCTTCGCTAGTTGCACCGCTGGTGAGAAACGGTAGTTGAACCCGACCATATGTGCGACTCCAGCATCCTCAGCTGCCTGAAGCATCTCACGCGAATCCGCAAGCGACAGGGCCAGAGGCTTCTCACAAAACAGATGTTTGCCCTGACGAGCTGCTTCCAACGCAATTTCCTTATGGGCATCACTTGGTGCGTTAATATCAATCAGATCGATATCATCCCGCTTTACCAGTTCACGCCAATCCGTTACACTTTCGGACCAACCGAACTGATTCGCTGCCTGGTGCACTCCCTGCTCGTTACGTCCACAGATCACAGACATCTCAGGTTGCAACGGAGCAGACGGGAAAAACATCGGCAGACTGCGATAGGCATTACTGTGGGCCTTCCCCATAAACTTGTATCCAACCATTCCGACACGAAGACGATTTGACATGATCATTTCCTCCTTTGGAATAATAAAAAGTCTTTCAATATGTGTACCAATAAACTATTGACGGATAGAAGAAGCACGGATAATCAGTTCGGTAGGCAACAACGCTCTCGCAGATTTGGGTACCGCTACAACAGAGTTATTCACTTCATGTGTATCACCCACAGACCCATGCATAAGCTTTGATACTGCAAGTTCACCCATCTCGAAAAATGGAACCCTGACGCTGCTCAGCGGCGGAACCGCCATCTCGGCGGCATCGGAGTCGTCATAACCCACAAATGCCGGAAAATCCGCAGGCCCTATTCCCCGCTCACGCAAACCATGCATGACACCAATGGCCATCCGGTCATTGGCCGCAAATACAGCATCAATCTCATGTAGGCGATCTGCTACAATCGCTGCCGCCTCAATGCCACTTCTTCTACTATAATTCCCTTTAAGCAATAGACTCGGGTCCAGCTCCATACCTGCTGCTTCTTGCAGGCCAAGACGAACGCCTTCCATTCGCTCCTGACTGTTGGAATAGCTGTCCGGACCATTGAGAAAAGCGATTTTGCTATACCCCTGATCCGTCAGATGACGTATGGCAAGTCTGCTTCCTTCCACATGATCCGCATCCACTTCCGTGAATGATTGGCCCTCAAAATGCTGATTCATGACACAGAATGGGTGTCCTTCCTGATGAAGTTGCTGCATGGCCGCCAGTTCTTCATGATCATCTCTGGCACCAAGGATAATGCAGGCGTCCACTTTCTGACGCCGGAACAGATCCGTATAATTCATCACTTCACCGGGTGTTCGGAACATAACCAACAGGTCCATGCCATTGTCTCTGGCTTTGCTTCCAATCCCACTCAGCATTTCCGAGAAAAAATACGCCGAGAACAGATGCGCCTTCGGAACATAAGGCAATACTACGCCAAGGTTCCCGCTTTTACTTCTGGCAAAACTGCGAGCAAGAGCGCTGGGCACATAGCCTAACTGTTCGGAAGCTTCAAGAACCTTGCGGCGTGTCTCTTCTTTAATAGGACCTACCCCATTAAGCACCCGGGAGACCGTCGCCTCGGAAACACCCGCAAGATCAGCCACTTCTTTACGAGATGCCATGATTTTACCCCTTTCTAGCCCACCTATTAATGATGTAATATTTAAAAATCGATATTTATGTACGCGCGTACATTTTCTCATGCCATGTAACCGTTGTCAATGCTTTTAACACAAAAAATAATGAGGGTTTGGGTTAATCCAAGCCCTCATTATTATCTTGCCAGAGATGGTACTTTCATTGAATCCGTGCCCTGTAACCTTAGGGGTTCAAGTTACTTATCAAACTCACTAATACGATTTCAGTTGATCCTGTTTGTTCAATAATGGGGAGTGCAGCTCACAACGTCGTTGTAACGCCAAGATCAACGGAGGATTGACTAAACTCAGCCTGCTCCATTGTTTTCGCATGACTCGGAATGCGATCCGAGGGTTCTGGCGTGGATTGGAGCTGTCTTACTTTGTGCAACACTTCTTTGTTCGGCAGAAAGTGTTGGGAACGAATAAACCGAATTGTTTTGGTTTTGGCACGCATAACAATTGAATCGGTCTCGGCACGATCATCCGCAAGATATCGTACCCCTCCCAGAATCTCACCTGGCGTCACACCTGTTGCGGCAAAAATGACATCCTCTGTGCCGATCATATCCTGCATCGTTAACACTTTGTAGGGATTATCGATCCCCATCTGCAAGCAGCGCTGGAATTCGTCTGCGTTGGCAGGCATCAGACGACCTTGAATCTCACCCCCAAGGCAAGATAGCGCTGCGGCAGCCAGCACACCTTCTGGCGCTCCTCCAGATCCGACATAGAGATCAATGCCTGCCTCCGGGAAGGCCGGTGCCATCGCCCCAGCAACATCACCGTCACTGAGGAACTTAATTCTCACGCCAACCTTGCGAAGTGTCTTGATTATGCTCTCATGTCGTACACGATCCAGAATCATCACAGTGAGGTCCGAGATGTTTTTGTTCAATGCGGCAGCGGCTTTCTCCAGTGTGACTTCAACCGGGTCTTCAATGCTGACCTTGCCTACAAGAGCAGGCCCTACCGCCAGTTTCTCCATATACATGTCCGGTGCGTGGAGCAGGTTACCTTTTCCCGCCACTGCAATAACCGATAGAGCGTTGTTTAGTCCTTTGGCCACGATTTCTGTACCTTCGAGCGGGTCTACAGCCACGTCAACCTCAGGTCCTTCAGCGTTGCCCACTTCCTCGCCGATGTACAACATGGGTGCTTCATCCATTTCTCCTTCACCGATTACCACCGTGCCGCGAATGGACACGGAATCGAACATGGCGCGCATGGCCAAAGTAGCCGCTTCATCTGCACTGTTCTTGTCGCCTCGTCCCATCCAGGGTGCTGAAGCTAACGCAGCCAATTCTGTTACTCTGACAATTTCCAACGCCAGTTCGCGTTCCATTTTTCCCACTTCCTTTCCAATTTCCAAAAGCATAACGTGAAAGCGGTACTAAATCCATCGCAAATCCATATGAAATTGATCTATAATCGGCGTAGTAGCGCCTTTTCAACGATGTATACCTTATTTATCCAATTAATATTTTGATCAATTTCGCTCCTTTTTTCGGCTGGTTTTAAGAGTCCAATCCTCCTGAATTCTTACTTAAAATATTAATTTTATTTTCCATTTTCCGCGTAAAAATCTAAACGGTTCAACATGGTGATTTAACGTGTCCGTTTCATGCGCAAAAAGTTCTTTTAACATGAGGTATATACAACTTATTTACTGATTATTAAGAACGTAACGCTATCTAACAAACTACGAACGAAAACGATTTTCGGCTGACTGTCCAAACGTAGAAATATACTAATAAATTGTAATGATGATCCTTGAGATCAGCCTATTACTTTCACGATTATTGGGGAAAATTATACTGCCAGTTATGTATTAATCAGGGCTTTAACTTTTGCTAAAGCCATAGATGCAGCTTATGAAGGTCATCGAAAATAATAAGTTTACATAATATTTATTATGTATTAAAATTCATCGATTTCTTCATTTTATGATTCAACAGTTCTGGCAAAACATAAAAAAGCCCGAAAGAATTCTGCTCAATAGCATTTTTCTCCCAAGCTTTTCCCTCGATGATCCAGTTACAATATCTTTTTGGTCATTATAAAATCAATCTGTTCCTCATCTCCCATGTAAAAAGCATGGGCTCCAGTCTGAACAAACCCCATCTTTTCATAAAATGCGATGGCATTTTCATTTTTCTCCCACACGCCTAACCAAATATTCGTCTTGTGATGTTCAGCTGCTATCTCTATAGCTTTATGGAGCAACACCTTACCAAGCCCATGTTTTTGGAACTCTTTCTTGATGTATACCCGCTCGATCTCAAGGGATTCCTCCCCCATCTTCTCAGATTGAACATCATTAATATTCACCTTCATATAACCAGCAATCTGATTATCGACATAAATAAAAAGAAATTGTGAATCCGCAATGGATAGTTCCGTTTCTAATTGCTCCCGATTAAACGCCTTTTCCAGATAAGCTTTCATATTTTCGGGTGAATTTTGCGCTTTAAACGTTTCATTAAACGTCTCATAACTAATCTCCTGCAGTTCACACACCTGTTCGATGGTACATATCCCTATACGAATCGTCATCTATAATCACATTCCTTTATCAAGTTAATCATTTGTTGCAAATGCACTAAAAAAGGATTACATTGAATTTAGCTCATTTTTGTTGTATTTGCAACATAATATCAAAAAAGAGGTTGAATGAATTTGAAATATGTACTTTTTGTCGCAGGTATTCTCATCTTAACACTTGGCATTTCCCTTACCATCCAATCTGAACTGGGTACCTCACCGTTTGATGCACTTCTGGTAGGGCTGTCCCATCATGTAGGGCTAAGTGTAGGAAGCTGGGAGGTCATCATTGCTTTCCTATTAATTGGATGTAATTCGCTTTTGAAGCAGCAAAAACCCGAGTTTTTGGGGCTCGTCACCGCATTCATTACTGGGGTGGGGATTGATATCTGGCTTTATGTATCTGATTCCTTGATCACACCCGAAGTTTGGTACAACAAACTAATGACTTTTGTCATTGGTTTAGTGATCATAAGTATCGGCACGGCAATTTATTTACAGACCAATTTTGCACCCATTCCGATTGACCGCTTAACATTAGTCTTGCATGAAATCACTCAAACGCCCTTATTTGTATCGAGAACATTCATTTACCTTGTATTTTTAATTCTGGCGTTTCTGCTCAGTGGGCCAATCGGGCTTGGAACGTTGATAACCGTATGTTGTGCAGGTGTACTTCTTCAGTTCATTATGGGTCCTACGAAAAAGATAATAGATCGCCTATTAACAGATATGGATACATCGTCACATACTAAAAATGAAAAAGAACATTCCGTCTAATAGAGTACACCTTCGACGCCATAAAAAGGCTGAATCAGAGGTTCAACCCCTGATCCAGCCCATTAAACGTGCTATCTACCTTTACGGCTCAATTCCCCATACCAGCTGACCGTTCACATACCCGGTAACCTTATCATGGTTTGCGAACTGACTACCGGTTGCCTTGAACGAGTAATCATCAGTCTGTGTGTAATTTGTCCAATTGTTTTTGGAAAAACGTGTTTGAATCTCTGCGCTCTGGCCCGCATTCAGTGATCCCGCCGCACTTGTAAAGCCCACTTCCAGATAATGATCCGCTCCGGCAACTGGAGTCGCCAGTTTAACGAAATTACTCGTTACATTCGCACTGCCCATACTGGCCCAGTCGGACCAGAAACTCTGAGCTTCCTCCCCGTCAATAGTATAGTAATACCGGAGTTTTACATCACTTAGCGGAATAGCCGAATTACCTGAGTTGACCAATTTGAACTTGGGTGAAATTCCGTTGGCAGATGCACTTGTATTGCCGTTAAAAGCTTGAATCGTCAAATCCCCCGCAGGTACAGTAACCGTGCTGTCTACTACACTCACTGTAAGTTCAGCGTTATTGCCTCCATTAAAGTGAAATGTTAATACGTTCTCGCCCAGCGGCAGTACAGCAAGGTAGGATTGGTTCAGAACAACAGCAGAGCTGGACGCTGTATAATTCTGACCTGATACAAGCGTAACATCCCCCTTTGTGATGCTTGTAAGCTGACGGCCATTTAGGGTGAGAGATACGGAAATATCCTGCGCGGGATTCGTCGCTTTATCAAATGTTGCATTCACAGGAGAAATCACAGCATTTGTACCCGGTGTTGAATCCACAATTTTGACTTTTAACACAGGGTCCTGACCTTGATTAAAATCCAGAACAATCGAATGCTCGCCAACTGGCAGGGTTGCCAGATAAGATTTTTTCAGCAGCAATGTGTTTCCGTTCAAGGTATAGTCTGTCGTTGCGGTCAAGGCATTGTTGCCTGCCCGGAGAGCAGTTAGCGTATTGCCGTTTGCATTCACGGTTACGGTTTTATCGCTTTGATTGGGTGTGTATTTGTCAAACTCAACGTTTCCAGGTGTGATGGATGCACTGGGGTTGGGATTGTTAACCTTTAGATTTGGCAGCTCATCCAACGTAATGACATAATCACTTTGATAAAGCGTTTTCAATGTTGCCGGGTAATTAAAAGCAGAACTCATCAGATGCTCGCCATACCAAGGGCAGAAGTACAGCCATCCTGATTTCTCCTCTGTAAGATTTTTCACACTTGGAATCGTGTCGTTCTCCGTCATGGCTACCATTTTCGTACCGTTCGTCAACTCAACAAGCTTATAGAAAATCGAGGTAATCGCATCTTCATTCGGTACGCCGGACAAACCGTCATAACGGTTGTAGATCGTATTGTATTTATCATATCCGACGAGATCTACCTGATCATCGCCCGGATACCAGGCAGGAGAAGTGCTGTATACGTAGCTGTTGTAGGTCCAGATCAGATTGTGCAAGCCATACGTCTCGGTCAGTTCGGTATATAGCAGATCCCATAGCTCTTTGTACACTTCTGCGCCTGCCGAAGCCCACCAGAACCATGCACCTTCCCCGTTCAGCCCGCCGTTGCCTTCTGCTTCATGATACGGACGGAACAGAACCGGCACGTTGTTATCTTGCAAAATCAGCAATTGTTCTGCCAGATCCTCGATGGTCATCATCACGTATTGATACTCTTTCGTACCGGGAATTACCGCATTTGCTGTATTAAAATTCGTTTCGGTTGGCTTGTACGTAGCTTCTTTCCAATCCACAAAGTCACCGAGCTCATACGTATTGAAATTACGAGGAACATTGATATGCCAGGAAGCTGTTGCAATACCTTCACGGTTATTCACCCAATCAATCATGCGATCGGTTGTACCGTCCTCCCAACCATACAACGGATTATAGTTCATCAGATCAAAGCCACGGATTGCAGGATACTTTCCAGTAAGATCATAAATCCACTCGAATTCAAGCTCTGTATCTCCGTCATTCCCTCCTCCGTAGATCTCTTGCTGACCAGAAATAATGTTGTTTCCGTATACCTCCGTTAAATAATTCATCAAAATTTGAGTTTCCGGTGTAGCTTCAGGATCAGTGAGAACTGGTTGTACATTCAAAGGGTCCAAATCCGCATAATCCACTGTAAAAGTATCAAAATACGCGAAGCCCCAGCCAGCCTTCAGCTCAATCGTGTTGGCACCCTGATTCAACTTGTGAAAGCCAAAATCGAAGTCTGACCATGTTGTCGTGTAAGGCAGCATGTACGCCCCTTTCGTAACACCATTCACGATTAAATTTTGTGACCTGCCATCTGCACTGAGCTCCTGCATATATCGTGTGGAGATCGCGTACATGCCGGTTTCCGGGACAGTAACGGTGAAGGTTAATGTGCCAGAGTTCTGCATCCAGACAAATCCGGCCCCTGAGAATCCGGGCTTGGGCTGCCCATAGATTGAAGTAACCACTTGAAGATCCGGGGTGAGCTGCGCATCTTCGCTTTCGATGGTGAACAATGGTGTGTCTGCATGAACGGGCGCTGTCATTAATCCAAGCAGTAGGACCAATGCCAGCATCATTGCGGTTGCCTTTTTGAGCAAATTTTTCATCAATTCCATCTTCCTTCCCAAGTGAAATATGATAATGAAATGTCAATGAACCCATTCATGATGGCGCTTTCATTTTAAACATAGCATGCACATCAATATTTGTAAATATATGGTGAATGAGAATGATTGAAATTCTTTTGTATCAGTACTTTGAACATTATATCCCCTTTCTCTCATCCGACTTGATAATTGACGAAAACGGTTCATAATCTAATCAATTTAGCGTATGAAACTTCATCTCACATTAGATGTGTACTTAAAAGAAATACTGATAAACAACAAAAAAAGCATTCCTGTTCGGATGCTTTTTCACGTATGTTTCTTCAGTTGCCCTTACTTATATCTTCGGCCTAGGTCCCGGCTCAACTTACGGTTTCCTCGGCAGACGTTTCTTTTACCACACAGCGTTCCCCTGCCTTGCGTACCGCCCGAATAATGCCACCGTAACCGGTACAACGACACAGATTTCCGCATAATCCCGTTTCAATCTGTTCTTGAGAAGGCTCAGGATGTGCATCCAGTAATGCCTTGGTTGAGATCACCATGCCTGGAGTACAGTAGCCGCACTGAAAACCACCTTCCTCTACAAAAGCCTGTTGAATTGGATGCAGAGTGCCTTTCTCCTCGCCGTGCAGACCTTCAATCGTCATAATGTCACTTCCTTCACATTGATAAGCCATGACAAGACAGGAATTCACGGGTTCTCCATCCATCAGAACCATACATGCGCCGCAGCGACCAACTTCGCAGGATACTTTGGTACCCGTTAGTTGCAAATGAGTCCGAAGCACATCGACAAGTCGGGTTGTTTGCGCGATCTCCAGATGTTTCTGTTCGCCATTCACAACGGCTGTCCAGTGATTCTCAAGTGGCTTACTCATGATGGACTCACTCCTTCCTGCAAAGGTACATTTAAAGGTCTGACCAGTTGTTCCCTCGGTACAGGAAGACGGTTAACCCATACGCCTGTCGCCTGGTGAATTGCAGCTGTTATGGCCGGCGCAAGCGAAACGGAGCCTATCTCACCGATCCCCCTAGGGCCAAATGAATCCCCTTCGGGCAAGTCTTCAATAGCCTCAACTTCCAGATTGGTATGAATATCCTGAATGGTTGGGATCAGATACGTGTCGAGGTTGGTGGTTACATAACGGCTGTCCTGCATGACCGCATCCTCGGTCAACGTGAATCCAAGGGCCATGACACTGCCACCTTCAATCTGTCCGATATAACCCATCGGGTTGATAACCGGGCCTGCCGCTACAACATGGCGCGTATCAAGAAGCTTGGTTTCTCCGGTCAAAGTATTTACTTCCACCTCTGCCGCAACCGCCGCGTACGTATACAAATAATGCCCGCCTACCACATTGTCCGGCGTAGTTGGATAATCAAACTTTGTATCGAAAATCCATTCATCGGCTTCGCCCTGCGTTGCGAGTTCAGCATACGAGATCAATAAGCCTGATTCTGTTTCTACTTCTGAAGTTTCGGCAGGAAGCTGGCCTTTGCGCCATACACCGCCAGGTCCTGTCACCAGTTGCTCTGCCGGAATGCCCGACATTTCAGACGCGACAGTCAGAACACGGGAACGAAATGGAGTCTGCAAGCGTTGAAGAGCCATCCATGCCATCGTTGTTGAACGTGAAGCTGTGCTTGATCCGCTGTGTGGCACACGATCCGTATCTCCAATGATGATACTGAGATCCGACGTACTGCATTGGAACAGATCACACAACATAATTTCCAGCGTTGCAATGAGCCCCTGACCAAATTCCTCGTAGCTGAACGCCACCTCAATCTTGCCTTCGTTGTTCAGGGACAGGCGGCCTCCTGCAGGATCTGGAATGCCATAACCTAGCCCTGCACCATGCATGGCGATGGCTGCTCCGACTCCGCGTTTGATCCACGGCGGCAGAGCAGGATCTGCCGGGGGACTCTGATGTTTTTGCCACAGTTCGGAGCGATCCAATGCCTCCCACACTTGGGACAGTCCATCCGTAACCAGAATGCGTTGATTCAATGGTCCAGGATCATTCTTTTCCCTCATATTACGTCTGCGGAACTCCCAAGGGTCCATGTTCATGATTGCTGCAAGCCGATCCATCTGGCCTTCCATGGCAAAAATCGCCTGATTCCCGCCAAATCCGCGAAACTCACCTGACAGCCCGTTATTCGTATATACAGATACACCTTCCACATCCACATTTGGAATAGCGTACGGTCCAAGGCAATGCTCGGTACAGAAGTTCAGTACGGGTGCACCAAGTGTGGCGTACGCTCCGGTATCTGCTGTTATACGGACACGATGCGCTTGGATGATGCCTTCTCGACTCATGCCGGTCTGCATTTCAATCTTCATTGGGTGCCGTTTCAACCCTGCACGCACGGATTCTTTACGTGAATTATGCATTTTCACAGGACGTCCGCATCTCAAGGCCAGCAATGCACCATAAGGCTGTACATTTAGTTCATCTTTTCCGCCAAATGAACCACCAATCGGTGAAGACACCACCCGGATATCTTCTTCAGGACAGCCAATGATGCGCGCAAGCTGCATCCGGTCTTTATAGCCATGTTGCGTTGCCGCGTAAACATTCAGCCGCCCCTCTTCGTCCGGGACAAACAGGCCACCTTCTGTCTCCATGTATGCATGCATCTGGCGAGGCGTATAATATGTCTCTTTTACGATATGATCACATGTCGCAAAGGCTTCCTCGGCGTCTCCACGTTTGATCTCCGTGCGATGCAGCACATTACCTGGTCCATGCTCATGTAGCTCTGGTGCACCGGGAGCCAAGGCAGCATCTGTACTATTCAGAGGTGTGAGTTCCTCATACACTACACGGATCGCATCCAGTGCAAGCGCCGCACGTTCCGGGGAGTCCGCAGCAACCGCTGCAATGGCATCCCCAACATAACGTACAATATCCTCGCAGAACACAGGCTGATCCGGGGTCGCAATACCAAAACGATTCAGACCAGGCACATCTTTGGAGGTCAAAACCGCATAGACACCTTCCAACGCCTCAGCTTCCGAAGTATCTATAGACAGTATACGAGCATGAGGATATTCACTTCGCAATACTCTGCCATGAATCATGTCAGGTAGCGTCATATCCGTCAGATATTGAAGCTGGCCTGTTACTTTGGGTGCCCCATCTGGCCTCAGGTGCCAACGTTTTCCGCTCTGTTTCCGATTCAGCAGCATGATGCCTCTCCCCCTTTGTTTGATCCCATTCATCTATTCGTGAAGTGCCTGCCATAGCCCGGCGCCCAGCATGTTGCCTGCGGTCTGTTTGCGATAATGTTCTGTTGCAAATGCATCGCCATACGTCGTAAACTCGTCAGTCACAGCAGCTGCAAGAGTTGCTGCTTGCATGACAGTAGCTTCGCTACGAAGAAGCTGTTGTTCCGACTCCAGCAGTCGCATCGCCATGCCTGAGCCTCCGCCAGCCGCAATCGCAATCTTGGTCCAGCGGTTATCCGAGTCCATCTCTCCATACAACGCAACCGTCACCAGCGATGCACTGAACGTCTCCCGTCGACCCAGCTTGCGGTAAAAGGAAACTTCTCGTGTAGCAGGTGTGTGCTCACCCATCACATCGAACATAGATGACGGTCTCATCGGAATATGAATGGAAATCAACACATCACCTGGATTTCGACTTCCATCCCGTCCACCTCGAAGCCAGGATGACACACTGCGAATCTCAATGCCGTTGTCAGTCAACCAGTGCAGCTCCGCATCATATACAAGCAAAGCAGGCAGCGTATCTCCTACTCCGGACACAATGTTCCCGCCAATGGTTGCCACATTTCGAATGGAAGGAGCAGCAATTGCGTTCACCGCTTCTTGCAGAATCGGCAGTTGATGCAGCAACGCTTGTGCAGCACATTCCTTTAATCGGGTCATTGCGCCAATGACCATCTCATCTCCACGAATAGATATACCGCTCATTTCAGGAATACAACCCAGACTAATCATGTGTTCAGGTGCTGGAACCAAGCCGCCCTCCCACTGGGTTCGTAGCAATGTTCCACCTGCCGTGAAACAACATATCCCCTTGAGTCTTCTTCTTAACGTTTGCAGTTCTTGCAGGTTCTCAGGCTGCCATACCGATGGAAATGCTCCAGAACCGTATGCCGGTGTTACCATCGCTGCATCCCCTTTCTCTCTCTTCCTTGGGCAGGAAATTCAACCGTCTGATCCAGATAATTCTTCAAATCATATGAGAGTTCAGCAGCAACGTCAATTACCTTTACATCGTTTTGGATAAATGTATAAAACCTGCGTTTTATTTGTGCTTGATGCATCATGATCTATCGAAAGCTAACATTGGCTCTCTTTCACCATACTTGAAAAGAAGACAAACAGGCCAACCAGACTGCCTGGCTGACCTGATCATGTAATTAAATTATACATAGTCATTAATCTTCTCCTGTTATTTAGTCTGTCTGCTGTGATTCATATACATGACTCAGAATGCGTTCCAATTCCGGTTCTGTATCCGCATCCCAGAAACTAGTCTCAGACAGTGGCACATGTACACCTGAATAGTTAGCGCTGCGCATAATCTTACGTGCCCCCTCATCTCCATGCAAGGATAACAGAGGTCCGAACATATGGGAGCGAAAAGCAACGGGCGGCTTGCCTCCCTCACCGTCGGTAGCTGCGACATAGTCACACAACTTGTGGGAAGCCAGTGCTGTGGTCACCTGATTGATATCCTGTGCTTGTAATAAAGGCTGATCCCCCAGCAGCATGAGGATGCCCTCCGGTTTGTACTCCATGGCGGACAATACGCCAGAATGAAGAGAATTGGCCATGCCGCAGGCATAGTCAGCACAGACCACAATTCGAAGTCTCGCTGAGGGATGATAGGCATACGCGGCAGAATCAAACCATTTTACAGGCAGCCATGCCAGCGAATCTTCCGGTTTGACCACACAGACCACTTGATCCAACTCCGAATTCAGCGCAGCTTCCAGTGACCATGCAGCCAGGGACCTCCCGTCAGGCATGACAACCGAGAGTTTATCCCGACCAAGGCGACGACTCTTACCTGCTGCCAGAACTATGCCCGTCATTCGCATGTGCAACGCTCCCCCTCTGCACCTCAGAACTCAAGGAAGAAACCTTATGTTTACATGCGATCAATTCCGCTGCAATGCTGATGGCGATCTGTTCGGGACCGTCTGCTCCGATGCTCAAACCAACGGGAGAATGCACATATTTCAACGGTGGTAAGCCATCCAGCAGACGGGCTGTTCGTGTTTTGGAACCCATGATGCCAAGATACGCGTACTCACAGTCCACTACCATCTCCAACAGTTCACGTTCGCGGGGAAAATTGTGACTCATTAAAATCAAATAATCTCCGTTGTTTACGTTTAACTGAGGCATGATCTCACATGGGAAACCAAGCACAAGTTCAGTTTCTGGGAACCTTTCCGAGGTGCACAAGGACTCTCGCCAATCGGCTACCACAACACGGAATCCTGCAGACCCGGCGAGTCTGACAACAGGAATAACATCATTCCCGGCTCCGATGATAATCAGGCGAGATTTAGGCGTGTACAGCGAAGTAAGTTGCTGCGGAAGCTCCCAAGGATTCGTTGAAATCCCGTCATTTGTAGGTATTTCAGCATCAGTATCAGAGATATGTTGTGAATCACCGGATAGATGGGAAGAGTGAGATTCGTTTGACGTAGCAGTTACCACTTCAGGCACAAGCGTAAGGCGAGGTATGTCGGGAGAATGTTGTTTTGATACCGCATGTTCATACTTGATATTCCCACTGCTGTGTCCATCAACCTGCAATGAAGCTGGATTATAATTCGCCACGCGATCATGAGGAGGGACGAGCGAAGGACGCAAGATTGGCTGACGCCGAGTACCCGTTGGTTCAATCCGTTTCCAGTTATATTGAACCTTCGTATAATCATCTTGGAACGTTCGTGTTAACGCTGTTGCGATGCCGGATTGAAAACACTCAAGCATCTTCTGTAACGTATATCGGAGTTCACCACACACAGGTTCAAGCAACACAACAACGAGTCCGCCGCAGCCAATCGTCTCACCCCAGGACAGATCATCCTCGGGACGCATGTCGTATTCCGCGAATTCCATCTGCTTCGTATCCAGCACATGGCTCACCCGGGCCTGAAGATCACTCTCCAGACATCCCGGACTGATACTGCCAACCATTTTACCATCCTCGGTCAACAGCATAGAGACTCCCTGCTTACGGTAAGCATGACCCTCTACCTTGATCGCTGTTGCGAGCACGCAGCGCGTTTCACGGGCTGCGATTGCACACAGATCATGCATTTCCATAGTGGTCTCCATCCTTTCTGGAATTGCATAAACTTCCTTCGATCAGATACGTTTCATCAATCTTGCAATACTCTTATCCGACTCACGCAGCACAATGCCACGATCAATCGTCTGAATCTTACGATTCTGGAGCACGATACTTCCGTCAATAATAACGGTATCCACACAGCTACGTGTTGCGGAATACACTACGCGGGAATAGACATCCGTCTCATAGGAAGGGTACGTGTGGAAATCATCCAGATCCAGCAGCAGCATATCTGCCTTTTTGCCCACTTCGAGACTGCCAATTTCCTTCGACAAGCCAAGCACCTCTGCTCCTCCCATGGTAGCCATGCGTAATACAGTCCGGGCATCCATCACTGTTGGACCATGAGGAATCTTCTGCATCAGGGCTGTGAGGCGCATCTCCTGAAACATATCCAGATTGTTGTTGCATGCGGCACCATCGGCCCCAATCCCAACGGCGATCTGACGATTCAGCAGATCCGGAATATCGGCTACCCCGGAGGAAAGTTTCATATTCGATCCAGGGCAGTGGGTGACTTTGACTCCGCGCTTGCGGATGATCTCTTTCTCTTCTTCACTCAGCCATACACAGTGTGCCAGCACCAATCTGGGGGTCGCCAGACCGATATGATCGAGGTATACGATGTTACGCATTCCGCGTTCGTGTTCTACCAGTTCGATCTCTCCGCGATTCTCGGAGGCATGGGTGTGGACTTTGACATGATATTTATTCGACAGGTCGCGCACCTCTACCAGCAATTCTTCGGTACACGATACAACGAAGCGTGGACAGAAAGCATATTGAATGCGACCTCCGCCAAACCCGTTCCATTTCTCCAGCAGATCCACACTCTGTTGCAGCGAAGTTGCTGTATCCTCACGCAGGGGTTCCGGAACCTCGTCTCCATGATCCATCATTACCTTGCCGGAGATGACCCGGATGCCACTCTGTGCCATCGCCTGAAACGCCGAGTCTGTGTGATGTACCGTCTCCATATCAAGAATGGTCGTGGTTCCGCTAGAGATCAATTCGCCCAATCCGAGCATTGCCGAATAATACACGGACTCCTCATCATGCGCTGCTTCCAGCGGCCAGATACGTTGACGGAGCCAATCCATCAGTTCCAAATCATCCGCACGTCCACGGAACAAGGTCTGACACAGATGAATATGCGTCTGGATGAAGCCTGGCAGCAGCACTTTACCACGAGCATCCAAGACCTGGTCTGCCTGAACGTCAATGCGAGCTGCAATCTCCTTAATTTTGTTATCCTCGATCAACAGATCTCCAATGAACACTTCCTCTTCTGCATTCATCGTCACAAGCTGTGCGCCTTTCAGCAGGATCGTTCCCATGCCAATCTCCCCTATCTGTGTCTGTCTATATAGTACAACTCATACATATTTACACTTTCACTCCGATGACAGGTTAACCTTCTGATTGCTGTTATCGTGTAAATATCTAGTTGAACTTATAAGTGTTCATGTAGCTGTTACCACCCAATAGCCATGCCATCGCCTCTGGGATCTGCTGCGCCACTAATCATGCCGTCCTCACGAATGACAATGCCTTGCGATTGTCCCATAATCCCGTCCCACGGCGCTCTCGCTTCAACGTTATGTCCCCACTGGGCAAGGGTTGCACATACGTCATCATGATATCGGTTCTCCACACGCATCGTATCGCCTTCTTCGCCCCAGGTACGTCCGTACACCCAACGCGGCAGGCTGATTGCTTCCTGAATGTTCAGCCCATAATCAAGCACTCCGGTAAGCACAGATAATTGTGTCTGCGGCTGCCCTTCTCCCCCCTGTGTACCCACGAGCATATAAGGTTTGCCATCTCGTGTAACAAGGCCCGGCATAAGGGTGTGGAATGAGCGTTTGTTCGGTTCCAGTACGTTGGCATCCCTCGGATCTAAGGAGAAAAAAGACCCCCGGTTCTGCATGATAACTCCCGTATCCCCCGGAACATAGGCTGCACCGAAGTCAAAATACAGGCTTTGGATGAATGAAACGGCATTGCCTTCGCTATCAACAACCGCTGCATACGCCGTGTCCTGGCCTATTGTTTTGGACAAAAACGGCTGGGCCACAGGTGGAGCAGCCTGAATCTCATTCCACAACTGGTCTCCATAACCCTTGGATAACAGATGTTCCAGCGGAATGTCCCTGAAATCAGGGTCCGTCAGATAACGGTCACGATCACGAAACGCCTTTTTTACCACTTCCGCCATCAGATGATAGAATTCCGGTGAGGTACGTGCAACCGAGGACAGATCAATATGCTCCAGCATATTTAACATCATTAACATGGAGAAACCCTGCGAGTTGGGCGGCATCTGATGAACTTCATAACCACGATACCCCGTACTAACCGGCTTCACCCACTCGCCACGATGACCCGCAAAGTCTGCTGGTGCAAGCATGCCCCCATCCTCACGAATAGCCGAAGTCAGACGAACTGCAAGTTCTCCTGTATAAAAAGTATCTCGCCCTCCCGTCTGAATCAGACGAATGGAGGCAGCAAGATCAGGTTGGATCAGCAGCTCGCCCTCCTGCAAAAGTGTACCCAAAGGCGCAAATACCGCTCGCAGCGGTGTATGCCCCATAATGAAATCTTCATCCCTTTCCATCCACAGGCGGAGATTCCGAGATACAGGGCATCCTTTTTCTGCATACTGCGCGGCAGGTTCAAGCAATTGCTCCCACGGTAACTTTCCGTACCGAGACCATACTTCCCACCAGGCATCCACCATCCCCGGAACTGTAATTGCACTAAGGACACCGCGCTGAGGGATAGCATTCATGCCCATCGCTTTGAACGTATCCGCATGAATGCCTGCGGCTGAGCGGCCACTTCCGTTATAAGCGGTAATCTCACCGCTGGCTCCGTCATGAATCAGGAAGAAAGCATCCCCTCCAAGTCCGGTCATATGCGGATATACCACACCCAGCGCTGCACTGACCGCAACAGCAGCATCATAAGCATTCCCGCCCTGTTGGAGGATGGAGCTTCCCACTGCACTCGCCAGATAATGAGGAGTAGTAACCATGACTTCTCTGGAGATTGGCATCTGATTTAACATAAAGCGCCCTCCTTCCCTGCATACACATCCATTGCCGCCTGCACTGCTTCACCGGCAGGTAACACGTGACGATGACGGAGAAGAACAGCTTCCAGCGCTCCCAGCACATGAAGTACGTTCTTGCGTTGGCAGCTGAATCCCATCGTACCGATCCGCCAGATCTGCCCTTTCAACGGGCCAAATGAACTGGCAATCTCAATGCTGAAATCGTTCAGCAACATGCTGCGCACCGATTCACCATCAATCCCCTCCGGAATTGTGATACAAGTGACCACCGGAAGTTTACTGGACATATCCCCATACAACTGCAATCCCATTCCCTGAATTCCGGCAACCAACGCACGTTCATTCACCCGATGTCTCTGGAACCTGGCCTCCAACCCTTCTTGCAGCAGAATGCGCAACCCTTCGTGAAGACCGTAGAGCATGGAAGTTGCCTCCGTATGGTGGTTCAACCGTGCTGAACTCCAGTAATCCTGCAATTGGCTCAGGTCAAAATAATTGCTGGCAATGGTGCGGCCTTCTGCCCGCGCACTGGTTGCATCTCGCAGTCCGCGTTCAACTGTTTTGCGGCTCATCAGTTTCTGTTCCACACGACTGTTGTACGTGAGAGGTGCCATCCCTGAAGGAACGGAGAGGCATTTCTGCGTTCCACCCATCACCGCATCCAGATGCCAGGCATCCGTCTGTACCGGAGTCCCGCCAATGGTTGCTACAGCATCAACAACGAGTAAAATATCAAGGTCGCGACAGGCTTTGCCAATCTCGGCAAGGGGCTGCATCTGACCGGTGGAAGTCTCACCGTGAACCATCGCAACCAGACACGGTTTATGGGTATGAATCGCCTTGATCACTTCTTCCGGATCAAATACCGTTCCCCATTCCGTTTCGAAGAAGACGACCTCCGCACCACAGCGTTCCGAGATTTCAACCAGCAGATGTCCGAATCGTCCGTAGATCGGGACGAGAACTTTGTCACCGGGCTGGATCAAACTAACCAACACAGCTTCAATGCCTGAACGGGAAGTACCATCGACTGGATAACACCACTCGTTATCTGTCATATATAACTCACGCAGCATCGCCATCGTCTCGTTCATCAAGGATGTGAACTCCGGGTCAAACTGCCCCAGGATCGGAAAGGATAATGCTCTGAGAACACGTGGATCAACTTCAACCGGTCCCGGGGTCATAATGGTCCGCAAGGACGGAGATAACTCTTTATAGGTGGACATCTTCATTCAACTCCCGTAACCGTATTTATAGAGTAGCCGGACCAGAACCCGAAAACCGTGCATCAGGTCTGCTTCAGCTGTATATTCAAGTGGATTATGACTGATACCGTCCTGACTTGGCACAAATATCATGGCTGTTGGACAAGCTGGCTGAAAAATCTGCGAATCATGTCCCGCGCCGCTTGGCATCAGCCAATAGGACAACTGCTCCTGCTCACAGGTATCCTGAATGTCTGAGATCATCTCTGCATTCATAGGAATGGGCGTTACCGACAGATGTTCTTCCCAGTCCAGTCCGAGCTGCTGCTCGGCTGCGATTCGACTAAAAGCCTGAAGCATATCCTGCCAGCAGCGATCAATACTCTCCTGCCGGATATGGCGGATATCCAATGAAAACACCGCCCGTGCTGCAACCACATTCCCAACACCTGGATCGGCTGTGATTCGCCCAACCGTGGCTACCAGCGGTTCTCCTGCTTCCAATGCGATATTTCTTACTGCAGTAATCATCTCGGCTGCTCCGGCAAGTGCGTCTTTGCGCCAAGACATCGGCGTCGTCCCCGCGTGATTCGCTTCACCGCTTACGGTGATACTGAACCGCTTCTGACCTACAATGTCGGATACAACTCCAATCGAATGTCCAAGACGTTCCAGAACCTGACCTTGCTCAATGTGAAGCTCAATAAAGGCACCGTAATTTTTCGCGGCAGGTCTATATGCACTATCGGGTCCAAAGCCTGCATCGCGGATCGCTTGTGCAAAGGTAATGCCGTCTTGATCCTTCAGATGCTCTACATCTTCCAGAGTCGTGATTCCTGTTATACTGCGTGAACCCCAATACGCAAAAGGGAATCGACTTCCCTCTTCTTCGCATAACGATACCACTTGAAGTGTGCGCTTCGGTGCTCCGAAATGCTTCTGTAAATATTCCAAAGCAAGGACACCCGCCACCACACCGTAAGCACCATCATATTTGCCGCCATACACCACCGTATCAATATGTGATCCGGTCACAATCGGTAATACTTCAGCACCCGTCGCTGATTCCTTACCCTCGCTCTTGAGTGTGCCATACAGATTACCGGACTGGTCAAATTCGGGAGACAGCCCTTTCTCCTGCATTTTGGCAGCAAGAGCACCTTGTGCTTCACACCAAGCCGAGTCATACAACAGTCGTGTGACGCCACCCTGTGCATCCGCACCATAGGTCGACAGCCAGTCAAGCATGGCTTGCAGCTCCACCTGTTCCACATCTGGCAAAGGAAGAGGTGCGTTATTTGTACCGGATGACCGGTATACTCCAGACTCATTCATGACGTCTCCTCCGTTCCCGCTTCGATGGGACTAGAAGAGTAAGCCGCAATGTGTTGCCCGATAGGCACAGGAGATAACCCGGATTCCGAGTTGTAAACGCGCTGCCCACGGCAAAATACGTCTGCAATCTGACACTTAAATGTACGTCCCACATACGGGCTCTGTTTATGCGTATAGAGCAGATCCTCCGTGTTCAGGATTGTGCTCTTCTCCCAGTCAATCAGGACCAGATCTGCATCCTTGCCAATGGCAATCTCCCCTTTACTCTCCAGACCAAGCCTTCTGGCAGGTTGCAGGGAGAGAACTCTTCCGAGCAACGGGAGGTCGATATTTCGCTGAAGATGTCCATCCTCCAGCATGATTAGCAGTGTGCTTTGTGCACCGGATATGCCGCCCCAGATTTCAAAGAAGTTATCAGATTGTTTCATGGATGGTGGACATGGAGAATGGTCTGAGGCAATAACATCAATCAATCCCGAAGTCAGTGCATCCCATAACTGCTCCTGTTCGGAAGAGCTGCGAAGCGGTGGAGCGCATTTCGCCACAGCACCCAAACGGACCACATCCTGATCGACCAGCGTCAGATAATGAGGGCATGTCTCCGAAGTCACATCCTGCCCACGCCGTTTTGCTTCTGCAATTAGATCCAGTGCTTCCCGGGTGCTAATATGCACAAAATGCAGCGCACACTCGGTCTGTTCACCGTATTTCAACGCTCGCGCAACCGCGACGACTTCGGCTTCCACAGGACGGGACCGGACATAGTCCATTGGTCCAGTCTTTCCCTCCGCAATGCTTTTTGCACCAAGTTCGGCAACCATGCCTTCGTCCTCTGCATGAAGTGCCAGCACACGGTTTAATGTTGCAATTTCGTGCATTCCGTCCAATAGCGTGTGGTCATCGGCCCTGGCAAAGATATCTTCCCCTTCGCCTCCCGGCTCAGACATAAATGCCTTGAATCCGGCAGCACCCAACCCTGCCAGTGGAACAAGTTCATCACGATTGCCGGGAACCAAACCTCCCCAGAACGCATAATCAACATAGGATTGGTCTGCAGATGCTTTCTTTTTCATCTCCCATGCTTCCGGCCTTGTGGTTGGTGGTACCCCGTTAAGCGGCATATCGACATAGGTCGTGATTCCCCCTGCGGCAAGGGCTGCCGAACCCGATCGAAATCCCTCCCAACTGGCGAGTCCGGGTTCATTGAAATGTACATGAATGTCCACGACACCCGGCATCACTGTAAGCCCCTCAGCTTCTATGATGCAAGTCGCTTCACCAGCGGTCAGCCGCGTGGATAGTTCCGTTATTTTTTCACCAGTTATGCCAATATCCAGTTGTTCTACCCGATCTCTCAGCACTACCCGGGCCCCCCGGATGATGGTATCAAATGTTGTCATGTGGATGACCCTCCCCCTGAATCAGAACCGGATGTGTGCATATTCAGCTTCCCCGGTATGTACTGTAACCTCCTGGAGCAATCAATAATGGAATATGGTAATGGCTTGATGCATCAGATACGGCAAAACGAATTGGAACGACCGTCCACAATGCCTGCCCCAGCTCCTCCAACGAACGCTGTCCATAATAACTCTCGACATGGAATTGAAGCTCATATATGGCTTGCTCCAACTTGCCTCCAGCCAGCAGCGGCGCATCCAAACGCCCATCCGCATTGGTCACCGACTCAGCAACTTTTATCTTGATTTCCTGCTCTCCATCCCTCTTCAGGATATACAGTTTGATCCGAACACCCGCAGCAGGCACGCCTTTGGATGTATCCAGCACATGTGTCGTAATACGTCCACCAGATATCGACATCAGACGTCACCTGCTTTCCCGGCGTTTCGGCCGTGTGTTCCCAGATCATCTCTTGTCATCGAGAAACCCTGGAATCCATATGGCGGTCTAGGCTCGGTAAATACTTTGCCTTCCCCCTCTTTTACTTCCTCCAGCACTGTCTCCCATGTCCGATTGTTGGACTCAAATGAAATCTCACTCAGTTGCTCAAATCGACTTAACAACCTTCGTCCAATCTGATAGATCAGATGTTGAATAGAAGCGGATCGACACTCATGAAATACAGCAGCAGCCAAATCTCTGACTTGTTCCGCCGCCACATACCGTCCGCGCTGATCGTCGATGCCATCTCTCGGATCTTCATAACGCCAATTGATGTTCAGAAAAATAAATAACGGTCGATCCCATGTCTCTGGAAGAGTGGTATATTCATCCTGCATGAATCCGGCAAATTCACTGCCTTTGACCTTGATCAGTCTCAGATCGGCTACACCACTGAAATGGTTGCTGAGTTCAATCGAGTCTCCTGATCGTTCTGCTTCCACGGCAGCTGTCGCCCGATCATTCTGCGAATAACGAAATACGAGCGCACTCGGTCGATATCTCCCTTCTAATCCAATGGGTATATCTTCAAACGGAATCTGGTCCGCTGTCATCTGAACCTTGCTCATCTGCGGATACGTCTCCAGGAAACGCCGACTTACCAGCGCAAGAAATCCTTCCACCGTCGCTCCTGTGTAATCCGCTGCATGTTTGAGAATGAAGTTTTTCATCGAATCGGTTGCGACCACCAGCGAATTATCCCCTTCTGCAAAAGAAGGCAAGAATTCATCCCCCTGCACAGCCACCTTGATGTTCAATCCAAACAGAATATTACTGCGTCCCATAAAAGGAGATTCCGGAATGGACTGTATACCCGTCAACGGTTTGGCGTAGGAACGGTACATCCACACATCCCCTTTACCGTAATACATCGTCCGCTGCTGCACTACGGCTCGCTTGCTCACGAACTCATGTTCATGACCGATCTGTGCAAGCCACTGCTCCAAGCGAATGCCCGCGATCTTGAATACTTCCTTCAATGCAGTCTCGAATTCTTCTTCCTTGCCTCGGCGATGACGTTGCCTCATGGATTCGAGGATGGAGCTTGCGGTATGGCCTTTTACGGCCAATATGAAAGGAAAGCCAAATTGGCTTGTGTATGCTTTGTTTAATTGTTGAATTTCGTTGAATTGTTCCTGTGAAAGTGAATCCAGCCCTGCACCAGCCTGCTCCTGAACGGAGTTGCTGCTCATGCTGATTCGTGCTCCAAGATCCGGGTGATTTCGAAGCAACTGCAACTTCACCTGGTCATCCGATGCCTGAACCACGTTTTTCATCACTTTCATCATCTGTGCAAATGAATCAAAAGGTCGTAAAAGCCCGGCTCGCTCAGCCACCCATGGTGATTCCTCAAATAAGCCGCCAAACGTATGCACAAACTGTGTGATAGACCAGTTGTTAACAAGTTTAATTAAGTCGCTCATGTTAGAACCTCCGGTCTGTTGTGGATTATTGTTCTTCATTCTAAGTGCCGTTCAATGTCGCGACAACAATATTTACGCAATTTTGTAATATAACATAACATCAGAGTTGTGATTTGTTTGCTGTGCACGGGAAGAGCAGCTTTTGTTACCCTTAAACATGAAAAAACCGCACTCCATCAACGGAATGCGGTTCTTGGGGGTATGACCCTGTAGCATTGTCATGTTGCACAATGTGCGGTCTAGAGTTGGACATTGTGCGGTCTTGAAGCTGTTTTGTCCCGCACAAACTTGCGGAAGGTGAATACCAGCTTTAATTTGAGCAGATCATTCGTTTTCTTAAAGTCCATTTGCAGCAAGCTGCCGACTTTCTCCATACGATAAGTGACCGTGTTGCGATGCACAAACAGTTGCTTGGCAGCTTCATTGATCAGTCCATCATTCTCGATAAAGGACTCCAATGTATTCATCAATACCTGATTGGGGTCACCGTCCCTGGCAAGTAACGGTTCAAGTACTTTATTGCAGTAGTTCTCCATGATGTTATCCGGTACGTGTTGGAACACATAGGCAAATTCGAGCATTTCGAATTGCAACGCACGGTCTT
The DNA here is from genome assembly GCF_059759055.1 of Paenibacillus sp. GQ49. Classification (NCBI taxonomy): domain Bacteria; kingdom Bacillati; phylum Bacillota; class Bacilli; order Caryophanales; family Paenibacillaceae; genus Paenibacillus; species Paenibacillus sp. GQ49. The sequence continues at coordinate 184,742 of NZ_JCAXEL010000008.1, forward strand.
TCATGCCGAATCGACGAGCCAGTTGCCGTGTATCCAGACACTCCTGGTACGCTTCACGGAGCGATTTGGGTTCATGTTTCATTTTGCTGATCCAGAAACGCGGAGCTGGTGCCCCTTTTGCTTCTTGTGCTGCCAGAACATCACCGAACCGGTTCAACAGAAAACCTGACAGTTCCTCTCCATAATCTCGCCCTGTTGGACAGGTATAGATGGACAGGATGCCATCTTCGATCTGAAAATGCTGTGAGGCCGTGAACTGCATCAGCGGATTGTATTGCAACTCACGATGAATCTGTTTAAGCAGCTTCCCCTCGGCAAACAGAGTCGGCTCAAGCGTAATCAGTACGCATTGATAAGTTCCCTGGAACAAATGTACACCTTTGTTTTCACTCAAAGTGGTCATTTCCTGGATGGTCATTTTGTTATCCAGATACTGTGAAAGCAGCGTACGCATCTCATCTTGCACGGTTGGATTAATATGCTCGCGATAAGTCATATCCATATAAAATGCCAGTACATCGGCAGCCTGCTGGAACAGCTCTTCTTCCGCTCGAAGGGATAAGGCTGAATCGGTAAACACAAGCAACGATCCGTATTCTTCATCATTTTGTTTAATCGGTACGCGATGACAACTTCCCTGATTCCATTTCACTCGGTGCATGACGGATTTCCAAGGCCAGCCTTGGGTTACGGCATCCCCTGCGATGCCTTCACTCCCATAGAGCACATGCCCACGTGAACCAATGACGGCAAGCGGATAGTTCAGCACCGTGGCAAGTTCGGCAAACACATTCCGATGTGGCTGCTGTTGCAGTGCAAACTGCATTAATTTTTTCTGCTTTTGCACAACCTCATGCAACAATCGGTTGCTACGTTCATGTTCAGCCTTGAACAAGGCATTCATCTGGTCCGAGAAGGTGAATTGAAAGGGGAGTTCAAGCAGCGGCAAACGAAGCCGATCAGCTTCCTCGACAATACCTTGGGGAATGGACTGCCAGAAACGTCCCAGCTTGATGCCGAGTCCTGCACAGCCGCGTTCATTCAAACGTCGCATCAAACGCAGTGCATCCGTTTCACTGTCTTTCATAATAAAAGCGGTGGTGAACAACATTTCTCCGGATTTGATCCAATCCGCGATATCAGGAGCGTCCATGACGTTAACGGATTTCATCATCCGTGAAGTCCCTTCTCCACCCGCAACCAGTTTGGCCTCTGACAACGGGTATACCTGTAAAGCCTCTTTAACCGTAAGTTGCATGGACACTACCTCCCATATATATAACACGATATTATGTCATTCTGATTACTATAACTAAATTTCGCATTATTTTTCGAATTAAATCCATATTCAGTCGTTTAACTTTTATTTGTTGTTAAGTATTATAACATCAATTTCCTAAATAAAGCTTACACGACAAAAAAATAAAACCTATGACCTAATTACAGCGCACTTCCCTGTAATCGGCATAGGTTTTTAGATCAGATTTCCATGGTTTCGTGATTCATCCATAATTTCATACGGGATAATACATCTTTGATATTTAGGGGTTTGCTGAGATAGTCCGAAGCACCTGCAGCAATACATTTCTCCCGATCCTCTTTCATGGCCTTGGCTGTCAGTGCAATAATCGGAAGCTGAGTCATGCCAAGCCGTTCACGGATCTGGCGAGTTGTCTCATAACCATCCAGTTCCGGCATCATAATATCCATCATGATGATATCAGGTTTGACTCCTCCACGCTCCAGCAATTCCAGACATTCATACCCATTCTGAGCTGAAATGACATTCATGCCGTATTGCTCGAGAGCGTTAGCCAGCGCATATACATTTCGAATATCATCATCAACGACAAGCACTTGACGACCACTGAGCAAAGATTCTTCCAGAGGTGTCAATAAAACATCAGTTTGTTCGGAAGTCATTGAAGGAAGTTTATTAATCTCAGGTGTAGTGCTAGCCACTTCATTCAGGAACAACCGCGATACGTTCATAGTCTCAGGTTCATCTCTTCGCAGAGGCAGGAACAGCGTGAACACACTGCCATGTCCTTCACGACTTGTTGCCGAGATTGACCCACCCAGCAAAGTTGCAAGCGATTGAGAGATAGACAGGCCAAGCCCTGTTCCGCCATATTTACGTGCCGTAGCCCCATCCGCCTGTTTGAATGCATCAAAGATCTGCAGAAGTTTGTTTTCCGCTATGCCAATCCCTGTATCACTGACGGAGAAAGCAATCACGTCGGTCTCTTGGTCTTTCACCTCAGGATGAGCCAGGCTCATTCTAGAGATCGTTAGGGCAACTTCACCCTCACTGGTGAACTTGAATGCATTCGAGAGCAGATTTCGGAGAATCTGATGCATTCTCATCTCGTCAGTCACGATGGTTTCCGGTAAAGGACTTTGGAGCTGAATTCGGAAATCTATTTTTTTCTGCTCAGCTGTTTTTAGGAAATACTGATTCATGACTTCAGGCAGACTGCTCAGATAGACATCATCAAAATCCACTTCCATCTGTCCAGCCTCTACCTTGGATAGATCCAGAATATCATTGATCAGATTCAACAGGTCCTTGCCTGACTTGTGAATGACCGAAGCATAGTTCTGCTCTTCACTATTCAAGTGTTGATTTTTATTTTCAGACAAGATTTCGGATAAAATCAACATGCTGTTGAGCGGTGTCCGCAGTTCATGGGACATGTTCGCCAAGAATTCGGATTTATACCCCGAGCTTGTTCGTAACTGATCTGCCACAACTGCAAGTTCATTGGCTGATGTCTCAGCAGCGCTCTTCTGTATTTCCAGGCGTTCATTAAGCATATGAAGCTCTTCGGTCTGCATTTGCAGTTCCTCCGTCTGAGACAACATTTCTTCGGTCTGAGACTGTAGTTTCTCCGACTGTGCCTGTAATTCTTCATTCAGAACTTGGGATTCGTCATATAATTGCTGTAATTCCATACGAGTGACGGTCGAGTGCAGTGAAACTCCAAAAATGTCCGTCAGTTCTTGCATCAGCTTCATATCATTCTCTTGCAATGGCTTCATTGAAGCAAGCTCAATTACTGCAATCGTTCTGCCTTCGAACAGGATCGGTACTACAGTTAGTGATGTGGCAGATGTATACCCGAGACCCGAAGAGATTCGGATATAGTTCTGGGGTAGATCATTCATGCGTAGAACTCGCTTCTCTACAGCACTTTGACCTACAAGCCCCTCACCTGGTGCAAGCGACACTTTACCGAGCGAACGTTCTTTCTCTCCATCCCCAGCATATGCAGCCACGCGCAGCAGTCGATTGTCTTTCCAGTAATATAAAACGCTATAGGGAACTTCAAACAACTTGGCAAGCTCGTTCAGGAACAAGCGGGACAATCCCTCCAGATTGGTCGGGTTCTGTAAGAGTGTGGCAATGCCTGTGATCTGGTCCTTGACCCGATTCTGTTCCTGTACTTCATCCAGTAATTTGTTGGTTTCGTGGCCCAGGTCTCCCACTTCATCATGTGTGCGCACCTGAATCCGCTGCTTCAGGTTTCCACCTTTGGAGATATCACTAATGGTTTGCATAACATCTCGCAACGTTTTGACGATATTTCCTGATATCACAATCGCAGCTGCAATGGATAATGCTGCAATAATACCCCACAGCGTGTACATAATCGTCAGCAGTGTGGAACTGCGTCTGGCAAGTTCAGTAACCCTCGCTTCGGTCAGAGCGATCTCTGTGTTACGGAAGGTTGTAAGTTGAGAGCGCAGTAGATCAATTTCAGTTTTACCCGGATCAGATTGAAAGAATGCAACAACTTTCGCTTGATCCCCTTGCTTTTTCAAGTCCACCGACGGCTCCCCAGCAATCTCAATCCAGCGTGTAATATGTGATTTGATGCTTTGCAAACTCTGCTGCTGGGAAGGATTGTCGCTAATAAGAGCATTCAACTGATCATAGTTGGAACTCCACTGGGATAGACCTTGGGAATAAGGCTCCAAGTAACTCTCATTGCCTGTAATCATGAATCCACGCTGTCCTGTCTCCATGTTCAAGACATTTTTTTCAATCGCGTTGGTCAGATTATGTACTTCCAGATCATGATGGGAGATAAAATCATTTTCCTTCTGTAACACATTAATTTGGGCCGTAAGCACTAACAGAACAGCTCCAAACAAAAGCACAACCACAAGATAGCCCAATAAAATTTTGGAGCGTATCGTAAATCTTCTCGTTTTTGACAACGCGGAAACCTCCAAATATATGAATCCCATTCAATTAAATTAAAACTGGTGCATATGTAGTTTATATGTATACGTATAGTCTGACAAGCTTTAAGTTCATCGATTTGCATTAGAAAAACGACCTGCTTGTGCAGGTCGTCCTCTTCAGTGATCTATATTGCTCATTATGGCTGATTTTAGGCCTTTGGAGCGATCATTTTGGCCGGATCGACATATTGATCAAATTGCTCTTCGGTAAGCAGGCCCGTTTGTAACGTCGCCTGTTTCAAAGACAAGCCTTCTTTATGCGCAAGCTTCGCAATTTTGGCTGCATTCTCATAACCAATGTGCGGATTGAGAGCGGTAACCAGCATGAGTGAATTATTTAGATTATGTTCAATCTGATCCAGGTTAGGCTCGATGCCTACGGCACACTTGTCATTAAAGGCAATAATGGAGTCCGCCAGGAGTTGCACGGATTGCAAGAAGTTATAGATGATAACCGGTTTGAATACATTCAGTTCAAAATTACCCTGACTTGCCGCGAAACCAATCGCTGCATCATTACCCATGACCTGCGTAACCACCATAGTAATGGCCTCGCTCTGAGTTGGGTTGACTTTACCCGGCATAATAGAGCTGCCTGGCTCATTCTCAGGAATACGGATTTCGCCCAATCCACTACGAGGGCCACTGGCCAACCAGCGGACATCATTGGCAATTTTCATCAAATCAGCTGCAAGCGCTTTAACCGCACCGTGCGCATACACAACTTCATCATGACTTGTAAGTGCGTGGAATTTGTTTGGTGCAGATACAAAATCTTTCCCCGTATGTTTGCCAATCTCCTTGGCAGTGAAGTCCCCAAAGTCCGGATGTGCATTAATGCCCGTTCCGACAGCTGTACCGCCAATTGCAAGCTCCTTCAGATACTGTACACTTTCACGGATCATACGCTCACTCTTGCCCAGCATGGCTTCCCAACCACTAATCTCCTGACCAAGCGTAATTGGTGTTGCATCCTGGAGGTGAGTACGTCCAATCTTGATAATATCCTTGAATGCCTCCGACTTGTCTGCAAAAGTAGCTTTTAATACCGCAATGGCCGGCAAGAGTTGATCCTCAACAGCCAGAACACCTGCGACATGCAGAGCCGTTGGGAATGTATCGTTGGAGCTCTGGGACATATTCACGTCATCATTTGGATGCAGACGCTCTTCCTTGCCCTTTTGCTCCAGCAGTTGGTTCCCAAGATTCGCAATCACTTCGTTCACGTTCATATTGGATTGTGTTCCGCTTCCCGTCTGCCATACTACCAGTGGGAAATGGTCATCAATTCGGCCTGCAATAATCTCGTCTGCTGCATAAGCAATAGCATCGGACTTAGCCGCAGATAATTTACCTAATTTATGGTTACTGGCCGCAGCACTTTTTTTCAAAATGGCAAGGGCACGGATAACTTCCATCGGCATATGTTCATTGCCAATCGGGAAGTTCTCTTTGCTGCGCTGCGTCTGAGCTCCCCACAGCCTGTCGGCTGGTACTTTCATTTCGCCTAACGTATCTCTCTCAATGCGGTATTCCACTTGCTTGTCCTCCTCCAAAAAGATGGTTTGGGTCTCTACAAAGCTTGTGTATCTCGTCATATTATACATGATTTACGAGCAGGTTTTCACCTGTTCGACAAAATTGTAAGCGTAGCGCAAAATGAGCGTGAATTATTTTTGTGACGCAATTGGATACAATCGGCTGCTCTGTTCGAATAATTCGCCTGGTTCCAAACCGATCAATCCGATTTCTTCTGCAGGGATGCCTTCAACATTCGGGGCATTAACCAGGTTCATCTGTGGTTCAGGACAGAAGAATTCGCCACCCATGTTATTGTTCCAGATCATCCAGTGTTTGTACGATGTACCCACATCATATACCAGTTTGTCTCCAGTACGGTGATCCGTAAGTTCCATATAGTTACGTCCATTCTGCGGCTCTGCTGTGTAATGATTATCCATGGCAGCAAAAAACGGACTAACCCCATCTTTTTTCATTTGTTCTTCCTCAGGTGTAAGCGGTTGAAATTGTCCTGTTGGCAGAGAACGCTCGTTCAATTCACGACGTTGTCCAATCGTAACTTTGGCCGTGTAATCCGAGGCTTGACTGTCCGGTGCAAAAGGTACAGCAATTGCCGTGTGGAATGCAAACAAATTCGGCATATATTCAGTCCCGTTGTTGCGGACGATCAATTGTTGCTGGAGTCCTTGGTTACTCAAAGAGTAACGAAGCGTCACCGTGAACGTAAACGGCAGGTACTGATGGAATGTATGCCCTTCTTTCACGTCCTGGCTAAGCAACACATAACTCTCCAGCTGATCGGAACCGTATCCTTCCACCTTCCACTCGGCATCATGCAAAAATCCATGCAAATGGTTACCTGTAGCCGGTTCGTTCACAGGCAACTGATAAACTTTACCATTCCAAGGGAAACGTCCATCCTCATAACGGTTCGGTGGAGAAAGAATCGGAATTCCATAAACCGCAGGTGCAGCCATAAACTCATCCATCTGATCCTGGTTCGGTTCTCTCAAGTAACGGAAACCCTTTTCTGTATCACGGAAAGCAACGAGGTTGGCACCCACGCTAGGAATAACTGCCGCTTCAAACTGATTGAAACGAAGCCAAACGGCCGGTATCCCTCCAAATTGTTCTTCAAATGCTGCATTTTGTTGTGTCATCGTTATATGTACCTCCTGCATACTAAGGTTATATTATACGGCTCGACTATATCATGCCCGAGCGCAAAATACCAATCTATGATAGAGAACAAATTCATGATAGAAAGTAAAAAAAGACAGAAAAAAGACAGCTGTAATCCGTTACGGCTGTCTCTGCTGTCTTTCATATGATGGTTCAATTAATCCACATATTTGCCATGATCCGGCACAGTGCTCTCTTCAAAGTCCAGATCAAGCCGCTTCAAGGATTCACTCAGCATATCTCCACTCAAGGCATGCCCATGGCCGGTAATCGCAAGCTTCGGCTCCAGATGCCTTATATGCTGGACAGATTGATGAGCAGCCTGCCAATCGGTTGTGAAATAAGATGGTGGGCCATGCAACTGTTTGTCCTGAAGCAACACACTCCACAGCGACTCCTGCTTCACTGTGATGATTGCGTCTCCCGCAATTAACAAACGGTCTGCTTCTCGAAACAGCGACACATGTCCAGGCGTATGACCTGGCGTGTGCACCCACTCCCATCCTGATACGCCTGGAACGGAATGATCTTTGGGTAGACTGAATATCCGATCATCCAGATTGATCGCCTCATTAGGATATGCGAATGACAACCTGGACATTAAACCTCCACCTACAGAAGGGTCCGCTGGCGGGTAATCTTTTAATCCCGTTAAATACGGAATTTCAAGCGGATGAGCATACACTGGCACACCCCAGAATTGTTCCAGCTCAATAACGGTTCCTACATGGTCGAAGTGACCATGCGTCAATATGATCGCAGACGGCGGACCTTGAAATCGTTCTGTTGCAACCTGAACAATATGATCTGTAAACCTCGCCATTCCGGTGTCCACGAGGACCCAGTTCCTGCTTCCTGGCTCTCCGATGAACACGACATTAACGAATAGTGTACGTAGACTGAGAATATCGGGCGCGACTTCTTCAAGTCCCGTCAACCCTTCAGTAATCAGATTGTCAGATGCCATTCACGGTTACCTCCCATTAGGCGGATTGTCTCTCTGGTTCCATTCATCTCGTAGACTTCCCTTTTCTGGATCATCTATTCAACATTTCCAATAAAATAGACGGTATACACCCTGTTTCGGGCATACACCGTCTAGTATAGTCATCGACACAACACAATAGAACAAGAACATCTCGGCCAGTTAAGCCGGAAATGCCTCCAAAGCAGCATCGAGCAATTGATTGTACAGATCGTCATCATTCTCAAGCAACTCGTCCATACGCAGTAACTCTTCTTCATCACCGGATTGCTCCGTGAAATGCAAGCTATAGTCCCAATCTTTTCCGTTCTTGCTCATGAAGGTAATCTCATATACTGACTTTTCGCCTTCTGTGCGGTAAACGGTATTTCCCACGTATCCTTTTTCACCTTCACGGCGCATTTCAGCACTTATAATTTCAATATTCACAATCATTCTCTCCTTTAATCTTTCATCTACAGTCGGTCTCCAACATTTCTGGTAAACCTAGTTTGGTAATTATTATTGGTTAATTGTACAATATATAACGTAGCAACGTATACCTTATTCAATGAAGGAACCATTCTGAGTCCTTACATAGTTGTAATGAGGACTATAATAGCCAACAAGCTACGATATTATTATCACATTGGAGGAAAAAATAGCATGAATACTTTTGAAACGAATCTGCAGCAATATGCTGAACTGGCTGTGCAAGTCGGTGTCAATGTCCATCCTGGGCAGACACTCGTGGTTAACGCTCCAATCTCGGCAGCACATTTTGTACGACTGATTGTCAAATCGGCTTACGGTAAAGGTGCGAAATTGGTCAAAGTAAACTGGAGTGATGAAACCGTTACACGTCTACATTACGATCTTGCACCTGATGAAGCCTTCTCCATTGAACCGAAATGGTTTGCAGCTGAAATGACTGAACTGGTTGAAGAAGGTGCCGCTATTCTGCACGTCATCGCTGAAAATCCGGATCTGCTGAACGGTGTAGCGCAGGAACGCATTATTACCAGCCAAAAAGTGCGTGGCAAGGCGCTCGAAAAATATCGTTCTTATCAGATGGCTGACAAATTCAGCTGGTCTATCGTGGCCGTTCCTTCTCCGGAATGGGCAGCTAAAGTATTCCCGGATCTGCCGGAAGCGCAACAAGTCGACCGCCTGTGGGATGTCATTTTCAAAACGGTACGGATCGGTGAGCAGGATGCTGTTGCCGAATGGAAAACCCATTTGCAAAACCTGGATTCCCGCGCTGATCTGTTGAACAACAAAAAATACAAGAAGCTTCACTATACAGCTCCAGGCACAGACTTGACCATTGAACTTCCAGAAGGCCACATCTGGGTATCCGGTGGAAGTGTGAATGAGCAAGGACATGTCTTTATTGCCAATATGCCTACGGAAGAAGTATTCACGGCTCCGCTGAAAACGGGTGTTAACGGTACAGTGCGCAGCACGAAACCACTGAGCTACGGCGGCAACCTGATTGACGGTTTCTCACTAACATTCGAGAACGGCCGAATTGTTGACTATACCGCCGATCAAGGTCTCGATGCACTCAAAAACCTGATCGAGATGGATGAAGGCGCACACTATCTGGGTGAAGTAGCCCTCGTTCCACATCAGTCCCCAATTTCCGATACCAATATTTTGTTCTACAATACTTTGTTTGATGAAAATGCCTCCAACCATTTGGCGATTGGTAATGCCTATGCCTTCTGTCTGGAAGGTGGTAAAACGATGTCCAAAGAAGAATTGATTGAACGTGGCATGAACTCCAGCCTCACTCATGTAGACTTCATGATTGGATCTGGAGACATGAACATCCACGGCGTGACCTCCGAAGGTGCAGAAGAGCCAATCTTCCTGCAAGGAAACTGGGCATTTTAATCCCGTTTGATGTGATTTAGGAGAGAGGAGATTACTCCTCTCTTTTCCTGCGTCAACAGGTCAAAAATTCAACAATTGGAGGGAACTCATATGTTAAGTTTTGAACAAAAACTGGATCGTTACGCCGAACTTGCTGTAAGAGTAGGTGCTAACGTGCAACCAGGGCAAGTATTTGTTATCTCTGCGATGATTGATAACGCTGAATTCGTACGTTTGCTGGTACGTAAGGGATATGAAGCTGGAGCCAAGCATGTGATTGTAAAATACGGAGATGAAACCGTCAATCGATTGCGGTTTGAGATGGCCCCAGAGGAATCCTTCCAAGAGCCGCCGAAATGGCATGCAGCGGAGCTTGAAGAACTAGCGGCCAATAATGCAGCCTTTCTGACCGTATTGTCATCCAGCCCAGACCTGATGAGAGGTATTGACCCGGAGCGGATCTCGACCCATCAGCGTACATATGGTCAGGCGATGGCCAAGTACCGTCAGTATCAACAGGCGGATAAAATGAGCTGGACGGGTGTGGCATGTCCTTCGCCCGATTGGGCAGCCAAAGTATTCCCGGATCTCCCGGCAGCCGAGCAGGTTAGCCAGTTGTGGGAAGCCATTTTTGCTGCGGTGAGAGCCGATCTGGAGGACCCTGTAGCGGCTTGGGAACAGCATATTGAACGACTGGAGACCAAGGCTGTTGCACTGAATGACAAAAAGTATCAAGCATTACATTTCCTCTCTCCGGGGACGGATCTTACTGTCGAGCTTCCTGAAGGTCATATCTGGGCGCAGGCGGGTAGCGTAAATGAGCAAGGTATCCCTTTTGTTGCCAATATCCCGACAGAAGAAGTATTCACCGCTCCAGCCAAGCATGGTGTTAATGGCAAGGTGTCCAGCACCAAACCACTCAGTTATGGCGGCAGTATCATTGATCGTTTTTCACTCACATTTGAGAACGGACGTATCATTGATTTTCATGCTGAAGAAGGTCAGGATATGCTGGAAAGACTCATTTCCATGGATGAAGGATCTCATTACCTCGGCGAAGTCGCTTTGGTTCCCTTCCATTCACCGATCTCTGAGAGTGGTATCCTGTATTACACTACATTGTATGATGAGAATGCGTCTTGTCATCTTGCGATTGGCAGTTCCTATGCATTTAATATCGAAGGTGGCAAAACGATGTCTCCGGAAGAACTTGCAGCCCGTGGCATGAACACCAGTATTACTCATGTGGACTTCATGATGGGCTCACCCGAGACGGACATCTACGGTATCACAGCAAACGGCGAACGTGAAGCCATCTTCCTTAAGGGAGACTGGGCGTTTTAACTGATCACGGAGAGTTATCTCCTGTAATGTATTTTCTCTGAACAGTCGAAAAGGCTGTCTTGCAACCATGTTTTCATGGTTGACGAGACGGCCTTTTATTAATCTTCAGCAAACTTTCCCGCATGTTATACACACTTCCCTCATCTGGTTTTCCTCGGACCAACCTCCCATTGTATCGTTTCCATATTATGTTGTAAAATGTAATGATACCAATGTTTGTGGATTGTTCACCAGAAAGGAGAACATCATGGCCAATCGGCTTCAGTTATTACTCGCCTCAGATTTCCATAATTTAGGCTCTGCACTTCAGGAAGAAGTGTATTATGAATATTATAATATGGTACATGGTCTTATTGTTTATATCATCAAGGAGCGTGCTGCAGCAGAAGATATTATTCAGGAAGCTTTTATCAAAATCATTAAAAATAAACCCATTTTCGAAGACGAGGTCAAACTGAAAGCTTGGCTCAAGGTCGTCACGCGGAACACAGCTATTAATTATCTGAGAAAAAATAAAAATAACCGTAACCAAGTGGATACGGATAGTGTTTTTATAGATATGGAGACGATGAATCAGACGGCATCTTCCGTGGAAAGCATGGTAGAAACGCAGATGATGGAAGAGTCTATTGAATATTATCTCAGACAGCTCAAACCGGAATACCGTGTACTGGTGGAGTTACGGTGGAAAAAAGGTCTCTCTTACCGAGAGATGGCCGAACTGCTGGATACCTCCGAAGACATTGTGAAGCAACGTTTGTTCAGAGCCCGTGGCAGTATCAAGAAGAAATTACATAAGGAATGGGGTGGAGGCATTGAGCAAAGGCAAGTCCGATAAACATGTGGAGCCATTCGATTCAGAACTGGAAGATGAATATTTCGACGCTGCGTTTGATCTGGCTTTTGATGAAGCTTTCCATCAGGCCGTCTCTGCCCCTTCCGCCTCCCATACCGAATCCATGCAGCAATCCTGGCAGAAGGTACACAGGGAAATTAACAGAATCGGTTTACGTAAAAAAAGAATACGTACTTTACGGCTGTCTGTTGTAGTCGCTGCATCCGTGACCATCGGGGCCGTTATTTTCAGCCTGCCGTCCGGTACGCAAGCAGTATCCCCTTTTGTGCAATCCATCAAGGATTGGGGCAATGGCATGAAATCCATTATTATCGAGGATCGCACGACCCATCTGGGGGCTGATCCATCAACAGCCAAAACGCCTCCACCACCGGAAACCAGCTTGGACGACATTCTTAAAGTACAAGAAGAAGAGGCTCTTAATACACCTTCGTATGAGTTATCGAGCCATCAGTTTCGTCCAGTACTTGTTACGGAAGAGATTGCACGTGAAGGGTTCATGGGTGACTTTCTGTTATCCAAGGCCATTCCCCAGCGATTCAACAAGGTCAAATTCGAACTCGTGCTTGATACTGAAAACCCTGTGAATCCAGACGATTATTATGAGTCCAACCAAATGAGAGTCCAATATACCAGTGAAGGCAAAAGCATAGAAGATGAGATTATCCAGTTTGATTATATCTATGTCATGCCTGGGGAGAAAATTGAAGGGGCCATGCTTCGTGATATGAGCACCGTAAAGCTGGCGGACGGCACGGAAGCACTGATGTATATCGGCCCACCCTATAACTCCTTTCAATGGATGATGGGTTCCAACAATATGAGTCTGTTTGGCACCCTTTCGGAAGAAGAAATGACTGCTATTGCAAACGATTTTCAAGAGCAGAAGTTTCCCGGCAGCACCCGCCGATAAGATCAGAATAATACGGTGCCAGAGACATGTTTGCTTGTTTCCGTGGTACTTCCATCATACGCTGTATGGATACTGGTAACGCGATAATAGTATCCTGGCATAACGGTCCAATCCGATGTGGCATTCAGTAAGTTTGTATTCGTTGCATTGTTGGAACTGGCTTTAAAAGTTACCCATGCTGTTCCTGTCCAGCGCTCAAGTCGATAATCTACGGAAAGTGTCTTCATTGCTGTATATGTCATGGTCTTGGTATTGACGATAGCCGATAGTCCACCCCCTGGAATGACTGCACCGACCGCTTGATAGATATGTCCAAGTTCTCGAGTGTTAGCAAGCGAATGGATGGATGGTTCTGGCGGTGGCGGAGCTGTAAGGGCACCAGAGGACACGTTGATCATCGGACTTGCAACGGCTGGTTCGGACGTAGGTATAGCCAGGATTGTTGGCACCATTAACAAGGCAACAAGGGTTATTTTTAGTATAGATGCTGCACTCTTTGTTTTCGTTTTCCGCATATTGATCCATCCTCCGCTTCCATATTTGATTTTGTGTAAGGGTATAAACGGACGGATCGGGTGGCAGGTTTCAAAAAAAATTTAGACGCTCCGATGTTTCTGTCGGCAGCGTCTTTTGTCTTTGCTTGCATCTCCAGCATGGTTGAAACCTAAATTATTCCATCCCGTATGTATTGGGTAATGGATACACGAAACCATATGAACCAACCAGATTTGCAAATGAGGTGTGTAACTTGAGTAAATTTCAATCCAAATCCAGAAGGCATCGTCACAGCTCCAATCCGAATCAACTACATATCGAAGTTTCCGGCTCGTTCAAACGTTGGCTTGTTATCTTGGTGAGTGCGCTTGCCGCAGGGACCTTAATATATTTCTTGGCTACAGCTCGGGAAAGCTGGATAAGCATGGGGATTGACCGCTATGTATTGCCCTTTATGATCTGGGGACTTGTACTGTCCCCCATCCTTGCTTTTCTTTTCCTCAAGCAGAGCGGACGGACCCTTTCCCATGTCAAATTTTTACGTGTTTTCGGGATTGCTTTCTGCCTTCTGCCTCTGGTACTTCTGTTTTATGTGTTACCGGTAACACTTGGCATGGTGAATGATCACCTGACCCAGTTTAAGCAAAATCCCGTGTTATCCACCACTAAGGTGGGGGACTACAATTCTTACGAGGTTACTTTTGTCGATACGCCTATGTACGCCATCATCACCATTAAGACACCGACAACAACCCAATCCACTCGAAAAAAGCTGAATATCCAGCATGATCTGGCTCCCGGAGAGAATGTTTACGTCACTTATAAGCGAATTTCTATCGAGAATAGCTTGGTCACGGAGAATCGTTACGCCGATATTGTCATTCATGCACCCAAAGAATCATGAGCATGCAAAAAAGCTGTACGATGACCATTACGTCACCATACAGCTTCATTTGTTACAATTTCGATCTGGCTACGCGCCTTCTTCTTCAACCAACAGTTCCAGCTTAATCACATTTACTCGGGAAATCCGCTTATGCTCTGTCTCTTGAATGACAAATACATAACCCCCATACTCAACCGATTGACCGACCTCAGGTGGAATGGCATCTACTCTGGAGTACAGCCAGCCCCCAATGGTATCGTAATCGGCACGATCCATCTCCAGTCCGAATCGTTCGCTGACTTCTTCAATCAGCATCAATCCATCAATAGAGTATTCCATCTCATCCACTTGTTCAATGACAGGACGCTCATGGTCGAATTCATCCTGAATCTCGCCTACGATCTCTTCCATGATATCCTCAAGTGTGACAAGCCCGGAGGTTCCCCCGTATTCATCAATCAGAATCGCAATCTGTGTCTTGCTACGCTGCATACGCTTGAGCAGATCACTGATCAGCGTGGTATCTGGCACAGCCAGGATGGGCCGGATCACGGAGATGGTATCCGTGAGTTGGGATCGCATTAGATCCTTAATGTGAATAAAACCGATAATATGATCCTTGTCTCCGTTATATACTGGATACCTTGTTCGCATACTCTCACTGGCAATCTCCAGATTCTCCAGCATGGACTCATTGGCATTCAGACAGATCATTTCCGTCCGCGGAATCATAATTTCACGGGCGGTTGTATCCGTAAAATCAAATATATTATCAACAAGTGCTAATTCAGTGTTATCAATTAAACCGCTCTTATTGCTTTCTTTCATCAGAATGCGTATTTCATCTTCGCTATGTGCGGAGTCCATCTCCGAAGCAGGTGCCATTCGGAACAGTCTCAACAAACCGTTAGCCATACCGTTCAGTGCCCATATGAATGGATACATTAACTTGTAGAAGAACGTTAGCAAAGCCGCAGACCACAACGTGATCGTCTCAGACTTTCGAATCGCCATCGTTTTGGGAGCAAGTTCTCCCAGTACAATGTGCAAGATCGTAATAATCACAAATGCAATGGCAATAGAGATTCCATGAACGTAGACTGGTCCCAGTCCAAATGCGGTAAACATGGGCTCTAACAGATGTGCAATTGCCGGTTCTCCCAGCCACCCGAGTCCCAGTGAAGCCAAAGTTATACCTAGTTGGCAAGCTGATAGATATGCATCCAGATTACGTACGATATTGGAAGCATAGATGGCATTTTTGTTGCCTGTTTCCACCAAAGCCTCAATCCGGCTTCCACGAACTTTCACCATCGCAAATTCCGCCGACACAAAGAAACCATTCATTAATACAAGTAAACCAATGATTACTAAATTTAAAATACTCGGTAAGGGGTCACTCAAATTTTCATCCTATTCGCCGTCATTCTTCGGCAAATAGGTCCACCTCCTTCGAAAATGTAGGATATTTGCCATTCTGCCGCTCATATGCAATTTCAACTTCCCAATGCTTCCACCTCCACCTTGTTCTGTCGAATAAAAAAGATATGCTTCTTTTATTATATAATTCTAAACTACACAGTCAATCCGTGTCCTATGACAACGAAATGGCACAAACGCCTTTTTTCTTTAACAAAAGTCTCGATTACGCTGTTTTTTTAACATTTCACAAACAATGATCTAACCAAACCAAAGAGAGTATCCTCGCTCATGCTTCCGCATGTCTGGATACTCTCTTTTTGCAATACTGTTATTTTCTTAAATTCTATCGCTGATTACGATGTGGACTCAATCTCCACTACGGTTTCCGAAGCGGGGTTCCAACGCCATCTGGCTTGTTTCCCGCTTTCGTTATGCAATCCACCGATCCAGAATTCATCCTGCTTCAGCAGTGCCCAATCGACTTCTTCATTCAACACCTTAATTCCGAGTTCCGTTAGCGACAGGACACCGTCACGGAATTTTTCATCATGCTGCTTGAAATTAGGGAACGTGGTTGCACCGCTCATCTGAAGCAGGGCATGAGGTCCTTCTGTCATCCGCTTCAGATGTGCCCAGTATTCAAGATCACCTAGACCGAGAATATGCAGCTTGTCCCCTACCTCGCGAAATAATGGATACGGATGCTCCACACCTGCTCTAATGGTCTCTAGTGTTGTCTGCTCAATGAGCCCCAGACCGTTCGATACAGATGGCAGACGGGACAAATGTGCCTTAAAGGCAGCTTTTGCAAAGGGTAGCGCAGAAGTGTCTGCCTGCAAGTAATCCAGATGATGCCGGAAATCAGTCGATGTATAGGCTTCCCAGAACTGTGCACCGGCTTGTAACTCGTTTTTCTCAATCACATGCCAACTGCCGGACAGACGTTCAATCTGTGTGGAGGTAAGCTGTCCCAGTCCTCTAAAGTGCTCAATCTCTGGATACGAGTCAATGCAGAGCAGATTCAGTTTCGTATTCTGGAGTGCTTGTCCTTTGAAATAATGCAATAGATACGATAACATTGTCTGGTCATAGAGATCATATTCGAACCATAAGACAATTTCCTTGTATTGTTGAAACGAATTCAACTTGCGTTCAAGTTCCTCAATCTTCAAGTATTCCGCCTGTGGAATGCCCAACTGCTGCTCTAACACGGATGCCCGGTTCTGCCGCTCCTTCGTATCTCCCATCTCTTTGGCTACCGGGCCGAACGTATACAACTCTCTCCATACCAAGATGTCTCCCTGAATTCCACTCTCTCTTAAACGATTGGCAGCGTGATCCCCATTCATAATGTGTAACAATCCTTTTCCTCCTTCATACAAGTCACTGAATACAGAGACCAGATCCCTTACAGGCATAGAGCGCTTGAGTTTGGATCGGGCATCGAACAATCTTTTCTTTAATGCAGGTACTTTGACCCCGAGGAAATCCGATATTTCCTTGAGCGAGTATCCTTCCAAATAAAACAGTTCAACAGCAATCCGCATTGATGATGGCAGTATTGCAATGGAATCACGCAGCGTACGATGCATTTCATTTTGCACCGCTTGTTTTTCTGGATCATGCGCCTGATCCTCTTCATGGAATACATGCTCCAGCTCCTGAACTGGAATCATGGTATGCTGCTTGCGTCTTAGCCAGCGATAACACTGCCTCTCCACGATTACCTTGAACCACCCGGGAAAAGCCTCAGGAGCTTCCAGCTTGGACAGATTGCCAAAGGCTTCAGTAAATGCTTCCTGTACGACATCTTCAGCCCAAAATGTATCTCCTAAACGATTATAGGCAACAGCAAGAGCCATCCCGCGATATTGAGACATCAGTTGTGCATAAGCTTCCGTTTCGCCCTTCATCGCTCCTTCAATCCATGAATTCAATGCTATGGACTCCCTTCATATAAGCATGCTGCTTGTTCTATTCATGTATAAGTGCCATGTTATCGCCAAAAGGTTACGTATGACTCTAAACCTAGAGTAACCTTCGTATATATGTTTATGTAAAAAGCTGTCCTGTCTGCGGATTACCTCCACATTCAGGACAGCGAAGTAAATCAGTATGTGTTAGACATGTGACATGTCAGTTATCAATCAACATGATGAGGTGCCAATGATTATCTGCTTGGAGCTTGCGGGTAATTGCCTACTACGCCCGGATATTGATACAACAACGGCTCATCAAATGTAGCATAGTCGAAGTTGACCATCAACAGCATGATCCGTCTTCCTGTCTTCGGATCACTGATGATAATATGATCACGGCCCGCTGCTTCAATAATCCCTTGGAATATGCGAGCGTTCCATTCTTTGTTGCCTTCATATGTCATGTAGAACGTACCGAATTTCCCGAGATTCAAACGTAAAATATTCTCAATGTATGACTGCTCAAACTGTGGAGCCGTTGTTGTAATCACTGCACCCGTTGGTGTCATTGGGCTACCACTGGATACGAGTGGGGGTACACTTGTGGAGCTTGGTGATACCATCCCTGGCGTTGGTGACATGGCAGGCATTCCGTTACCGATTTTGTAAGACGTACCTTGAACCTGAGAATTGGCTTGTTGACCCAACACGGAATTCGCTTGCTGACCCAGTGTTTGAGTTGTTGGTTGATAAGGCTGATTAATCATGATGATTCCTCCCAAAATTTAATATACTTCCGGACAGTCTTCGCCTGAAGGACTGAAGAAACAATGCGCTTTGAAACGTCCTGTATTTTGCTGGTCATACCACGTTGCCGGACACTCGGCCACAGGTCGGAAGAACCACAATGAATTGCTGGCAGGCCAGAAGCGCTCTCCATTGATCACCCGTTGTGCGAGACGAATCTCGGACTGTCTTGCCCGTTGGTAAAAGTACCCCTTCTGTGTTGACTCGTATCCTCCTGGATTCTGGAATACCATACGATTGATATCGCGAATATCCTTAAAATCCAGACAATCCACCAGCACCCGGTTCACACTTACATTGCCCACAAGCAACATACCCTGTTCGCCGTCACCTTCAGCCTCTGCCCTCATGAGCCTAGCCAGCAGCTTGACGTCCTCTGAGTTGGCTTTAATAACAGCCATAGTCTGTTTCCTCCCTTGTTTCAGCTGTTCATCACCGTACATCGTATTGTGCAGGAGCCCATTCGGTGACACGATTCCATCTTTTTTCCATAAAAAAAAGCCCGGAACCTCACCCAAGGTGAAGTCCCGAAGCAACTCGTTTCTTATAATACTCGCCTGTTTAAGGCTTGGCTTCAATCCAATAATCATAGGCATGAACAATGTTGCCTTGGTAAGCCTGATGTTCGGCCAGCAGATCCGGAAGCTTGGCAAGCTGAAGTTCCATCTCCGCTGCCCCTTTCTCATAAAAAGAAATATGAGGACCTTCGTGGTTCTGCTTCATTTCAACCGAAATCATCAACCTTTTACCGAAACGATCCGCAATCTCCATCTCCTGACCCACAACAGCAGCAATCCCATTGGAACCTTCGGCGTTGTTACGGAAAGCCATCAGCGACACATGATCGAGTGTACGGATCATAAATTCAGCCACAGATGTATCCTTTCCTGGCAACGCGAAGCTATCCAGCCATACAGCAAGGTCTGCGCTTGTTTCGAGATCACTGTCCTTCTTTGTTTCTTCCTGGAAAAATGTAATGTTGGCAGCCCATTCGGTTAATAAGGTGTCCCGACTATTCTCCCACTCTGGCAATGTGTAAGGCTCAATATCCAGATGGATGCCTTCAAATCGTTCATCCGGTTCGGACTCGGCATTATAGTTTTTCACATAATCAATCAATCGCTGAATGCGTGGACGATTCTCCTTTTTGCCCCAGATGGGGTGTCCACCCATCGCATGGATCTCAATGCCTTGCGCTTTTGCCCGTTTCACAAAACTGCGGTAACTGGAATAAGGTTGATCCAGGTCCAAACGGACATACAACCAGTTAATATTCTGCTCTCTAGCAAACGCTAGTATGTGCTCTCCCCCGTCATTCGTCACCTGAGAGGCCTCCCAGATATACGTTCCCCGAATCTCTGGCTGATTGGATGGAATCTCCGGTGATGGCAGTTCCGACGGCTCCAGTTGTCCCCAGTATACGATGTCATGTACGGCAGAACCTGCGTAGGAACTATGCTCGCTGAATGCGGAGGCGACTTCTTCGATAACGCTTTCCAGTTGCGCTGCACCTTTCCCGGCAAATGTCGTGAACTCCTCGCCAGGCATGGGCTTGGTGTTCAACCCAACCGTAACGCTCACATTGCTGGTATCGGCCCAGTTCATTTCCTGTTCAATCAAACGTATGATACCATTGTTCCCTTGCGCGTTATCACGGTAAGCGAGTAAAGTGACATGCTCCACTCGTTCAATGAACCAACGTGACAATGGTTCGTTATCTGCATCCTCAGAAACTCTATTTCCTGTGATGGTATAGGAATCCAGCCAAAATGGCAGGTCAATATTCACTGCAACTGCACCATCCTGTCTCACTTGCTCAAATAACAGATTCATATTGGCTACCCATGATTGCACCAGTGGCTTGGCATCTTCTTTCCAGGCTGGTAACACATAGGGTTTGATATCCAGATGTATGGCATCAAATTGCTCGTTAGTCTCAGCAGCTTGATTGTAATCACTTACCCACGACGCTAATCTGAGCATGGGGCCTTCACGGCCACTGAGTGCCCAGGATGGATCGCCTCCCAGTGCTTCAACCGTAATACCCGCACGGCTGGCTTTGGCTATAAACGTCTGGTATACCTCCTTGGACAGCGTCATGTCTACATTCACGTACAGCCTGTTTATCTTATGTTTAGCTGCATTGGCCAACAGCTCATCTCCGTTGCTAACAGACTGTGCCTGCCATACCCAGGCCGCCCGTATATCTGCGCCGTCTGCTTCAGCAGGTGACTCATTCCCTATCATTATCATCCCTCCGATCAGCAGTAACAGCCAAAATACCTTCCGGGATTGTTTCCCGAACATATACTCCCTCCATTCCTCTACTGTTGTAAAATCACATTTATTATAGCAACCGAGTTATTAAAAACAAATAAGCCCAAGTGCTTAACTTGGGCTTATTACTCTGAAGTTGGGACAGCTTAGGGCTCGCCCGGTTCAATCCCGGTTCTAGTCCTCATATATCATTTTTCGGGTCATGCCTCCATCAATAACGAGGTTGGTCCCTGTGACAAAGGTATTGCTTGGATCAGACAAATATAAACAAGCACGGGAGATATCCGAAGGAACACCCACACGACCGGAGGGATGCTGTTCATGATCCTCCTTTTTCAATTTCTCCACGTCACCTGTCTCAATCCATCCCGGACTGATACAATTGACCCGAATTTGGTCCTTGCCCAGTGAGACCGCCAGCGCATGTGTCAGAGCTACAATCGCTCCTTTGGATGCGGCATAAGCTTCGGTATCTGGTTCAGACATCAGCGCACGGGTAGAAGCCATGTTGATAATGACACCTCCATGTTCATTGCTTTTCATATGTTTCGCTGCTTCCCGACTCGCCAAAAAGCAACTTCTCACATTGGTATTGAGCACATCGTCCCATTCTTCCAGCGTTAATTCATAGGGGGACTTCCATTTTGCAAGCCCTGCGTTATTCACCAGAACATCGATTTGCTTGAATTCTTCCACGGTTGTGCGAAAAAGATTTGTAATATCCTGCTCGCTCCGAACATCACATTGAACAAAAATGGCTTCTCCGCCTTCATTACGAATGGAAGCTGCGGCTGCGGCACCCTCGGCTTCCTTGTGATCGGCAAGTACAACTTTGGCTCCAGCGACCGCATAAGCCTCAGCCACACTTCGTCCTATTCCCTGAGCGGCCCCGGTTACAACAACGACCTGATCTGTAAATGACATATTGTTTGCCTCCTCTATGGTAATGATCCTTCGATCATAATCTTATAAGCCTCTTCTTATATAAAAACACGTTAGGCCCATTAAGAAACGCTTGTCCAACAAATAATCAAAAAAAACTCACGCCATTCTGGCGTAAGCTGCTCAGTTTAACCCCGTAGGCGTTCGGAATATACGCGATTATATCGCTCGAAGCCTACATAACGTGTTCCTTTGAACGATAGCCGTCCTTCATCCCCCTCAGCGCACAAACCATACTCTTCGCCATTGACTTTGAATTCGAGCCGATCTCCACTTTCTACTTCAAAGGTGACGTAGTATAACGTTCGTGCTGTACTACCCGGTTCAGATTGCGACTGACTCATCTTCATCCGTCTGCTGGTGATTCGTGAAGGCACGGTCAATAGCGGCTCCGAGTTGTTGCGTCCCCACCTCCATACCTCCTTTCCCATCGACAGAAGGACTATACCTATAATCAGAACAAATACAACCGGAAAGACGGTTCCAAACAAATCAAACATCCAGGATGATTCAATGCCCATGTCTCTCCCTCCGTTCATACAACTTAGGACAGCCGGAGTCTTGACCCGTCTCCTGTAATGTATATGCACGTAAACAAGGAACTTGTTATCCGGATTGAAATCGAACGGTGTGAAGGGGAAAACCCTCCGGCAGAATACCGAAGGGTTGCTTTATAGGAAAAATAAGTACTATTTCATTATCTAATACCCTGCTGCCTGGCAGCCATGTTTTACTTAAAGGTTGTTGCAAATCGTTGATCCGACAATATAACCTGATTAACCTGTCCATCTTTTGTCAGCATGAACGATGCACGATAGATAGCCAGATCATCTTTTTGCCGCTTGCAGTGACTTCTCATCCAGGAATGTTTCCTTCTGAATATGATAGGCATAATCGATATTACGTTCAGATTCGACTAAAACATATTCCTTGCCATACAGATCGAGAATCTCTTGATGTGTCATCCCCGCCTCTGCCCCGCGAGCCGTCTTAAAGTACCCTTTCGAGTCCTTATTCAAGATGATACTAACGACTTTGGCATCCCTATAGCCAATCGTGATCCCGTTATTGTATTGATAGGATTGACCCACACCGGTTGATGTTCCCTCACCGAGGATTTTCTCCACCTCTTCCTGACTCATTCCATACGTAATCTTATCCTCACTGTCGGTCTTCGTCACAGCCAGATCCTGTTCTGAAAATTCGTTTGGATTGAATTTGCTATTGCTGCAAGCCGTGACCATGATTAATAATAATGCCGCAACAACCCATGTAATTTTTCTCCAGTGTCCATTCTTCATGTACTCACATATTAACTACTGAAAAAATAATTAGTAGTGACGTTTTCACCATTCCTCACAAAACAAAAAGGGTATCCGATATGTAGTTACTCCTGTACCATTATCCGCTCCAACTGAGATAACAGCTTCAAGGAAATACTGTTATCTCAGTTCAAGCAAACCCATGTTACCATTGTGGATGCATATTTAATAAAGCTGAGGACAATTAGCCTAGCCTATTACCGGATTCACGCTAATTGTGTGATCACAAGATGTGCCGATACAGGTCTAGTTCCGCCTGCAAGTGGCGTAATTGTTAATGCAGTAGCATTACCAGCCGGGTTCCGCACGGTCAGAATAGAATTAATTACGGTTGTCTGCACCAAAGCCATACCAACAATCTGAGACGTTCCCGTTGCTCGCCCAACTACTGTGGGAGCCAGATCTGCCCCATTGAGGGTTAAGATTAGTTGACCCGCTTCATCGATGCTCACTTGGAACAAAATCTGATACGTACCAATAGCTGCCAGATTGAAGGAACTAGGACCCGTGCGTGAGATAGTTGTTCCACTTGTTGGCCCATCCTGAGGAAAGCTTACATCTGTACCGGGAGCAACCGTTGCTGCATTATCAGGTGGCATCAGCGCGAAAAAGTCAGCGAATCCCAGTACGCTTCCGGCTGCTCCTGTTGCACCTGTAGCTCCCGTGGCTCCAGCAGGACCCGCTACTCCTGTCGCACCTGTCGGGCCTACTGCTCCAGCAGTACCTGCCGCTCCTGTTGCACCGGCTGGGCCTGCCGGGCCTACTGCTCCAGCGGGTCCTACCGCTCCTGCTGCACCGGCCGGGCCTGCCGGGCCTACTGCTCCTGCAGCTCCTGTCGCACCCGTCGGCCCAACAGCTCCAGGAAAACCTTGAGGCCCAATTGCTCCAGCAGGTCCGGGATTACCTTGCGGACCTTGTGGCCCTACAGCCCCTGCTTCTCCCGGAATCCCCTGTGCTCCCATAGGTCCAGCAGGTCCGACCGGACCTTGAGAGCCTACCGCTCCAGCAGGACCAGGCTGTCCCTGAGGTCCTTGTGGTCCAGGTGGCCCCCCCGCTGGTCCTTGAGCTCCAGGTGGCCCTTCAACCCCTTGTCTACCTGGAATACCTTGTACGCCTTGTATACCTTGGGGTCCTGTTGGTCCAACAACAGTAGGGGTAGATATATTCACTTCTGGAGGCGGACATTTTACTTGAACGAACTTTTTGACCACTTTCAATCGGCGTTCTTTTCTTTTAACTTTACACGGATGGAATGTTGCCTTTTTTCTCTTCATACGTTTCTTCACTTCTGAATGACTCACAGTGTGGACACCTCCCTATAGACATGGTTTAACGTACGTATGTAGATGAAAAGATGCGTGGACGAACAACCATTTTAACTAAAAAACTCCGCTAATTATCAGGTAAAACAATAAAATCAGTAGCAACTGCCTATACGTTTGATCTATTTTGTTCATAATCATCGATTCAAGCAAGTTGATTTACATGAGGAGACTTGTTCACAAAAAAACTCATGCCATTTGGGCATGAGTTTCAGGATTTAACCACGCAGACGTTCCGGATAAAACCAATTAGTTCGTTCAAAGCATATATATTTTGTCCCTTGAAAGAGGGCCGTCTTAAATCTGTATCGGATGGACGACGATATAGGAATTTTGAGAAAAAGGTAACCATGACCTCCATAACATGTTGAGTTCACTTATGCTGATTTTTCGATTGTAATATTCTTCATCACAATTAATCTTGTGGTCTAACGATTCTGCCAAGTAAAAATGTGTTTCATCATAGCCAACGACGGGAACAAAATGCAAATAACGTTGTTTGGGATATACTCTAATAAATAAAATCACAGGCACACCCTGGCTGATCTGTTTTTTCAACGTATTCACATTTCCTCGTAAGTACATTGCCTGATATCCTAGTTTTCTGAAAAAAACAACGACCGCTTTGGGATATACTGTGCCATCCAGTAATTTGCGAGGATAGGTTTCATATAGCTTTGTTCCGTTGGACTCCAAACCGAAATGTCTCAAGACAAACGCACTGGAAAATGCAGCGCATTCGTAGTTTTTCTGAATATCCAACCGATTTGAAGATTGAATGAAATATGTACGTGGCACATTGACTGTGTACATGCGATCTTTCTTAGGAAAACTGAAATAAAGGGAGATCACCCAGAGAATAATCAACCAAAGTAATACATTGAGAAACAATTCGTGACCTCCTTCGTCTCATCATGATGTCTTTTAGGTGTTCATTCCTCGCACCAGTTCTTTAAAACCCATTCTTTAATTTGTTCAGCTACTCCCACTGCTGTAAGCTCTGTCGTATCAATTGTTTGCATTGGCGGGTCAAACGCAGTTTCCGAATTCTGGAGTAACCAATTTGCAAAATTCTTGTGATCTTCAATCAAGTCCACGTCCCATCCACGGGCTCTTAAACGCGTCTCGCGAGTAACATCGTCACAATGCAAGTTCATATATAGAATCCGATCAAATCGATCTATGTAATCAGACGATGCAATGTTTTCCGGCACCATCGTTCCGCATAAAACAGTCCCTCGTCCACTTAGCGATATGTTATACGCAATCCTCAACCAATTCTCTTTGGCAATCTGCCAATCCACGTTATCGATGATATCCATATCAAAGACGTCAAATTCGGGAAGTTGCTTGCGAACAAGCGAAGAGATCGTTGTTTTTCCTGTTCCACTTGCGCCTGTCACTATAAATAGCGGTAATTTTCTCATAACTAGCTCCTTTAGTTAAAATAAAATTTGATTTATTACGTTCTCCATTGATCTGCTTTCAACCCATAAATAATAGCGATACATAGGTAGCAGTATCCATTTGATATTTAAACATAGCCCACTCTCCGATTCATTTCATTTATTCACCGTTTTCTCGCTTTAATCACAAAGGATACAGGTAACATCTTCGCTCTTTTAAGGAGACTATCGCTATTATTATGTAATTGCATGATATCCTCATCGGATTCTTCTATCATTTGTTCAATGACAAATCCCGCTTTTGCTAACGCATTTACATAGGTTGATATTTGACGATCAGCTAAAACTAATTCTCCCTGACAAAAATCAGGAGACACCGCATACCAAGATTCATCAGAATATGACTTATTGAAAACAAATCTATCATTTTCTTCAACGACACATCTATGAATTGGATGAGACCAGCTGAAAATAAAAATGCCATCTTTCTTTAAATAAGAAGCGATTCGGCTGAAAGTAACATCAAGATCAGTTGTCCAACCTATGGCATAAATTGAATACACAGTGTCAAAATAATTAGTAGGAATACCGCATTCCTCTTCCATGGGTGAACATATCAATCTTGCAGGAATTCCGTATGTCCTCAAGTGTTGTTGTGTCTTTTCTATCTGTTTCTGGGATATATCCATACCCCATAGCTCACCTGCTTTGCGATCCCCATGATACTGCAAGGATTGACCATTTCCACAGCCCACCTCTAACATCTTTAATCCTGAGACATCACCAAAAAGTTGGTGTTTTTCTTCTGAGATAAATGCTCCATAATGTGGAAGCACGATTGCACTCAAAAAGTCATTCCCTTTTGTATCCCAATAAAAGCTGTTTGTTTCATAAACACTGTGCTTGTTCATCTGATAGCCTCCTTTATACACTACATTCAGAACATTACTTGTTACCTTCGTTGAAATATGTAATCTCATTGCCATTAAGTAAGCTTTTAAAGCCGTTCTTGTAGTAAGGCATAAGCTCATCTGCCTGTGTTATATCCAACCATGCAATTTCAGAGATTTCATCTGGTCTTGATATCTCCTCATTCCCTCCGACGATTTCCGCTCTGAATGTGATAAAAATGGCATGTTCTTTGATTTCTTCAAATTTACACTCGTTTATTGCTAAAATACCGTGGACGCCAACATCAAGTCCTGTTTCTTCTTTGGCTTCCCTGATTGCTGCTTGTTCCCATGATTCATCGGCTTCAACAGCTCCGCCAGGCAGCGACCAGCTTGAACGTTCTACATTTCTTACTGCAAGGACTTTAGATTTGGATGGATTGGTTAGTAGTGAGTAAACTACATCGACTCGTTTCATAGATTGAACTTCCTTTCCGGAAACATTAAATATTATTCTTATCACTGAACTCAATGCAAAAAGGTTGCATCTCAGGGTTTAAGCAATACTCTATTCTTTCTCTGAAGTTTTTCCATTCGACTTTTAAAATGGCTTCTTCGATCGGAAAGAAACCAGACTCTAAGCTCTCCGTTGATGTGATTAATTCTCCTCCTATTGGTCTGGCTAGAAATAATGTGTTACATATTGAATTCTCGATATTTTGAAATATTCCACAGAATTTGATGATTTCGATGTCGATTCCGGACTCCTCTTTTGTTTCTCTGATCGCAGCTTGACTTAGAGATTCTCCTTCTTCCACTTGACCACCTGGCATTTCCCATCCTCTTCGGGGTCCTCCTAATAAGTAATAATTCATTTTTGTCGTTTATCACGATTGCAGCGGCAGATAAGATATGTTTTGGAGGGCTCATTTGTTTTACTCCTTCTAAAGAGATTGGATATGCATTTGAAGTTCTTTATTCTAATACGGAGTCATTAATCTTTCTTTGACAAAGCGAGTGTATAGTTCTTGCCATCATAGTTATTCATATTTTCAATGTGTCCTTGTAAATGCCTATAATAACGTTCAGAATTTTCATTATTCCAATTCCAGAAATGCGCACCATTACATATAATCAGTCTTTCAAACCATCTCTCAAAATTCATATTTATCTTAATTGCGCTATCAACGAACAACATTTCAGTCCAATACAAATAACTAGAAAATCTATCAATGCATTCATTCGTATTTATAAAAAGCATATCTCCATTATCCGAACCTATTGGAATCCAACCCTGCGGTATCATGCTAACATAATCATAATCAATGTATACCTGTCGAATCATGTTTAAGCTATACAATTGGATCCCCCCTCCATAAAAGGGATGCACGAATAGATCTGCTCCATTATGATTTAGTAAAAAAGCTTTATAGTCCCAAGGAATAACTAAATTTAACTCTTCAAATAAAGCATCGATCTCTTGATTTGATGAACCCGGATAAAACGTAAATCTTGCAGGCTCACTATAACCAGTTGAACCTTGTATTAATAATGAATTATTACTATCTAATCTTTTCTTCAAACCCTCTAGAGTTAACTCAACTATATTGAAGATTTCCGAAGATTCCATAAGATTTCATCCCTTTGCTTAAAGTTATCGTATACAGGTCTTGAGTTCACGACTTCCTCCGATTAAGCTCAATCGCTAGTTGCTATGTGGATAGTCCATGCGGTTGTGTTCGTGTGAACTTACTTCTCTAATGCACTCAACAGATCAAGAATCAAATGACTGAAACGGAACATTTTTTAATCTGAAAGAACATGATTTTTAGCCAGACTAAAAGAAGTTATATATCCCTTCTTCAAAATAATTATATTCTTCATCCGTTATTCTTGACTTTCCATACCCGTTATAAAATATTTCTCTATCTCTTTCATTATCAAACGCATTATGTTTCGGTCTAATGGCTAATGCTACATCATATCTTGGATCGCCATAAGCGGCACCTGCCCAGTCAATAACTCCAACAATATTGCAATCATTAACTAGCACATTATCTATAGTAAAATCTCCATGAATGAAAGTGTTTTCTATTGGTTTTGGTTTTGTTTCTTTTAACTGTTGAAGTAGTTCTGCTGATCCGTCTACAGCAAAGTGAGTTAGATTATATTCTGCTTTATTAAGCATTGTATCTAACCAAGGAGTGTCATTGTTCAATAATTCAACAGGACAAGAGCATTCATGTATTTTCTTTAAACAAAGCCCAAAGTTAAAAATCGCTTTTTCTTTACTTTGGAGGTCAGGCATCGTAGAGAGAAATTCTCTTAAACTTATTCCATCAATGTAATCCATCAGAAGCCATCTTGATGTCTCCTCAGTATGAAATAAATATACCTTTGGAACAGGGAGTCCCGTTTGGTAAAGGTATTGGAGCACCTTATATTCATCGGATAACCATTCATTATAAAGATCGTTTTCTGTCTTCTTGATGATGTACTTTTGATCAAACGTATCCAGTATAGCCACAGTAGAAGTATGACCTTGCTTAGGAAAAGTGATTTTCTGGACTTCCCCTATATGTTCTTTTATTTCAATTGGGAGATCTTGAATGTTCATGGTTTCATCCTTTCTACTGCTCTAAAAGTACAAATCCCATCCCATAATAAAAGCAGCAAATAGGAAAGCAGACATGCCAGACATGATGTATACCGCCTTTTGCTTTTTACTATAGCTTCTTTTCAGCAGTTTGTAGAACAACAAAACAAGATACGCCACAGCTAGAATCACATAAACCAGGTTCAAAATGAGATGTATGCGTAATGAAGAATAGGGGGAGAAGCCTAAGGCGCGCATAAACAATAGGATCGTATTTAAAATTAATGCCAGACTGGCAATATTAATGGCAATATGATATTTATCAAATCCTGTGCCGGGTCTTTCCCAGTTTTTTAATCTGTATTTGGATAACCGAATAAAATAACCAATTATCGCCCTCAAACTGAGTAGGATGGCTACTGGAAGAGCAATAAAAGATGCTTTGATCAAGTTTATCGTTAAATTGGATACGGGCAAAAAGTCATTATAAGAAATGGAGACCTTTTCAACAGTGCCGTTACGCTCAACAACATTTGCAAAATTACTAAGGTCAAATGTTGTATACTTCTGCAAACTTAACATCGAATATGCCTTCGTAAAACCGGAAACGACCCGTCGGGCAGGCAGATAATATCCTCCACTCTCAGATGTAACCAAATTTGTATTGAAACTACTTCCAAACACCTTCTGGACAAGACCAACGTTATAAGCCATTTCATTTGACTGGTTTGTCATGACTACTAACCCAAAATTAGACTCCGGGTCAAAAACAAATTTACTTGAAAATCCCGCCGTACTTCCAGCGTGTTCTAGTGCAGGCACCCAGTACTCTACTTCAAAGAAACCATGCGCAATTCGAGGAGTAGAAGTTCCATCATAATATAGACTTGTTGACAGCATCTCTTCTAACGTGTCCTTGTTCGTGAATAATAAATTGCTACGATCCACCGACATTAAGGCTGCGAGGAATTTAGCTGCATCCTCTGCCGTGCCAATGGCGCCCCCTGCAGGGTATAAGCTTATGTATGCTCTGTTCTTAGGGATGAGTTTCAAATTCGTAGTGTACCCCTGAATCTCGTTTCTTCGTTTCAAGATGTTTAGATTATCATACTGTGACGGGTGAATCGAAGTGTCTTTCATATTCAGCGGTTTAAATATATGTTCATTGACGTATTTATAAAAGGGTTGTCCGCTTTGTAATTCAACGATGTAAGCAGCCATAGCCGTACCATAGTTTGAATAAGCAACAACACTCCCAGGTTTATCGATCTGCCTTGGTTCAAATTTTTGTAAAGCTTCACCTAATTCCACAATATCACTCTCGGATGAATACCATAAATCGATCAATCTATCCTCCCATCCTGCGTTATGATGCATAAGGTTCATTAGGGTAATGGGAGCATCGTATTCAAGTTTCTTTAGAAATCCTTCCGGCAAATAGTCCTGAATATCGGTATCCAAATCAAGCTTTCCCTGTTCTACAAGCTGCATAACACTCGTCCAGACCAATAGTTTAGAAGTTGAACCCCATTCAAATACAGTAGAGGTGTCTGCCTTTCTCTGTTGCTCAAGATCTGTGTATCCATAGGCCTTATTTACAATGGTCTCACCGTTCTTGATAGCTACAACCGAAACGGCAGCGGTGTTCTTCTGATTAGTAGCAACATATGAATCTATCGTTTCCTCTAACGATGACAACGCAATTCTGGAGGGCGTAGTCTCCACATTCTCTACCTCAGCGTTTACAGGTACCGCACATGTCATAATGATTAAAGCGAATGACAGAAAACAAGTAATTGCTTTATAAACATAGTAATATTTTCGATTAATCTTCATTAGCTATCCCCTTATTGTTCTACTATAGTTTTCGTGCCTTTATCACATAGGTTGCAGGGAGCATCTTTGCCTTAGTGGCAAAATCATCATTTTGCAGTTGCATCAATTCATCATCAGAGTCCTCAATGATTTGCTCAATGGCAAACCCAGCTTTTGCTAACGTATTTACATAAGTTTTACGATCCGACAAGGCTAGCTTACTTTCGCCAAGAGTTACCGAGTACCAAGATTCATTAAAGTAACATTTTTTTAAAATAAGTCTACTCTCTTCTGCAGCAACACATTTGTGGATGACAAAAGTTGTTTTGTTTTTTCAATTTGATTCTCCGATAGATCCGTCCTCCATAAATCGGAAGTGCTGTTGCTCCTATAACATCATTTCCTTTTGTATCCCAGGACAGGCTATTGGTTTCATGAATACTACGTTTATCCATGTCACCTTCCTCCAAACTAAGAGTCAATAAAACAATTCCACATTTTGAGTAATTTACCTTAATTATTTCTATAATAACCCATACTGCAATATTTGCGTAGTACATTTAAAAGCGCATACATTTCTCTACAAATCAAAAAGAACTCTCCCGCAGGAGCGTTCTCCGTGATTGATCCGTGTATCATTAGCCTAAGCGTACATTAGGTCCATCTTGCTATACTTCTCGCTCACATACGTTTGTAGTTGTACAAGCTGATTTATTGCTTCCCATCTGAGTTCTAGTTATAGAAAGTATCATTTATATCTGGCTTTGTTCGCAGAGATTGTGATCTTTTATGTGATGTTATTCATTTAGTATTGCTGATACAAATAATTTAGTTTTCTACACTCGTTTCTCATGTATTACTAATTTCAAATCTTTCTCTTTGTATTCTCTTCCATTAATTTTTTTAGCTTTTATTTCTTCGATAAAATGATATTTCACTTCTATACTTCCGTGTGTTATTTCAATTGATTTGATACTTTCATTTATTAGACGACAAACTAACTCTTTTCCAAATCCAACTAAACTAAATAAGAAATGTTCTTCTGGAAGCCAGGTACGATCCTCTTTATGATATACTTTTTCGATTATCTTGTAGTGTTGAACACTTAAAGAGTCTTTAAAGTCTATTACTTCCTCCTGAGACATATCAGACAAATAATCATATAGCTCAAACGCTTTGGGTTTAATAGTAAAAATATCAGTAGATTCCCTTGCTTTTAAATAATCATTATAATCCGTTCCCATCCATTCAACGAATAAACAGATATTTTTAGCCATGTCCCACAGTACATTAGAAAAGAATGGACCTAAGTCCATTGTAAAAAGTTCATTTTTTTGTACAACATGTTGTATTATACTGAAATTAACCAAAGCTTCATCCCATATAGGACCTCTTCCCATATAGGAGGCTTTGAAAAAGAATGCTAAAGGGACATCGAAATACTTTGAGGCTCTTAAAATATGTTCTAACGTCGGAAACGCAAGTCCATTAAAATAGTCATTTATTTTATCCTCTTCAAAACCTAGCCATTTTGCTACTTCTAGTTTATTCAGTTTGGATTGATAAAAACATAATTCCTTAATCTTGTCTCCGAAATTCATTGCAGTAAATTCAAAGTTTCCATTCAAGTAATTATGAAAAACTTTATATTCAGTGTATGCTGACTCCTTATTAGCTTTTATAATTTCTTGTTCTTTTGGTGTAAAATTATATGAAGAAATTTTGTGTACTCGCGTTATTATCTGATTTAATTGTTCTATAGTCGCTTTAATGCTTCTTGTACCTCTTCTTACGTAAACAGCTTCCGATTCTATAATTACACCTTTCTCAGATGAATATGTTTTAGGAGAGTAGAACAGGCGACGAGCACTTTTAACTTCAAGTAACCCAAACTTTTTAATTTCTCCGTTTAAATTATCTTCAAAGTAAAGTAATTTAAAATCAATAATCGTGTTTAAAGAAGATTCAATTTTTTGGGATAATTCTGCTTCATCTATTTCGTTTTCTACTCCTACTAACTCATGAGTTTTATCTTTAACTCCAAGTACTAAATAACCCCCATCAGAATTAGCAAAAGCTAGCATATCCTTTAAGACGTTATAGAACTTCTGTTTATTATCAATTGATAGGTTTTCTTTAAAGTCCCACTTATCATCTTCCCTACCCTTAGCCAATATTTCATAAAACTTGTCTTTATTTATCATGTAATCAGTCCTTTTTCGAGTTGATCTTAATTTAAAAGCAGTATTTCGCCTCAGATTTCAACTGAAATCGTAATGTTTTAACCGCAATCCTTCTCACAAATTAATCTGATTCATTTCCCTTGTAAATTTTTGTTTACTTATGTAGCAGAAAAACACTTGACTAAAAATTATACAGACTGAACAATCCAGATTATAACAAGAAGTGTCCTGGCTATAAAGACCAAGGCACTTCTTTTTTTATATGCTTGCTTTTATGATCTCTTCTATTCTTAGCCAACTGTAGTCATCACCGCGTTCAATTTTGACTCTCCTGTTTGGCTTATCGATCGATGTGACAACGCCCCGCAGCTCCTCGTCATCAAACGGGTTAAATACAGTCAGAGTGTGATAGCTCTGCATTCGTGGTACGATTCCAAAATCGCTTGCTCGATCAGCTGTACTTCCTGTTCGTCCAGAACCGGCTTCCCCCGTCTCTCCTGTTCACTCATCGCCTTACATACGCCCCACGATGTTCCGGAAGGTTAATCCGTGATCCTTCAAAGATCCCGTTACCCGTTAATTTGCTTGCCATAGTTAACGCCTCCTTAATATTGAGTCCAATAACTTAAATCGTTTGGCAGAGCTGGTAGCGGTGCCTTTGGAAGCTTAGGCTTCTCCGACTCACGTTCCCAACCTTCCAGGATCACAATATTGGCCGTGTTAGACTTATCCTCCCAGTGTATGTATGCCGCAGCCACAAGAGCGTCCAAAGCAGTCATAACATCCGGCTTCCCCTTACCTGTCTTAACCGTAAGTTCATGGATTGTTGGTAATCGTCTGCGGCCGCTACTGTAATTAAACAAGATCCTTAGTACTTTCCGTTCGTAATCAGTCAACATGTTTATGCCCCCTGTGCTGTCGTTCTAATTGGATAACATGCCAGTAAGCCGGATTCGCGAAATGTCCGCGGCTGCCCCGACAACAGATCATCAGCTTTGATCATCCCGGATCGTATGCTTTTAACCTGGATACGACGTTTCGTGATCTTTCCGCTTTGGTCCTCATAAATGATTTCAACTAACCGACCCAAGTATTTCACTGGCATGTATATCCCTCCAATAAGAACATTTGTTTGTATTATATGCGAATGTACGTTCGTTATTCAACATGAAAAAAGCTCCATCCGCAGATTTACTGCAAGATGAAGCTTTTCCAAAACCCTTCAAAGTCAAAATTCGTTGCTTTGATACGCTTATAAGTATTTTTGTAAAGATAGGTAAGGTGTCATTTTCACAGCATTTCTTAACAGTTCGATAACACCCTTAGTATGTGCTATTCTCGGATTTGGAGATAGAATTGGGACTAAGTCATCAACCAGTTCTTCCAATGTAGGAATTTTCACAGATGGATCTTTCTCGGCCGCAAGATTTGCTCGAACACATAATTTTAATACATTCTTAATTGAATTATACTGATCAACGTTTAGTTCATTTGCAATCACCCAATCCCACAATCGATATTCCTCGGGATCTACAGCAATTTGCCGTAGGAGCGTAACGTATAGTTCCAATCTTTCCACTTTCTCTTCTAGTGATTCGTTTGGCATAGTATTATATTACTCCTTTTTATAAGAACAACATTACTACATTAGCAATTCTATTAGCCACTGAACTGCTAATAGATCCTTGAGCTACGCCCATAATAGCTTGTACAATGGCATTTTGGACTTGTTCTTCAACCGCATCACCTAAAGAAGCTAAGAAATCCAATTCATTAGTAATATTCCAACTTGCTTCATCCCAGGCATCTTTCAGTTTATCGCCAGGTAAGAGATCACGAATTGTATCCGAGTTATTCTTTACGAATTTGGACAATGCCTTAATTGTAGCGGCTGCAACCTTTGCCTTACCTTGAATTTCAACATTATCGTTACCAGGGGCTGCATTAATAGTTTCATTTACAATAGGATTTACTGAAGGCGTTGAAATAGTAGTTTCAATATCAGTAATGATTTTTTCTTGTGGCAAACTAGAAGCAAAGGCACCGACCGATGTTCCTACCATCATAACACTTGATAATGCGAAAGCAACTCCAACTTTCCACGCTTTGTTCAACAAAAATATCACTCCTTAATTGGGATTATGTTACATTTTTTATAATATATCAATTCACACACTCTATCAACCACATATTGTAAATAATTGTGTATATTTTGTTAAAATGGAAATGTATTCTTTTCTATATCGCGCAAAAAAAAAAAAGGAACAACTGGATTACTCCTGCTGTTCCTTTTTATATTCAATCAATTGCGTTATATCGGTAAGTTCTAACGCCACCATGATTTTATTCAAATTCTTAGGTGACCATGCTTTTGACTTGTTCGCAGCCATTAGATAGAGTATTCCATTTGATCCCTCTTATGCTGCTTATCTGGCGAGGATTCAGCCCTTGTTGGTTCATAAACGTTCAATCTCAACCTAATCATCGTCATCAGCTCAATAATATCATGCACGTTCCCTCCCCACAAATTACCCGTTTTTATTCATAGAGATTTGAGTAAAATTACATAGTATAGCATCTAAGAAGGAGGCATTTTTATGTGTGGTAGATTTACGATTATAGATCCAATCGAGCAAATCATGGACCGATATATGGCTTCCACTGCTGATGGATTTGAGTACAATCCTAATTACAATGCAGCGCCCATGCAGTACATCCCCACAATTATCAGTAGCAAAGAAGGAAATAGATTGGGTGCACTTAGATGGGGGCTAGTGCCTTCCTGGGCAAAGGATGACAAGATCGGTAATAAGATGATCAATGCCCGGGCCGAGACATTGACTGAAAAGACATCCTTTAAACGATTGATCAGCTCCAAGCGTTGTATCATTCCGACAAACGGATTTTACGAGTGGAAGAAAGAAGGATCTGCTAAGCAGCCAATGCGGATTCTGATGAAGGATGATAGGATATTTTCGCTTGCTGGTTTGTATGATACCTGGACAGATCCGGAGGGGAACAAACTGAGTACTTGTACAATCATCACAACTGAACCTAATGAACTGATGAAAGACATACACAATCGTATGCCGGTTATTCTGCGCCCCGATGATGAGGCTGAATGGCTCGGAAGAGATAATAATGATGTTCAGTCGTTGCTCCGTTTGTTGAAGCCGTATCAAGCATCAGAGATGCGAGCGTATGAGGTTCCTAAAGAAGTGGGTAATGTGCGGAATAACAGTGAAGATCTGATAAAAGAAATCCGATAGGACAAAAAGAGCAGTGAGGTTATCCCTCCTGCTCTTTAATGTGTTATTTAGTAGTGTCAATGTACTATTATTTTTTTAACGCATTATCTCTTTCTTCAAAATTTAATTCCATTAACTTTCTTGCCTTTATGTAATTCTTTTCCGTAGATTCTGAGCCAGATATTAGTTTCTCAATTTCAAAGAGAATCTTTGTTTCTATCATATCAATGCAATTATTTAACGAGCCAGGAGATGCAATGTTAATATCCCTGATTTGATCACCAAGAATGTGATCAACAATGCTAATTAGGTGTTGATCGGTATGCCATTCAGTAATATTGTTCGCTTTCTTATGATTATCAAATTTAATTCGTAGCCTTAGAATAAACCCACGATAGATTCCAAATAGATTATATATATATTCACCCACGTATAATCGATGAATCTCAATTCTCTTATGCTCTCTTTTATACTCATTCATCTCATTCTCATCCAGTTCTTTATAACTAAACAACTTAAAGTAATCTTCATTAGGCTCGTTATATTCTTGAGGCGGTATCGAGGAAAGATACATTCTAACAGGTGATAATCCCTCTCGTAGTTTGATAATATGATTCCAAATTTCTTCAACTGCAACAATTTGTTTTTCTAAAAGTTTTTGATTGTTTGACGAAAGGTTTGAAAAAGCCAATTTAACAGTTTCCTGATTGCTTGTAAGGTTTGCTTTAATGATTTCAAGTTCTTTTTTATAAGTATGGTCCCAACTCATTTGGATTTTACTTTGCACTAACCCACTCAACCACTTTACGATCCCAATTGTAACTATTGATGTCCCACCGATACTAACTAATATTGTCCAAATTGTATTCATAAAAATTATCATCTACCCTTCAATATAATTGCATAGTGGAAATAAAAAAAGACACTGCCAGCATTGTGCCAGCAGTGCCCTTTTAACCGATGCCTTCGGATTTGTTTATTATTTTAACCTATTACCACAGTTTTGTAAATTGTTTCAAAATAATCTAGAAACATTTTCTTAGGTCTGATAGACTATTTAAATAATATTTTTTCAGGGAGGGTTAATTAATGAAAATGAAGAGTTTAAGTATTTCAGGCATTGGGGGAATAGAGGATTTGGTTCTCAATTTCAACTCTAATATGAATATCATTTGCGGTCCAAATGGTATTGGTAAAACAACTATTCTCGAATGTATTGCTCAGTCTTTCACATTTAACAGCCTTACTTATGTAAGAAAAAAAGCTGATCATGAAAGAGGGTCATGGGAATTAAGTACTACAGACGGAGAAGTCTACTCTGTTCAAAAAACTAATTTTCACCCTAATGAAGATCAATCAATTCAAGAACCACGCATTGGCTATAAGAAAGCCAAAAACATTATCTACATAAAAACACAACGCTCTTTTGATTATATACAGCTCACTTCAATAACTAGTGATATTCGTGATATAAACGAAGATGAAAGGATGTTGTTAACAGGGATGCCGATAACAGATGCCAAGAACTGGTTTGTAAGTCGTCACCTTTGGTCTGCGCATAATGATGCTCTCACCACTGCCCAAATCCATAATCTTCAAGCTGCAAAATCGATTTTTAATAAGACAGACCCTGGAATATCCTTTTCAAGAGTGAAGGGAGGAACCAACGATATTCTTTTAAAGCAACATGATGGAACCGAAATTTACTTTGAATACTTATCCTCGGGCTATAAAGCCGTCATATTCATTCTTTTGGGTTTAATTAAGGAAATTGAACACAGATTTTCAAATGATAATTTGGAGATAGAGGATTTTGATGGAGTGGTTTTAATTGATGAATTAGACTTACATCTACATCCTCAATGGCAAACTAGCATCCTATCAGTTCTCAACGAAATTTTCCCAAAAGCACAGTTTATTACAACCACTCACAGTGCACACATAATCCAAGCTTCTGATCCCAATCAGATAATTTCATTGGCTAGAAATAACCATGGCTTGGTATATCAGAGGGATTTGGAATCTTCCAATTACGGTTTTAAAGGATGGACTGTTGAAGAAATACTAACAGATGTCATGGGGCTTCAAGAGACTCGCTCTCTACTATTTGTAGAAGCAATGGAACAATTTGAGTTAGCATTAGATAAAGAAAATTTCAATTCTGCACAGAACGCTTATAATGAACTCAATGAAATGCTGCATCCAGAAAACACTCTACGCAAACTTTTAAAAATCCAACTTGCATCATTAGGAAGTGTAATCAATGATTAGGATAAAAAAGTCCTCTCGTCCTCTTGAGTTAACAGATCAATTAGTTTTCGAATTGACTGACGAATATAAAAAAACAGGCAAATCAGTTTGGAAAAAACCTTTCATTGAAGACGCTTTGTTAGAAAGCTCTCATTCTAAATGCGCCTATTGTGAGTGCAAGTTAAACATTGAATCAAAGTATATGGAAGTTGAACATTACCACGATAAAAGTTCCTTTCCAGATCAGGTAGTAGCATGGGATAACCTGTTGCCGAGTTGTAAGAGATGTAATGGGAGAAAACACGGTCATAATACTGTTAAAGACCCTATAATAAACCCAGCTACCATGGACCCCAAAGAACACTTATTAATGAAATATTATAGACTACATGCAAAAACAATCGTTGGTAAGGAAACAATTGAAGTTCTGATGCTTAACGACACAAGCAAGGTCGTGAAAAAACGCTTTGAAATATCTCAACTTGTCCATGAGAAGATTGAGGAGCTCTGTGAGAAGTGTAAAACTTTCTCATCTGGAGAAAAAACTACAAGACTCCGAAATAGGATTGTTCAAACAACAAAAAACATCTTAGAGGAAGCTTCACCCCAAGCTGAATATGCAGCATCAGTAGCAACTGATATTATGTGTGATAGTAATTTTACAGAAGTCGTTGATATTCTTAAATCTGAAGGACTCTGGGATCAGGAATTAGATAATTTATTCAGAGTTGCTAGCACCCTCTCACTACTTTAACAGCAAAAGGCCACTACTTGAGTGGCCTTTTGCTGTATTCTAATCCTCCAATAGAAACGTATTGATCCTCAAACTCATTTTTTAAAATAACCTTATCTGTCTCTGGTTCTGCACTTGAACGTATCATAACATACTTATTATTCGGGGAAACCGATACTAACGTATATGTTACATCCTCTTCTTTTTCGCCCACAGTGACACCTCCAATTGATTATATTTATTACCAGAATCACTTGATATAGAACCTATAGATCACTATACCGATTCTAAAAACAGACGAAGACAATCTTTCGGATGAAAAAAGTCTGATTTTAGTCGATAATAAGACTGTATTAATCTACTCCGATTCTATTTTTCGGAGACTCTCACCAAGCTCCTTCACATCACCGTTAACCCCCGCAATCAGTTTCAGGATATTTTTCCTGAGTCTATTTATCACGATTGCGGATTCCTCTCGTGTAATCACCGCTCCTGGACGTGTCCCGTCAAAATACCCATTGGCTGTAACCTCTGCCCATGCCGCTTCTGCCCACTTGCTCGGCACATTGATATCCCTTACCGTCACTGGCTTGTCCTCCTTAACGGGCGTTTGCCCATAATAGTTGATTAAGTATTGTGTCGGCTCCACAACGCCCGCTTCGGTGGCAGTGTAACCAAACTGAGGTGTGTAAGCTTTACGCACTTCATAATGAAGGTGTGCCCCACTACTGATGCCGGTACTGCCTTGCTTACCGATCAGTTGACCACGTTTGACTTGTTGGCCAACTTTGACGCTTGCAGATGAAAGATGGGCATAGACATGCAAATAACCCTTGTCATCTTTGATGGCCACAACAATCCCATAATTACCGAAGCCGGATCCAGACACGCCCATTTTAGCGTGAATGACCTCTCCAGCTACAAAAGCATAGATGGGTCCATCCTCAGGTGTGACAACGAGATCCACACCCCTATGAAACTTCTTCTCTCCTGACACCGGATGTGTCCGCATTCCAAACGGACTTGTGAGCCGGTATCCTTCAAATGGATTACTCATGTTTGGCTCCCTTCCATATCGTTTCTTGAGATCCGCTAACGATCCATTGAATTCATTCAGATCCACGTTGCCGGCAATGCCCGGTACCTTACCTGAATCGCTATATTGCCATATGGTCCAGGTCTTCCATGCGGGCTGATCATCCGGAACACGAGTGTTGCTATAACGTGCAATCCAAAGATCATAACCGGAAAGGCCAGTATCAAAATTGCTTGCGAATGAATTGCCCGTATAAATGATCGGTTTGATGCCCGTCAGCCGCTCCAGCTCAGTCAAGAAAGCTCTGGCCACAATGTTGATCTGTGCCTTGCTGATCCCGTCAGGATTGTTTTCGTAGTCCATCACAGGCGGTAACTGCAATGCCCTTGCTCCGCCAATCTCCTCGAGGGATTTCGTATAATGAACTGCTTCGGCCTTTGCTGCAGCTGCCGATGTAGCCCGCAAGAAATGATATGTCCCTACCAGTAACCCAGCCGACAACGCCCCCTTAACGTTGGCCACAAAGTTCGGATCAGTGTATGTTTGGCCTTCAGTTGCTTTAATGAACACAAATTCACGTTTGTCCGCTTTCACCTGCAGCCAATCAATCTTGCCCTGGTAACGGGAGACATCGATCCCTTGAATATTTCCTTCCTTACGTGCTTGCACCTGTACCAGCTCCTTTATCGTTGTCGTTACTGCCTTTACCCTTCAGGACCTCAATTGCCTGCTTGATCACGTTTGGAATAGGCGCTCCCATTTTCCCACCATTTTCAGTGATAGAAATTAGCTCATTCGCAATGTAGAAGAACGCCACTGTATCCCTGAATAAGTAGCCATCACCCAGGATGCCATCCACCAAGTGACCGACAGCCACCATCGCAAAAATAAAGACCTTCCGAGCAATCCCGATAAGGCCAATTTTGCTTTTTAATCCCCCAATAGATCCGGCAGCCACCACACCCGTCAAATAATCCAAAATAACGAAGAACAGCAATACTCCTAACACTCCAGACCAACCCCCAAATAAGTAAGACACCAGCCAGCTGCCTACGGCCAAAACCCATTTCCCCACGTTCTCCAAAATCATAACCCCCATCATTTAAAGTAAATAGCCCCCTGAAAACTCCAGAAGGCAAAAAAAAATGCCCTTCGGCGCTTAATTGATTTTCAGATTAATAGCCATGATAATTTCTTCCTCTGTTGCTTCAAAGTGTAATTCAGATGGTACAAATTTAAAGGTCTGATCCGTACCATCGAT
The DNA here is from genome assembly GCF_059759055.1 of Paenibacillus sp. GQ49. Classification (NCBI taxonomy): domain Bacteria; kingdom Bacillati; phylum Bacillota; class Bacilli; order Caryophanales; family Paenibacillaceae; genus Paenibacillus; species Paenibacillus sp. GQ49. The sequence goes on from NZ_JCAXEL010000008.1 coordinate 226,461, forward strand.
GTCGGCAATAACTCTGCGCCCGTAATAATGTTCTACCACCGCCCGAGTCGGTTGGCCTATTTGTGGGTTACGAAATTGAATAACAGACGATTTGATATTGATACTCATTTTGATATGACCTCCTTGAATTCTTCAATTTCTATGATTTCTTCCACTTCAAACACATATGTTTCACCAAGCCAGCTTTCACCTATTTCTCGTTCGACACCCTTGATATACCAATCCTGAACATTGTCATCATTTCGCGTCCCTATGACGAGGGCTTTGTAGGTTCCGGCCTTTTCACACGTCATTTTCAGTGTGTCGCCTTCTACCCAACCGAAAGCACGACCAAAATGCATGTGCCCGTTCACCCAAACATCAACGTTTATGTTCAGATATTCAAAGTAATCGGGCAACTGTATTTCAACAGTTTCCCCATCGATAGCTGCTTCAACGGTGTATCGATAGAGCGTATCCCCAGAAGTCGGGCTCTCTACAGCTCCGTGACGGATGACGTGAGTAGCTTTCTTGTGTGGAGCTGGATGTGGGATTTCAAAATTTTTAGTCCCTGCTACAGATAAAGAACCAGGCACTTTCCAATTTTTTGTGGTGTGTGATGCGCCTAATACTCCTTCATAATCGTTTAGTGAAACAGCCGTATCACCTATTGCCACTGATCCAACTCCGCTCGCCCTTGCATTATCTCCAATTGCTATGGAACTGTCGCCTGTAGCTTTGGCGATATAGCCAATTGCTATGGAAGTAACTTGCGTAGCTTCGCAAGAGACGCCAATCGCAACGCTAAAGCTTCCTGTCGTTGTAGCCCTATCACCAATTGCCACTGACTGTGCCGCACTCGCAGATGTATGAAAACCTATACCTACAGCACGGATTCCGGTCGCTGTGGCATTTGTAGCCAAAGCTAAATTATCTGTGTTTAGTCCAACAATGTCTTTGCTTGTCAACGAAACTGTTCCGGTCTTTCCAGCAACACTAGTTACTGCATTTACTTGTGCCCCAGCTTGGATACCGTTGATCTTATTCTTATCAGCTGGACTCATGAATCCAGCTGTTGTAGATGTAACTACTGCATGTGCATTTCCGCCGGTCCCCACATGTTCATTAAACTCAGTCTTTGTTGCTTGCTGGATGTTATCAACGTTTCCTAACCCAATCTGCTCCTTGTTTACTTCGTGTGGGTTATCTTTACTAGTGGAATGGAGCGTATTCGCATCGATCTCCTGACGAATCTCATCCATTCCGATGTTAACCCGTTGATCGTTGGAAGATATTACACCACTTGTGTCGGTGGCCACATAAAATAGCACCAGCCCCGCTTTAGCTGCGGCCTGTGATGATGTCTTTTTAACTACTCCACCAACGTCCACATAAAGATACTGCCCTTGAGTCGGATTCAAAGCCATTTCTCCTGCAGACACTTCGTACCGCCGCCCGCCTACATACCCCACGCCAGCCGTCCAATTCGCTTTTAATCCTGTAGCACTGCACGTTAACCCCATCACACCGTTATTTGAGACAACAAAGTTACCAATCGCCTCATTACCAAGTTTTTCGACAAGAGTGTGTGCTGCCGCAATACCATTTTCCATTGTGTTCAGCCGTGTCGATGTAATTCGTGTCCCAACCTGAACCAATTCAAACAAAGGTCTGCCTGTTTGCGGGTCAGTTTTTTGTTTACCCGTGGAAGCGTCCATAATCGGTTTGGTCAGGTCGGGGATCTCATCTTTCCATTCCTGTTTGTTATACAATCGTCTTCACCTCCAATTTGATACTGAACTCAAAGCCGATCAGAAAGCCCCGATCGTTCTTAATGACGTTCAGAGCCTGGTTCGCCAATGTTCGCCCCTGATTATCCATAAGCGAGGCACCAAGGATCTGTTTCCCGATGACTTCAGTATCGTTCAAAAACACGTACTTACGGATCGATCTTCCGGAGATGACGGTATTGTGGATCGGATATTTCACCAGCTCACCACTGACGTTTACCAGGGCGTGGTCAAAATGTGAATCCGCATCAGTCACTGCATAATCAAGCATTAGCGGTTGAATAACATCTGCCATTAAGGCGTCCCTCCTTGCATGGGTATTTCAAATCCTGTAATTGGACTGTCAATCCGGGCGTATGATGTCACTGCGCCAACCGTGACGTTCTGAGTAGCCAATACGCCACTCGTCCCCAATTCTAGGGGCATTTCTAATCCGCAAATTGGGAAATCAACTGAATGCGAGTACCCCTTCCCTGTCATTGTTATTGCTGGTGTTGTGGTTTTGGCCACCGGCACAGCTCTATTGATATGAACTGGTCGAATATATTCAAAATCAGTAAAAAGCCCCGCCATATTGATGGGGGAGCTGCCTTCATATTCGAAGTGGATCTCTTTGGCCAAAAACTCCTCTTTCACCTGTAGGAGCTTTCCATATTGTGCGCCTAACTGCCGTAGGATCGGAAGTTTGAACGGCTTTTTAGCCAGTCGTTTCCTTCGGATCGCTTCTCGACGGTTAGCCAATGGACCTACCTGTTCCGTCCTGAAGTAGATCCATTCCCACAGATCCAAGCCCCAAGTTGACCGCTGCAGTAAAAATTGATTCACGAGTTCCCTCATTTTCTCTGCTCGCAGGTTGATTTCTTCTTCCATTACTCCGAAATGCCAGCCAGCTACTTCGTTCTCATACCAGTACGGCGCAAGTACCTCGCGGTACCGAACAGGAATCATAACAACATTACCTCAACCTGCAGGAACGAGACAGGCGGCACATCAATGTCCTCAACATCATCATTAAGGGTAAAGTCATTGTAATTCTCCACGCCTGGTACAAGCAGGAGAGCCGCGATATAGTTGTACAACAACTTGCTACGTCCGTTGGCATATGCATTCACTCGTTGACGAATCAGTTCGGCCAGCTGCGGTAGATCTTCAGTTGTTTCCAACCTGGCTTTAACGGTAACAAGGAAGATCGGAGCGGGATGCACAGCCAAGTCATGGCCAGCAATACGATAATCATCCCACATTAACGTTTTGACTGTCTCCGCAAACTCGGCTGTGATCGGTTGACCAACCATGTCTGTTAGATACAAATCAATAGAATTGTCATGATGTTCCTTCTCGACCGCCACCGCACCACCCACGCCCTGGATCTCTTTAGCCCAGATTTCATAGTCTTTACGACGGCCATTGCCCTCTTCTGTGAAAGCCCTGTCCAAGATACGCAGCCGGTAATCATCGTTGGATTCACCATCTTTCCGGACCATCCCATCAGCCCATCCATGGGCATCCAAGAATTCATCATCTGCCCAGATCGGTGTCGACTGCAACACGCCATAGCCCCACAACTCTTGTTGTTCGGCCAACTCTTGGGCTATGGGGTACCAGAGATCATAAAAGTATTCACCCTCTCCCACAGGTGGTGGTGGCAGCCCCCTTTCGTTGGCCATCGTAATAGCCCGATTGACCCATCGTTGATAAATCATATCCGGGGTTTCTTCAAGTACGGGCACAACGGGGAATTTAGGCAAATCATTCATAGTTAGACTCATGCATCAATCACCTCATTCAATTCGACCACGCCCACAAGACCTGTAATTGTGATGGTTAGATCCATTCCCCGATCAACACGTATCATTGATGTCACCTCAGCTTGCTCAATCTCTGGGTGAGCGGTCAAAGCTTCCTCGATGTCACGAATAATCTCAGAGTCTTCCCAACCTGGCCACTCAGATTTTTCAACGCCGATGTCAGCACCGTATACAACGTATTGGAATCGCTCGGTGCAAAGGATCTTCATGGCGGTTTCAACAAGAAATTCCTCATAGCTGGTTGTCCGGACTGGACGCCCCGACTCATCCAGGACAGCCCTGCGGTTACGGTAATCTATTTTGTATGTCCATTTAGTCGCTGAAGGAATGTTATCCACCAGATCGGTGACATCTACCTCTTCCAGCTCCATTTCAGGAAATAACGTTTCGTATTCTTCCATAGATCAACGCTCCTTTCCCAACACGTAATACCGTTGTCCTGTCATACGCGATACCAGAAGTCGATCACCCACCTGCAGGGGGCTTGGAATGATCATTTTGCCTTTCAATACAGAAGGAGCCGGCTCCAATACATCAAACGTGACTTCAATCTCTTGTTCCTGCAAGTAATCTGCAAAGACCAAGCTTCTCGACTCATAAGGGTGAGGATCACCATCAACTTCAATCTTCGCATCCGGCCAGCTCAGAAGTGTGGCGCGTTCAGTGTCCCGCGCATCGATGTGGCCAGCCAACTTCTCTTTCAACAGTTGCATTGCTTCACCCATCATTACGCTTCCCTCCGTTCCAAGACCATCTTGACCGTGAATATCCCATTGCTCCAGCTTGTGTCGGCACTCTCCACAATCCATTTGGTGACGACAGTCGTTTTGATCAGCACGAGCCATCCAGCCCGTAGTCCCGACAAAGTATGATCCTCATGACGAACAGTAATCTTCTTAATCTGCTTAGGCTTTGACATCGCCTTTACCCGCTGCGTCGCAATGGTCGTCGGGTTTTCGTCTTCTTCTACCTCGATGATCTCTTCCATACGGCCAAACGTCTTCAAGGCGCTAGCATCTGTTTTAGTCACTGATGCTGATAACTTGTCATCCTTGTATTTTTGCGCAGTCACGACTGTATATGTGTCTTCAATGTTGTAGCCGGAACTGCTGGCTTCCATTTGTTCAGGAACAAAAATAGGCACCTTTTCATTGGTGCCTTCCCTCACGACCTGCATGTAGAAATGTTTCTCGGTCCGGATGACATCCACATGATACCGGTAGCCGCTACGCTCATATGCTTTTTGGAGCACATCCAGGATGATTTCGGAATGTGCCATAGTCCCATATCTTTCATCCAGGTTAAAGCCGAGTTTAGGACAACGAAAATCAACACCCGTCGTCTGAATGTATTTCTGTAGCTCAGCCCCTGCTTCACCCTTCAGATATGGACGAGTCCCTTTGTTCTTGGCCAGATACCAACCGATCTCACGGGCTTTGATCTCCCATACACCTGAGTATTCGTCTTTCTCATAGTCAATAATTGGACCATGGAAAAATTGATTCTTATGGTGAAGGAGCGCTTTGCCGATCCGGTGGGAAAAGCACATCAGCATACCGGCCACACTAGCCGTAGGGATATCACGCAGCCGCACGGTCATGCTTCGCGCGATTTCGTCCCTTTGGGATGACCAAGAAATGTCCGTTATAGCAGGAGTCAAGGCAGACCTGGCATCCTGTTTACCGTATATGACTGCAAATTTATCCATGGTCTACCTCCTTACTTCGCTTTATTGTTGGCCGCAGCAATCTTGTTCTTTTGTCCTGTGTAATCAAACGCACCCGTTGCATTATCTGCAGCATCCTTGGCAGCAGCTGCGCTTTTCTTTTTATCCTCTGACTTCTTCTTATCCTTAGATTTCTTTGTCTTATCCTTTTTATCTTTTTTACTGGTCGTGTTCGGCCTGCTCTTACTGGCCTTAGTGATGATCACGCCTGGCTTCAGGAGTTGCTTTGTATTACTGTATGAAATGATCTTCACTGGCTTGTGTTCAACCAGTGCCATAGTGATATGAATATTTCCTTGGCCATCCTTATAAACGATCTCCATGTTTTCGATTAACATGGTCTGGGAAAATAGTTCTTCGAAATTAAATACCACGGGTTTGGGCTTCCACTTCTCCAGCAGTTGCCACGTGGTTTCTGGCCGCTTATACGTGACGGTCTGTTTCTTGTCGGTTTCCCACAATTCACGCCACTCGCGGGGCAGAATGGTCGCAAAAGAAACCCGCTGCAACTTGGCAGTGGGTTTCCCTGTCCGTTCTTGTCCGGTAATGACGTTAAATGTGTCCACTTCATTCCCGGTTGTGATTTGTACTTCTGCTGGAGTGATCGGGAAGGTCAACCGAATCGCTCCCTGAGACATTGCAAGCATGAGTTAACCCCCTGTCTCCAATGCTTTGTATATTTCTTCTCCTGCTACATCACGAATCAGTGCGCGCCCTTCAGGGCTTGTCAGAGCCTTGGCGAAGGATTGGAAGTCTGTTATGCCCGCTGCAATCCCTCCGAGATCGATTGTGACATTGCCTATCGTTACAGACTTGCTTCCACTGGTTGCCCGCGCAGACAACGGAGTCGTCCGGACCGGAATGGCACTGCCGGACGAATTCGGACCTTCAATACCATCTACACCATCACGCATCGTTCCCGCGATCAAATTCATACGTTGTTTAATAGAGTCCGGCCGTAATCCATCTGAAAACATGGATACAAAGTTTCCCGCCCATCGATCCGATTTGCTGGCAGGTCCCTCCTTTGTCGGAGAACTAAATCCAAGGTAATCCTTGATTACGCCTGCGGCCTTAGATACGATACTGGTCAATGTCGGGAATTTACTTTGCATTCCCGCAGCCATCATACTGATCAGATTGCTACCCCAGGTGCTTCCTTTGCTTGAAACAGTAGAGAGCGATTCAAGATGTTGCCGAGTAAGATCAATCGCACTTTTGGCCGATGAGCTCACACCGCTAAAACTTAATGCAGCTTGGCCGTTGCCGCTGATAATATCCCTTGTGCTATTCTTCGTAGTAACACCCAGATCCTTGGCTTTCTGTTCGGTTTCCTTGGCTGCCGTACCTACGGCTTTGACGTTACTCTCAGCCTCTTTGGACTCAGAACCTTTGAACATGCCAACAAGCTTATCTTTAATATGATCTGCGGCTTGGGTAATGCCGCTCTCGTTCATTGCATCTGTAAGACCTTGCTTCAGTCCGCTTTTCTGGACATTAGAAACAACACTTTCCATCGTTTCCTTGATTTTTTGTTCGCCTTCCTTAGTTGTAGAAGCCGTTGTAGTGATAAATGATTCTTTGGGCAACTGGAGTATAACTGGCTTTGGCTCTTCCTTTGGTCCAAAACCCATCCAACCCTTGATAGAGTCCGTAAGAGATGAAACACCATCCACGATGTCACGAGTGATACCGCTTGAATCAGCAAGTGCTCCAAGCTTCTCTCCTGCCCAGTTTCCAAAGTAAGCACCTGCAGCAGTTCCGAGTGGGCCAGCTAACGATCCGACAATACCACCCAGCGTACCTCCGATGGCACCACCTGCAACTGAACCGCCTTTCGTTGAAATAGCCTCCTTCCATCCGGTCTCCTTTGCAGTTTGATACAAATCATATGCTCCGAAACCCAAGGATGTGGCAGCCCCAATTATCCCGCCAGCTTTCAACATTTTCGCATTCGATTTTAGAAAATTTCCAAGTTTCCCACCGTTCGGTACATCAGGAGTAGGTGGAGGAGTTGGCGGATTTGGTCGACGTACACGATATGGATTTTCACGCGTCCCGCGTCTGTTCGGGTCACGTGTATCAGGAGAATTGTTTCTATTCCGGTTACGATCTCCCCCTGAACCTCGGTTATTCCCGCCGCCACCTCTTCTATTTCCACGATTTCGACCATTACCTCTACCTCCAGATGAAGATCCATACACATTCACTCGATTGGCATTAATAGTCATCGTGGATGAGCTACGAACTCCACCTAATGGGTTACCTGAGCTGTTTCGGTTACGACCTAAGTCACCCCTGATTCGGCGGTCACCTACTTGATTACGGATACGATTAGCACGTTCGGCAGGTGTTTCCTCCGTTGGACCAGGTGTTGGTCCGGATGATCTGCCCCGAATGCGATCCCATCCGTTTTTAAGCCCTTGACCCGCCCCGGTAACGATATTCTTACCTTTTTGTCCTGCCCATCCAACAGCTCCGGCAAGATCTGAATTGAGTTGACGCACTCCCTGGCCAAAAGAAACCAGTCCTTTTATCACAAGCACACTGGCCAACCCAATCAATGCTGCATTAATTAAACCAGCGTTTTCCTTATAAACATTGGTCACTTTTGTAATTGCATTTACAACACCTACACCAAAAGCTTCGATGCTGTCTTTGTTCTCAGTGATTAAGGTGTTAAATTCTTTAAGCGCCGGCAATGAAGCTTGCATGATATTTCCGCCGATGTCTTGCATCTGCATTTGCATTTGAGCTTGGATCTGGTTGTATTCGGTCATGGGGTTTGCTTGTTGTTGAGTTGCAACCAATCGATCAGTGGTTCCGGTCATATCCGGTGCTTTTTCGAAAGGTAGACTATACGTACTCAGAATCGAATCTGAATTATCCTCGGCAGCAGCTGATCCAAGAGTTACAAGCGATTGCTTTAAATCACTTCGACTTTGACTCGCTAAATCCGCAACTAATGCCGCTATAGCTCCCTGTGCTTTTTGCTTATCCCCAGAGTTAATGTCTTCTGTGAATGCTTGAGCTTGACTAGCTGCATCCTTTTTACCTGAACCCCTGCTAACGAAATAATTAGCCATGTCATCAGCATTTAGGGCTTTTACTCCAAAAGTTTCTTTAAAGAAATCACCAGGCTTGTCGAAGTTGAAAGCCCCACCTTGGACCGTTTTTGATAAAAAATTACTCATCTGAGCAGAATCCGTACCGCTACTAGCAAAATAAGGACTATATTCCCAGAATGTATCGAACAAATCTTGCTGACGATCGCCCACACTTTGATAGGCATACATCATGCTATCTGCGATCTGAGTAGGCGTTTCTTTAAATGCATTACTAGCTTGGGCTAATGCACGGTTGACTTCCTCTGCTCCAGCGTCAGGACGAATGTATTGAATCTTTGATGAAGCCGCGATTGCTTCACCGATCATAGATTTATCAGGGAACATCGGTGCAATGTCGGCCAGATTACCCGCACCAGCTGCACGGTCTGGAATGATCCCTTGAGATACAAGATCATCATTTATTGCGAGTGCTTTTTGCCGTTCCTGAGCAGGGATATAAGGTGCGCTGCGCGCTGCTTCCGAGTAATAGTCTGTTACACCACCAAACAGCGCATCTGACATTCCACCGCCAAGCACAAGCCCCCCAGCTACAGTCGCCAAAGCTGCAATCTTGGCAGATATGCCGTCTACTAATGGGCTAATCTCGTCATTTGCTCTGAGTCGGACATGAGCATCACTTATCCCGCGGATCTCGGCATCGGCACGACTTGCAGACCGCCTTAAATCATCGGCCCCAGCTCGCGAACGACGAAAAATATCATCCACTTGGACACGATTGAAATCCCGTACTTCATCTGCTGCACCATGTATTCGTCTGCCTAAATCATCTGCTGCATCTCTAGCTCTGCGACTACTGGAAACTATATCATCGCCCATGCTACCGGCAATGCGTCGAAACTCTCTCACGTCATCTGTGGCTCTTTGGATCAAACTGCGCATGTTTCGCACAGCACCAGATATTAAATCTTTAGCTTCAAACGGGACGGTCACCCGACTTGTGGCTGCGATATTGTTCACCCCCTTTCCATGCTACTTGTTAAGCTTCTTCATCTCTTCCTCAGCCAGCATCGATGCGGCAAGACAGAAATGATATTGTCTGTTCCGATTTACTTCATATGGCAAGACTTCGGCAGGCAGCTTCTTCTGATTAATCCAAAAGGATGCTATCCAGCTTGCTTCTCCGTCTCGCCGGATGAGTTTTTTGCTTCTTTAAGCAACGCATCCTTAGTTTCCTGAAAGTTCCGGACCGCTTTGGCCAAGATGGCATAATGATCTGGATCATTCAACACCCGCGGTGGCAATTCATTTTTATTGATGCAGTTGTATGCCTTCAGGAGTTCGATGTTCTTCCAATCAAAATCATGCTCTGTGGCTTTTACGATCATTGCATCAATGTCATTGAAAGATCCTTTTGCAGTGCCGTCATCGTTGTATGCTGATTCATACGCTCGGCGCAGGTCTATGGTGGTCAGACGACGTACAGACCATTTATCTCCGTCTACCTCAACTTCAATCTGTTCAGGTTTGGCCGCCTCTGTACCGGCCGCAAGATATTTTTGTAGTTTGTCGCTCATTGTGATTCCTCCAGTAATTTGATTTTGGAAACAAAAAGACCGCCAAATAAATGACGGTCACGGTAAAAGTCTTATAATAATGACGTTTTGACAAGTGTGATTATGCAAAAGATAGAAACTGCTAAAAAAATAATCGCTGTGTAGCGTTGGCTCTTCCAAATTCGAATCCCATTAGCAATAGTAAGGATGAGCATTGCAATGGCATTTAATGCAGTGGAATACCCTTGAACCGTGTTAACAATAAGCAAAATCATTACCACTACCCAGGCAAACCAGAACCAAAGTGGAAACTTCTGAAAAAACTCTTTCATCGCGATTTTCTCCTTATGGCATTTATTCTGTCTGTAGTAGGGTATTCTTCAACTTATATCAAATTCCTTTATTTGGATTATAATTCGCTACAAAATTAATATTAAGCCATGTAATCCGGGAACTGTTCCACAAATTCAAAGTCAGTAGCCGTTCCCTCCAACGTGATATCAATCCCCGTGTTACTGTCGATCTGGGCAACCAAAATGTCCATGTTGCCGTGAATATGAATCCCTGTCAGAAGGACTCGCTCCGTATTGCCTGTCTGCATGTCCTCCAAGGAACCAGTGATGCGATCGAGGAACATGGTTTTACCTGCTTTAAAGTCTGTCAACAAGCGGTACCGGAGCCGTGATTCCAGTTTGGACATGACCAGTTTAACCGGGATTTCATAACCCACGATTTGTTTTGTCTTCGCCATTCGGCGAGCTCGGACAACATCCAATGTTTCAGGATTCAGTGTGACTTCAATTTCCTTGATAGTCTGCACCGCATCCCCGTTATCGTCTTCAACAGAGAGATTACGGCCAATAAGTTCGCGTTCCATGTATTAAGCCACCTCCCAAGTAATATAGAATGCTTCGATGGCATCAAGCGGCTTGGCGAATAGCTTGAAATACGCGTAATCGAAGTCACTTACATTGTTCGGATCTTCCGTGAAGGTATAACCTTCATCAATTGCTTTTTGGCTCCTGCGGATTGCCAGGTATTCAAGCACAGCCGCAATAAACATACCCCGACCATCCTTGTCATTGTCCAGTTTAGCCTTCCACTTCTTCGCCGTGGAATAGATGTCGTTCAGGACTTGGTCGATCGTCATAGAAACACGAATCTTACCAAAGTCCTCACGTTCACCTGCACCCATCGTTGTCAGCGTATTGACCGCTGACTCAATGATATAGTCGTAACCGTCTCGTGTAGCCATCAGAGTTCCTTCAGCCAATCCTTTAATAACTTCGCTATGGCTCCAATCGATGGCAGCCTGTGTCATTGGGACCTTAACCCCTGTAAAGGACTTATTCGCAGGTGTACCAGCCATCAGACCAGCCAACCATGCTCCCCACTGCACCGAGTTGTACGTTTTCCCGTTCGTGTGTGTCCCAGCTAGTGAACAGTTGACGATGTACCGCGCGTTCATAGCCCGGCTACGAACATTATGCTTATCAATGTCGGTATCATCCAGTGGAGGGCCAGCAACGACCAACTGAGCGAGCCTACGGGCCTTCATGCGGCGATCAAGCAACCATTGTTTAGCAGCTGCTTGAACAGCAGCATCCGTGGAAGGTAAATAGAACACATCGAAGGTCAAACCGTCCACCCGGTTAAAGATCCGACTCCAGTCAGCCGCTGTAATTGTCGCTGAACCAGATACGGCTCCCGTAAGCGCCGTATATGCCGCGTCTGCCAAAACAACAGCGCCTGTGGACTTAAAGCGGACCATATTAGACTTCTTCAATGCTTCTTCTGCAACAGTCTTATCGGAAACTGTGAACGTCTCTGTGTCATAAATCCCTTTGGTATCGCGAACGATGATTTCCTTTTTGGTGGCATCGACCAAGCTGGCACGAATCATGTATTCAAAATCATTGCCGCGCAATCCTGGATAACGTGCCTCAATCATGTAGCTGTCTGTAACAGATACGGAAGCAACCTTTTCCAAGCCACTGGTGACACGGTAACCAACCACCGTTGCCCCCGTTTCCGAAGCCAGCTCCAATTCATCAACCTGCAGGCCGCTTTCCTTCAAGCGTTCGGATGTGTCGGCCATATCAATAGCTTGGTTGGCCGCCCCCCATTCCGCTTGGTAAGGGATCAGTACGCGGCCTGTCACTGGCACGACTCTAGCCTTGGCCAAAGCGATCAACTCAACATATCCCCCTGGTCTAACCCTCTGAATCGACATTCAACGATTCCTCCTTTTGTACCGCTGGTTGCAAATATGCTTCCAGTCGGTTTTGTACTTCCTGCTGGGATAGCAGGGTATCTGAATTGCAATCAAAAAGGGCTCCCGCCACCTCAAAGCGTTCATGCTTCAAGGCAACTGCACCCTCAATCCATTCTTGCTTGGTACGCTTGTTCAGATCCTTCTGGACAGCGGCAGCAAGCCTTTCCTTGCGTGGTGTACTCATGGTGTGATCTCCTTTCCATATCCAATGTGGAATTCATTGATCTTCGGTACCGGAACCTTCGGCACTGCCAGAAGATACGAATACCTGCAGGTGACTTCAATCCGATCCTTTTCGGGTCGGTTACGCGGTGGTTCCATCACCAATGCCACACCGAAGCGTTTTGAAGCGTAGCAAAACCGCTTTTGGCGAAGGAATGTGAACAACGGTTCCAAATCAAAGGGGATGGGTTCCCCCTCGTCTTCTTCCGTTACTCGCTCCTTATCAAAATGGAAGACAAGTCCTACATCCTCTACGATCCGGTCAGCACGCGGGGTATGGGTCTTATCAGAAACAAGATCCGTTTCTATAAAAACGGAAGGTGTATCAAAATTCCCGGCCAGCCATTGCGTCTTATCCCGCAAAATCGTCAGATCTGGGTAAACAAGCCGCACGATTTCTGCCCATGACTTCAAACCTTTATCCATCAGCGCAGCACCCTTTCCAACTCAATTTCAAGCCGCCTTATGATGAGCTGATTCATTCCGCCTTCAAACTGGGTCACGGCAATGTCGAAATACTTCCGACCGATGAAGCTACGCGGTTTCGCCATGAATCCAGTCTTGGCATTTAGGTCATACACAAATGATTCACCGCTGTTCCAGTAACCTGGTACCCAATGGGCTTTGTGAATCGTGTAACCGTCATTAATCAAACGCGGGTATCCCCATGCCCCTTGATCGTTTGAACCGGACCCAAGATCAGATCCGACTTCCAATGTGATAGAGTTCCTGTCAACGTCCCATTCCCATACGTTTCCGTCGCCACCACGGGTAAAGGAGTTCCACATCAAACCTGTATCAATAAGGCCTTGCCTATCGATTTCGTCAATGATGTGGTTTAACAACGTTTCACCCAAAGCTTCGGCAATGTTGGTCAGAATCCGCTTCATCCCTTGATCAGCTAGTTTTCTGAATCTACGTGCCAACCCATCAAAGTCATTAACGATCATTGCCTTTCACCTCACATGTCATCAGCAGCTCCATCCAATAGCGGCGAGGATTCGCATCGATGACGAGATAACGACGACCGAACAATACAATCTCATCGCTGATTCTCACATCAGCCGTTTTGGCCACGCCGATCGTTTTCTTCACGATGTACATCACGGGTTTTGCATCAGCCTTGTCGGATGTCTCCGTCTTGATAACATGGCATTTGAGATCCGCAATTTTGCCGCTCTTCCGATCATTGAACAGATCATCACCGTCCCGCTTGCTGCCTACCCGGTAAACGGCAAGTGGCGTTTTAAATCGATGATTCACAACAAATAGGCCGTGATGTTGCCATCGTCCGGCCCTTCCTGTTGTTTCTTCACCCAAAGGAACAAGATTGCGTCCACGTCCGGGTTACCCGTGGTCATGCCTGCAATCGCTTGTCGGGTGTATGTCCAAGCCCCATCGCTCTCAGAAGCATAGTTCCGAGCGACAGCAGCCAGATATTCCTCACTGTCCTGTAGGGCAAGCCCTTCAGCCAGCTTCACCCATGCGAGCATGAGCTGCCGATCCACATCCTCAGGAAAGGGAATGGGTAAATACAACTCAATACGCACCTGGGCGTCATCAATGTACTGTTCCAATTGCTCCGATGTAGCTTCCTGAATAGGTGAGACACGACTACGAGTTTTAAGAAGTTGGGGCGTTAGCATAAGGATCATCCTTCTGCGGCAGTGCTGCCAGTGCATCGGTCAGTTCTTGCTTATTCATGGATGAAAAACCTTTGATGCCCTCAGCCTTTGCTTGTTCCTTCAATTCCTGAAGGGAAAGACCATCATCTTTGCCGTTATCGTCTGCCCCTGGAGCAGGTTCACCTCCAACCGTGAAATCCTGCTCTTGCGCCAGTTTATCTGCAATCTCATCAGCAATCATGATCGGCTTGTTAGGCTCAAAACGAATGCCATACTTTGTTAGTGAAGTATTACTACCTTTAAAGGTAATCTTTTTCATTAGAATTGCACCCCTTCTGCCATTGCAACAGCACCTGGTTCCTCGAAAATGAAATCCCCATCTGCATGCGTAGCATAGAATCGTTTGTCCTCTGTTACAGCCGCTTTACCTTCGGTTGTCTTACGGATAATCATGTCATAAGTATTTACAATGACAAAGTTTGGTTTATACGTGAATAGAACTGCACCCTCAGGCATATGTGGCACTTCTTCCACATCGTAGTTGTTGATTCTCTTTTGCGCCCCTAAGATTTGAATTTGAATCGAAGCACTGGTATCTTTCAAAGCCAATTGTTCCAAGCGCTCCGAGAATGTATTGGGATGCATGAAATATTTGAACTGTCCCGCACTACGCAATCTTGTTGGCACAGAACGTTCTAGTCTGAAGAAAATACCGAGCTTACCAGCTGCGTCAAGTGTAGACCAATCAGTGAAATTCCCAGTCGAGCGAGCTTTTTTCAACCAGCCATCAGCAATGCTCAGGAAGTCATAATCAGGATCAGTGTTCAGAGTGCTCATATTACCATTAAAGCCCAAGTCCTGCATGTTTTCGCCAAAGTTTCGGGTCATGCCACCCATGATGATTTCTTCAATGTTCTGTTTCCGAACCCGCTGTTCCATCCGAATCTTTTCTTCCGTGATCTCATATTGGAGAGTTACAGGAACAACAGAATAAGGAACTTGTTGATACACAGGTTCAGTTTGCTTACCAGCGGGATTCCCCTCTCTTTTCTTACGTAGGTTTCGCCCTGTCACGCCGATCTTGTCAATAGTCCCCTTCGAACCGTCACGGGTTTCAGTACGGATTCCTTTCAAGAATTCTGTGGATTCGTATGCCATCTGCAAAAATGCATCGACTTCCTCATAGTTCATTGCTGCTGGATCAAGACCGGTATGAATTGTACCTTTGCTAATGCTGCTATTTGCGATTTGTCCGTTGTATCTCATAGTTTTATATTCCTCCTTTTAAATTAAACGAAGCGGGCCAGCGTAGAAGTGCCAGATGCTTTCTGAATTTGAGTTTCTTCTGCGCCACCTTGAGCAGATCCACCGCGGCTGTTTTTAACGATCTGCACATCAGCAGCCAACGTAGTCATTTGCTCAGTCAATGGAGCGAGAGCCTTGGCAATGGCATCTGTAACAGCATCTGCTTCTGGATTAGTGCCCGTTCCCGCACCCGATGTTCCAGCGTTTGGATCTGGATCATCTTCGCCATCCTGTTTCTTCAGTTCAGTGACATCAGCTGCCAGTCCCTCCATTTGTTTAACAATAGGCCCAACAGCAGCCTGAACGGCTTTTGCAATATCTTCTGGTTTCAAATCGTCTTCCTCCTCAGGCTCTTCTTCAGGAGCCGTTTTATTTTTAAGGTCGGTCAATGTAGCAATCGCATCATCAATGTGTTGCAGGTTACTGGCAGAAATCTTTTTGCCCGCTTTGACAATGGCTTCAGGCGGTTTACCTATCGCCTTCACGATATCTTCCTGCACCAATACGTCTTGGGCAATTTCAACAAAATCTTGCAAGGCCTCGCGAATGATTTCGGCGTCTGTCTCCATCCCGGATTCCCAGGAGTCCCAACGAAAAAGAACCGCGTTTAAGGCGTCCTGCGCTGCCCAAAACTCACGGTTCTTCCGGTTCTTATTGTATTTGTCGGCTACAGCCCCTTTGACGATCGGAGACAAGGCTGCATTGATAGCTTTCTTGATGTTGTGAAGCAATCCCTTGGAAACTTCCTCTTCATCCTCGACTTCCTCACGCTTACCCACGCCAAACATTGAAAATCCTGTAATGTCACCCTTTTGGATTTCTTCCCAGGCACCGTCGTCAGTGACCTTCACACCAGCAACCCACGACCCTTTTGCAATCACTTGGTCACCTATCTCCATATCACACGGGGCAATGTAGGATTCAACAACGTATCCTTTGTCAGCGTCCAGATCGTGCTGCTTATCGATGTTGTAGGTATGTTGGTTCTCCATGAACAGGTGCGCCGCTTTCTCAATCTCCACAGCGTCCATCATGTCGCCATGGACATCTTCGACATCTGGCTGATATACCACACCAATAACGATGTGTTGTGTGTCATCCACTTTGGCGATTTGGACTTCCTTTTGAATAGCGTTTTTCCCAGCAGCTTTAATGATGGCAAATGGCACACCATTAGCGCCCTTATCTACCAGCGACAAGTGCGTAATCTTTGCATCCTTCATTTTGTAGGTCATTTCTCATCTCACCTCCTCTCAGAGAAACATGGTATAATATCCCAAAATAAATAAGGAGTGATTTCATGGCTACTTGGACCCCCATTGAAAATGCTAAAATTGTAGGAATACTGCCCGATTACAGATTGTACAAACAGAATAATAGCGATAGTTCAGCCGCTAAGATCTGTGCTCAAAATCTTGTGAATAACGATGTATTCGGGATTCTAACAGCAAGAATAAATAATAATGTTTCTGAACCGCATGATGCGATTATCCAACACATTAAACATATGGATAAAATAGCTAGTGGAGAAATTCCACCCAATCAAGGTGATGAGTATGCATGGGCTAGTTGCCTCAAACTTTAATCCAGTACCAATTGCATTGTACATCGACAATTGACTATTTCTTTAGCTTCACCTGAAGGATCACCGGGATACATCAGCTTGCTTTTGCCGACCTTAAACGGTTTGTCCAAATCAACCACTTGACCATTTGCCTTGCGGTGAGTCTTCCGCGTCCTACTGCCGGCTGCAGAACGCCATTTCTTACCCTTAGCAATCTCGGACTGCTTCCAACCTTCAAGCTTACCTCCATTGACTGCTGCTGTGCTCATCGTTCGGGATACTCGTTGCGCTCGCTCCATGCTGAAAGGTCCATCTTCACCCGTAGCAGCAATCGCGCTGATCTCCTGAACAAGCAAAGCCCGCTCTGAAGGCGTGTTCCCTTCATCAATCGCCTTTTCGAAGCTTCGCAAGAGTGTATCCGTTGAAGACTGGTTCATATCGGGTACCAGGCTGCGGATCTCCTTAACAAATTTCTTAGCCGCCTTATTCTTAGTGCTCCACACCTTTTCATCATCAAGCTCAAGCAGCTCAGACTCTCCCGCCAGATTGAACAAAGGTTCGAATGCTTCCTGTACCGCCTGTTCAAACAGATCCCCGAAGACTTCGGATGTGTGTAAAGCAACCATGACCTTGCCCAACTCACCGATATCACCAAGAGATTCCTCGCTCAGTTCAGCGATAGCTTCCTGAAGGGCTTCTCCCTGAAGCTCAAGGATCTCCATGATCCGGTCTTCACCCTGTTTGTACAACTCTTCAAGCAACTTGCGTTCCACATATGTCAGCTCAAGACTATCAAGAAACTCATCGTCATCAGCTTTGACAATCAGTTCCCAGCAAGCTTCACACATGAGCGCCCACCCCAGCTGATCCTTTTCGCAGTAAACGCTTAGCGATGATCGAAACACGCTCCTGCAGGTCGTCAGCATCGCCGTTCCCTTCCGGATCAAGAATAGCCGGTTGGCTTCCTGCTAATTGTGCAATCGGCGTATCAAGGTATTTCGGACTGAACTTACTTTCATCAATCGTCGTACCCAAAACATCCTCAGCAATCGGGATCAGGTCACGGACCAACATAATACCGCGGTCAGCAATAAAGTCCAACATTGCCTTGCGGTCTTCTGGATCAATGATGCTCGGTGCTCGAAGCACTGCTTTCACTCGGAAGATTCCCATGGCTGGGAACAACCGCTTGTTGAAAATCTCGTTCATGATCCACTTGCGGTAAGGTTCAAATACTTGTTCTTCAGCGAATGCCAACGCTGCTTGAGCTGTCGCCCGGTTATAGTCTGAGCTTTGGCCAACAAGAATCGGCGGTAAGCGGAAGGATGACAAGATATCAGCTTTCTTTTCCTTTCCATAATCAAGGAAGAGCGCATCTTGTTGCAGAAGGTCATTGAGCTTGTCCATCTGGATAGATACTTTCTCGACCTTCTCGTCTAATGGTCCGCCTGTTTCTTGCCCTTTGGCTTCAAGGTAAAGAATACCCCCTTGGGATTGAGATCCTTTGACCTTACTCAATAGCTCCATGGATTGTTGAGTGAGTCGTCCATTCGTCACAGTCAGGATCATGGAAAGCATTCGACCATTTGAGAAATAGGATACGTTCAATTCCTCAGCTTCACGAGAGCCGACTACACCAGGCGCGTTCCCAAACCAGCGAGGTTCACCATAGGCGCCGTCATTGCCAACCTTCAACGGAATGACCTGATTCTCGGTACCATCAGTACCGAACAATCGAAACCAAACTACCGATGTCCCGCGCTTCATTGCATATCGACGTGCATAGATTTGTTGAGTGAATTCCTCAACTTCTCGGGTAGAGCTGATCCGTCGTTTGCGTTTAAATGTCGCAAGTTTGCTTTCCTTAGTGTATCGTACATACTTCGGGTCCATCCGGAAGATCGTCGGGAACTCGCTCCCACTCGGCCAAGCAACTTCCATGTTGGCCATCCCCGTGCTTTCCAAATCCTCAATAAGCTGGCCTATGATCTCTTCAGGATTATCTTCGAGGTTACAAGTCTCCAAAAAGCGTTCTGCGCGGTTCCATTCTTCCTTTGCAGTCTCGTCACTCTCGCCTGGCAAGTACTCCAAAGCGATGCCATGTCCGGCAATGTTGCGCTTGTATGCTTCAATACACTGAGGAATGATGTTGCTGTTTTTGACAAGCAACCTGCAGGATGTAGGGTCATTGCCTGAATCAAACTCTAACAGCCCGTGATGATCGTATAAGCTGTCGAATACATCGGGAAGTTGGGCACTGGATGGAATGTGCTTACCTTCTTCCTTCGCAAATGGAACCCATGATGCATTTCCTTCACTCAATTAAATCCACCCCGCTCCCCCATTGTTTTCTTCATGCTTCGATTCCTCCCGTTGCTGTTGTTTTTTCTTAAACCATTCGAACCACTTATCGGCTACCTGACGCACCTGCAAGGCAATGGAATAAGCCATGATTCGGTCATCGTGACAACCGCTGTCTGCTTCTGCCTTGCCTTTGTTATCGATGAACGTCATACACTCACCGAACAGTTCTGGACAGTAAATATCATAAAGCTCATCACGAATGGCTTCTTTGAAATCACTGATCATCACGGGACGGGTTGCCTTATTGGTTTCCCATCCAAGCTTGCCCTTCTTATGAAGGAACAGCAGCGGGTAATGACAAGTATTGAACAAAGTGTTAAGCACTGATTCACCAGTGTTGTTGTTTTCCACTGCCAGCAAAGCTGTGTTGTAATACAAGCCCAACATGTTCAGCTTTTTCCCGAACAAGTCAGTGTCCCACTTGCCATGCAGAGCGGCGCACATTTCGCCTGTACGCGCATCGATCACATAAGCAGCGTCATAATCGCCATCTTCGGTACCCTTTGCTGTATCTGCAGATAAAATATATCGTTTCCCCTGCTCTGGAAGGTGATAGATAACCAGTTCCCCATTCAGTGTAGGGATAACATCTTGCTTAACAAAGTCAATTTCATACCGAATGCCTGATTTCTGAATCGCATCCCGCAGTCGCTTAATAAACTTGTTATCAAAGATACTTTCACCTGATAACAAGAACGCTTCGTCAGGTTCAGAAGGGTATTCCTGTTCAAACTGTCGTGAATCACCGCCGCAATCGTTCCGGATGGTGTACCGTCGCCATTGCAACTGCTCATCGTCCAACCCGTATTTTGCCTTCAGTTCCAGTTCATCTTCGCTCAGCTCGAAGCCAGGCGGAACGGGCTTGCGGTAGTCGGGCATCTCAAACCATGCAAAAAAGAGCGGAGAAAAATCATTCTCGCCCTTCACGGCTGCATCCCATATTTGCTTGAACTCTTCCATGCCGTTTGCTGTAGATTCGATAATTCCAATGCTTCCTGGCTCTTTGGACAAAGCAGCAAGAAGGGAAAGCAAATGTCGCTTCTTCTTCTTGGCTGGCCAGAACGCAACTTCGGAAGCATGCAGATAATGTATCGTGTCCGAACGGGCAAGTACCCGGCTTTCGGCTGTCTGAACGGTGATCTTCGACTTTAACCCCGGATTTCTTCGACGGTCTGCCGTCCGGATCGCGGGGTTCTCAAAAGTCAGCTTTTTGGCGTTATTCTTGCGAGTCATCGGCTGTATGACTGATGGCACTCGTTCATAGTAAAGCTGGAACATATCGAACAAGTTACTTGAAGCATCGGAAGACTGAGCAACGATAAAGGCATTCTTTGCTTCCTGTAATGAGGTGAAATAGTAAATCAATGCTTCCGTCACCGTTGAAAAGCCCATTTGCCGAGCTTTCAGAATGATGATCCGAACGGGCTTCCCTGCTTCCAGATCCTCAAATACCTTTGCAGCATAACGCCGCTGGGCATCATTGAGGATCAACCTTACCATAGCACCTGACTTGTCCTTGATCTTGAGCATCCGGTAACAAAACTGTTCGAAGTCTAACAAGATCGCTTTTAACTCAGTGAGCTTGTCCGGTCGTTGTTGCAGCCTACGCTTGATTCGACGACGGTGTTCCTTAGCCAGTGCAATTACCAATCTAAATCATCCCCATCGTCATCTTCATCGTCTACATCATTTCCGCCCCCGCTTTCATCCCCATGGCCCAACGCCTTGTATTTATCCAGCTCAAGACGTTCACGGGCGATTCTTAATTTCTCTTCTTCTTGCTGCAAGCTGGCGATCAAATTGATGACCCGAAGCTTCTTATCCCGTGTTTTGACCAAGGCTTCCTCTTGTTTGAGAATCTTGTCCAGCTTGGACGTGACTACGGTCGTAATCTCGGTGACCTTCATCCCTTCAGTGGTAAGTGGTACCGTGATTGCCTTTCCTGTCTTAGGGCTTAACATAGAAACCTTGTCCTGCCGCTGCATGAGCTCTTGCTTTGTCTTACGCTCTTCGTCAGTAAGACCGGATTCAAGAAGCTTAACCCGCTTCATGTGTCGCCGCTCCTGCAGTGATAACATGATTAACTGTTCATTGAGCTGCGCAAGGGGGTCAGTATCGATCTGATCCATCATATCCTGTTCATCAGGCTCCAACGTATCAAGAAAGATCGTTTCATACATCCCTGTCTTGAGCGCATGCTTGTTGCGATATGGACCACCATCGCCACCACGGTTACCCACAGCATTCCGGTTACCTGGTGGAGCACCACCCCGATTGCCAGATGCATTCTTGTTGCCTTTAGGCGCTCCCCTTGATTTCTGAACGCTCCCATTCGTTCCATTTGGAGCGCTCCCTTTGGAATCCCCCGAAACGCTCCCATTGAGTTCATCTTCCCAGCGATCCATGGACTTCCACTTGCGGACCCTGGACTCGGGAATAGAAAAAGCGGCGGCGATGTCTTTTAGCTTCATCGTTCCGCCGCTCTCCAGCCACATCAGTTTAGCTTTGTCCCGTTGGGGACTTCTCTCTCTGGCCATCTACATTCATCACCACCCCCAACACGAAAAAAGCATGGGTTATTAGCTCCAGGCTTGTCCATCTAATTTTTTGGTCATTAACACACTAAGAAAAACATAATTTTAAAAAGGAGGGAGGGGAGAATTTGAGAAAAATTAAACGAATCACTATCAGTTTACTCGGTGTAAGTATTTGTATTGAGTATGCATAATTAACTGTTTTCATCTGGGGTGGAGCCAGTATCTCTGCCCCTTCAGCCCCCCTCACTCACTTCTTATTACATGTGTATTTACTAAAGCTGAAAAAAGTACTTTTATTATTTTAGTGTTTAAAAATCGTCTTGCTGAAGCTTGATATCCAACTCGATGAGACGTTCCAGATCCTGAACGGTCTGCATCTTTATATTTCCAGCCTGCAGGTCTTTCACCCACTGGGCAATAGATGCCTTGACGATCTTCCTGTACTGCTCTTTACTCTCAAGGATACCTTCCATTACAGCGAGTTCATGTTGCAATAAATCTTCATCTGGTGTTCTCATGCGTACCCCTCAGCTTTCCGTTATGATGGAATGCGAGATAGCGGATGTCTGCAAAATGCCACGCGTGGCGGGCCGCTATCTCAGCCGGGGGATACCCTGGGTTGTTGGGGGGACGTTACTGCGTCCTCCCTTTAATTTTGTTTAAACCATTGAAGATGGATCTGCTCGGCAATTCTCTGCATCATCACCGGCGGAACACTCATACCGCATACATATTGCACATTGGCGTCCATGAAGTCATAATCGTTTGGAAATGTCTGCATTCTAATAGCATCCATATCACTGATATGCTCAGGCACATCATCCCTCAGGAACACCGATGAGCTGGCAAGCGTGTTGGCCACTTTTTGGTCTTTAAGCAGTATAGTATTGAAGTTGCTCATTTTACCCTCTTCACGTTCTGTCACATCGCCCATATTGAGGTCAGGCGGTCTCTTCTTCAGCCAACGCTCATACGTCAGGCTTTCCTTCGTAATCGGCCTGCCTGCTCCACTACGGATAGATCCATATAAGACAGGCTGCTCATTAAAATCCAAACGAAGCGGTGGAAATGGCATGTCTTCCCGAACCGCAATGAAGAAGACTCGTTCACGCTTTTGGGGAACTCCCATTGTGGCAGAGTTAAGGAGGAATAACTGCACCCTGTATCCCATCTCTCGGAAGCGGGAGATCACCATACTTACGAATCCCCGGGCTTTGCCAATAACCATACCTCTGACATTCTCGGCAACGACCACCCGCGGCTGAAGCTTCTGCACCACTTCAAGAAACTCAAAAAACAGGTCATCCAGTTGTTGGACGGCCTGCCCTTCTCGGAAGGCGTATTCCCCTCCCCATTTATCTTCACGATCACCAGCCGTTGAAAATACACTGCAGGGCGGTGAACCATCCAAGATGTCCAAGTCAAACAGTTCTGGTGGTAGATCTGCATCAGGGATGTTCTTAAAATCCTGAATAGGCATCAAGAACGGATGGGGCGGGTTATGATTCTGTCTGTAAATCCTCATCATCTGCGGATCGATCTCTACATTTCCCAG
Organism: Paenibacillus sp. GQ49; assembly: GCF_059759055.1. NCBI lineage: Bacteria > Bacillati > Bacillota > Bacilli > Caryophanales > Paenibacillaceae > Paenibacillus > Paenibacillus sp. GQ49. The sequence goes on from NZ_JCAXEL010000008.1 coordinate 249,832, forward strand.
CATTGTGTATCCTGCTAGCTTATATCCCATTGTTGAGCCACCGCCGCATGAGAAGCACGAAAACACTTTATGACCATGTTGCTTTACATCCTTCAGATCGGCCAGCTTCCATTCCCATGATGGCTCCTTCATGATGTTTCCGCCTGGTCATAAACGAATCCACACCGCGGACATTTACAATCAAAGTTCGATTCGTCAAAGTCGGATACGTCCAATTCTTTATTAGTGAAATCTCCTAACTGATCCTCTTGTGGCTCCGTGAAGTCGGCTAGAAGCCTGGCAATCTCCGTATCATCAAATCCAGACAGCGCCAGCTCAGCACCTGCACCCTGCAATTCATCCAACAGGCCAGCCAATGCTTCCTCATCCCAATCACCTGATACCTTATTCAAAGCAATATTCAGGAGCCGTTCCTGCTGATCGTCCAGATCCACCACGGATACCTGCAGCTCAGTGTGGCCAAGCTCATTGACCATAATCTTATACCGTTGATGGCCACCGACCATATGCCCTGTGCGTTCGTTCCAGACAATCGGCTCCACATATCCGAATTCCTCTATGCTGCGGCGAAGCTTTTCGTATTCCAGATCCCCAGGCTGAAGGTCAACACGGGGGTTGTAAGCTGCTGCATTAATCTGATCGATCGGCACGATTCTGATGTTTATATCAATTACCTCCTTGAATTTAGAGCAAAAGAAAAAGCCACTCATTAAGTGACTTATTTCAATTGCTGATGTAATGATGCTAGCGCTTGAGTAGCTTCCTTCTTCTTTCTTTCCCGCTCTCTTTTTGACAACTCTTCATCTAAGATTAATTCAATCCCTATCCGAACAACTGGGAAAGCTTTTAAGCACTCTTCTTCAGTGAGTTCATGGACACCTTTACTTAAGATAGAATAAATCATCCTATTATCAACAAGAAATTCAGGTAAATATCCCTTAAGAAGTCCTATCTTTTCATTCATTCTTGCAGCTTGAAAACTTGGCTCGTCCCATTCTGTGTCAGTCAATGCCTCTATATGAGCCTTTTCAATCAACTTTTCGAAGACTCTTCTTAGATAAACAAATGAACCAACACCAACTCCGTGGGCATTTAAACCTATAGCTCTATTAAATTCACGATTATCATCTACTCCAAGAATTTTACGATACCTTTTAGTATCCGCGTTTGTAAGATCTGCATCAGAAGGGAATTGTCCTATCTTTGTGAAGGATATATTACTATTGTCATGCTTAAAAATAGTAAAGGTATATAGAATTTTGTGTTTTGAACCACGCGAACAAACCAAAATTATACTCTTGAAATAATTCTCATAGCTTGGTGCTTCTTGTGTCACTTTTGTTTGGTGGACATTCCCACCTATTGTTTTGAACACAGCTTCTTTATGGAAGACACTCTCACTCTCACACCATGGACAGTACGAGTCGTAAACGAATCCATCTGCGAATAGCTTGTCTAATTTCCAAAAATCATGTAATTGGAATTTTCTTTCTTGGTACAGAGCACTTCCAAGTAAATCTAAAACATAATCTTGCATTATGTATTTTCACCATCCTCTCTTTTGAATTATTATTCGACAATAAAATCGCATTACCTTCATCCAGCTAAATTGTGTTGAGTTGGTTTCAACGTTTGGGTGACCATCATATGCATGCATAGGCTCACTCAGACGCTGTTCTCCGCTCTTCAATGAACTGATCCCTGCAAACGGACGTTCTCTTGCTAAGAAGCTCAGAACGGCTCACATTCTGGTATATGAAAGCAAAAGAAAAAGCACCACGATGGGTGCTTAATCTTCATCTTCTTCATCTGAATCAAGCTGTTTCAATTCCGTTTCAATTCTATCTTGAATACTCTTAGCTGTAACTTTGAAAGCATCGGCTTCTTTTACTAAATTATTTGCTAAAAGTAATTTATCATGGAATTCTTCAACGACTGGTCGAAGCTGCTTTAATAACATGTTATGTTCTGGAGAATCAGTTCCGGCAGATTCATACATGGAAGCAAGAATTTCTCTTTTAACATCTAACGCAAAAGCTTCGTCTCTGATCTTCTTAGCTTCATATTCGAGATTAGTGACTTGCGTATCCAGTTCTTCCTTCCACGCCTTTAAAGTCTTAACCCTTAACGATAGATTATTCTCGGTATCAAATTTCATCACCTTACACCTCCTCTAACAATATTAAAACGTGCTAGAGATAATATACGACCTTGGAACATTTTGGTCGCAAACTATTTTTATTCATTCGAGATAAAGAAAAAGCACCCCGAAGGATGCTTACTTTTAATTAACTTTAGGACTGGGATCGTACAGTCCTTCAACTACGAATTCAAAACCGAAATCTGACTTCAACTCTTCCAACGAATAGATGTCGCCTGGAACTTTACCTTCATTAAGGTTTTTGATCTTTGCCTTAAGAATATTTGTAGCTTCATGAGTGAGTACCTCGTGCTGATGTTCTCGGTAATAATCATCAGTCAAAATACGGTTACTCGAAAGTTTAACAACTGCATTCACAAGCACAACCTTGCTATTTTGATTATCAACGTACAAAATATCGTAATAATTTCCAAGCTCGTCTTTAATCAAATCTCTAACAGGTAATAAACGAGGTGTATTCATGCTAGTTTCCCCCTCTCTCTAAGATGACTTTCAGGTATATTTTACCTCTTTTGGACAAATGGGTCTACTACAGAACTGTTTAACCCCGTCGAAGCGTCCCCATACACAACCTTTGCACTTCTCTGGCTGCTTGTTCGGGCGAATGCGTATCTTCTTCCGTCTTCTGCTGATCACTTCAATTCCTCCAATGAAAAAAGCCGATCCATGAAGGAACGACTTAAAATGTGATATGTATGATGTTGGTGTTACGTCATAAAAGCTTGCGCCCGAAACGGTCGCCGCAAAAACGCTGCGCTCTTTGCTTTAAATGCATACGTACTATGTAACTATAGAGGAAGAACAAGACCATTTTACTGAAGCTACCAAATGCGGGTCAAGGAACAGAAAACGGGTGAGTCCCGATCTACCTGAACAAACATCCTATTTCCTTTGAATCCCTCCCTATTTGAATAAGAGAGCTTTTGATCTTATGATATAATAAACCATTTTTATCCAAATGGAGGTGCTTGTTTGAACATGAAAATTAAATGGGGTATGTTAGTCTTCGTTATTACTATGCTAGGTTTTTTTATTACACGAACACAAAGTGAGACATTTCAAACAATATACAATCTTTCAGGCATCCTGATTATCATTGTGATTTCCCTTTTTATGTTTTTGGGAAAGAAACGTTAAATACAGTTAGCAGAGTAGAAAAGGCGAGAAGAGGAACGCCCCAGTCATATGCCGCTTTTGCAGCTGTGCGTTTCATTCTCGCTCGATTTCCACAATACAAATATATCACGTCTAAAGTCCAGCGAACGATCACTATTCATTCAAAATAAGGTCATTAATCAGTCAACAAATTCAAGAGAACACTTTGTAAACTTAATGTAAAATTTAAGGTAATACACCCATAATTTGTGTTTGATAGATTACTAGTGATATAATATTCCTGTAAAAACCAAATTTTATGAAAAGAGGTCTGAATCTATGAAAAAAATTAAGCAACTTGGAATCGCATCACTTTCCGCACTCTTACTGTCATCATTTACACTACCCGCTTTCGCCAGCGCTCAAGTTGCTAATGGCACTTCACCTGTCAACACAGGGACACAAATTGAATTGCCCACTGGTCCTATTAACAAAGATGCCAGAATTGAATTAGAATTAAGACAAGTTGATTACGACGCTCTTTTTAGAACTGTTGGTTCTGAACTAGGAATGACTACTGCTGCTGGAGAAGTCGGTACGCTTGGTTGGAAAACAAAACTGGCAAAAGAAGTAGCACAAGAATTAATCAAAAAACTCAAAAACGTTGGGTCACGTGCTTGGAATGAACAGATTAAAGTGTACGTAGATAAATTACCATTGACAGCTGGTGCAAAAACTACTTTGAAAACATACCTCAGCTATCAAGTACTAATGCAAGCTTTGGATATCATGGTAGATTTCTCAGGTACTGCAGAAGATGGTCTTTCTAATGCCTTACAATCCGTTGGTGTTCCATCATGGTTAAGTGATCCAGCTGCAAGAGCAATTGTCTTCTTCCTGCTATAAAATCGAACTTAGGGAGGACTAAACGTGTACATACTCGCACTGTTTATACTCATATCTACAGGTTTGGTATCCATAATCGATATTCTATTTGGTATAAAAGATTCTGGTGAAGGAATCAGATTACTGGTAACTATCTCACAGGCTCTATTCTTCTTATCTTTGTTGTTCTTTGTGATTAAGATGCCTACTAAAAAGAAGTAATAACGATACTCTATAAAAAAAGCAGGGTAGACTGGTTAATCCATCAGTCATACCTTGCTTTTTCATATAAATCAACAAACGCCTTCCTTTACTTGCTCTTGTATGACTTCTAAGCCCAGTGCACTTGCAAGTACACTCACCGCTTCAAGCTTAATTCTTCTAAATGTGCTTTCGCTTATACCCATCTCTCCGCAACTGATATAATCGAACTCGCCTTCATTATCCAAATAACTACGTTGAATAACTTCACGTTGAACAGAAGATAACTTCTCCATTGCAAGACTAAGTAACCGATCCTTCTCCTTCAGTTCCGCTTCCTTATCTACGTTGTAAACAGCAATGTTCTCCGTTTGCTTATTAATTGCATTAGTAGATTGATGTTCTCTATAAACATAAGCCTGCGTGACTGCTGCCTGCCGTCTCACGAAACCGATCTGCCGGTACTGCCGAACGGTTTCAATATATTCCTCCACAGCGCGGCGGGTAGCTTTCTCGTCGATCGGCAGTATGTTAAAAGTTAATTGTAAGTTGTTTTTTCGGCGTTTCCCCATTTTGATCCCCTCACCGTGTTATAATTTTTGGTGAGGTTTAACTGATGAGTCCCCCGCCTGGCCGCCAAGCTTGCGGGGGATATTTCTTTGTGGACTATTCCCATTTCTTATATTTAAATAGCTGAAATACTTTTCAACTTAAATGGTTATTAAATCCTATCCAGTGAGATTTAGGCTTATACATAACGAACAAAATTGATTTTATTTAATACATTGGACTGTGACCTAAACTTATTTCAGGAGGCTGATTAATACTATGGGTAAAAATCACAGATCTGTTGGAGCACGTATCCAAACACCAAACCAATTAGAAAAATGGAAAGGTATCCTTGTTGATATCACACTGATTAACGGGACAGTAGTTAATGCTGTAATCATCGAAGAAGTCATCCCCATTGATGCTATCGAATCAGAAGTAACATACGTAAAATATCATAATGGTATACCGTTAAAGAATACCATCCAAGGAACCCACATCGTAAATGTCCAACAATCAATGGGGCCAACTAATCCTCCTACCTGTAATTGGGTTTGGACCACACATGGATGGCAATGGGTCTGTCGTTAACATAATAAATTTGTGTCCCCAGTGAATCGTCGAGGAAATCCACTAATGAATTATTACATGGATCTCCTCCTTTGCTGGTGACACCCAAACTGGGTCCCAGCTCAGTGCGAATGATATCCCTGCCTCAGCTTCTGCGGCAGCCAGTAGGAGGACGTTGCCCATCTCTTCCTGCGCATCAGGAGGTACGGCGTTTCCGATGTACTCCCGTGCCTTTGCATCCGAGCAATCAACCAGTTGGAACGGTCGTCCGTCTGGAAGGTGCGTTGCGAAACTCTGAATCATAGCTAGTTCATACGTCGTGAGTGGTCGGTGCCAAGTACCATCAGAGGCAATTATCATCCAAACCCCTTGTTCTTTATCAGAAGGTATTCTTGGATCTGCAACTGCTGCAGCGCCGGCATGAACATCCATACTTCCAGTCACGGTTTTAGCTGTTGAATTCCATTCTTGAACACCCATCGTATCTGCACGTGGTTTGCTTTTAATCCGAGGATCTGCAATGACCTTGCCTTGCCCTGCAGATACACCGCCTGTGGTTACTGTTGGGGATGTATTTTCCCAGTCTGATACCCTATAAGCTCCGTCGTGATAATGACCGGACACGTTCGGATCTGCGATGAGCTGCGCGCCGTTTTGTACATCAGTCGATCCCGTTACCGTAGCCGCGGGACCATCAACTGACTGCATCCGGAACTGATCCGTATATCGCCCTGGTCTATCCGGTACCCGTGGATCTGACACGCTGCCAGCAGATTGCATAATGCGGTTTGCCGAACGAACGGTTTTAGCTGTAGCGTCCCAATCCTGTACACCGTAACTGTCCGAATGCAGTTTAGTGTTAACGCGTGGATCTGCAACTGCAATTGCACCGGATCCGAATCGTGTTCCTGTAACGCATGGAGCTGGTTCATCTGCAGGAACAATCCGGTAGACTCCTGGATGTCGCCCTTCCCTGTTGGTAAGGTTAGGGTCGGAGATATTAGTAGCCCCCTGATTTGGTCCAGCTGCGCCGGTGATGCACGTCGCTGGGTCATCGCTGAGCTGAACGCGGAACAGATTCGTTTTCCCATCTCCGTTTATCTGCAGACGCGGGTCCGATATGGCCGCTACGCCATTACTTCGTCCAGGTCCCGCCGTGCTTGTGACCGCTCTGCTCGGTTCCTCCCAATCCGCTACCTCGTAAGCACCACTACGTGGTTCATGCACTACGCGAAGGTTTTCCCAACCAATAAGATTAAGATCACGCCAGTCGCCACCTGCAGGAATCAAGGCCAACCTCATCCACGTTTTCCATTGGAGCCTTGGAAGCTTATGAAGTGGACCACCTGCTACGATGTCACCCGGTTCTGGTAGATAAGCAAGCACGTTACCGATAGAACGCAATGACTTTTTAAGCGGATAGTAAATGACATTCGGCATCTGTGCTTCGTGTCTGGCCAGAATGAGGAAACGCACACGGTTTTGGCCAAGCCCTCCGATTTCCCCAAGGTTGTGATCTGAGCGGATGCTTACGGCGTACCCATGTTTCTTAAGTAGCTTCTTAATCTTGGCCAGAAGTGGTTTTCCTCTGCTGGTGATCCGCGGCACATTCTCAAGCTGTATAACTGCCGGTACCGAACCGCCATATTCAAGGCATGCACGCAACGTCAGTTCCAACCCATGAACCGTTAAATAGTTAAGGGCTTGGTACTTGTCAGACGCCGCTTTGTTTGCTGGCAGAAGTCCGCTCAGTCCTTTACATGGCGGGGACAAGAACAAGAAAAACGGGACTTGCTCCTTGAATGCCTGCCATACGTCCCAAGCTGTAACCTCTTGCCAATCCTCTGGCGGCTCGTGACCGTGCCAAGCTTCGTATTGCCATCGTTCGAATAAATCCATGCAGACTGATGTTTCCTCGCCAGTGATCAGATCGTGATTTCTGCAGGCTACTGGATCGGAATCAATCGCACAAAGCACCTTGAACTTGTACAACTTGCCGCCGTATTCCACTTGGCTACGCATAGCACCTGCCGTTGCTCCACCAACTCCAGCAAACAGGAAGGCGGACGTTTTATACTCAACGTTGTTCAATAACGCTCCCATGAAATCGCCCTTTCTTGGTAATTTTGAGATCATACGTTCTGTTTGATGCATGCAACTGGTCACCCCGGCCAACTTTCGACCGGGGGGATGCTGCTATATGAATGATGCTTAGACTGCTACGCCATCCTGCATCATTTTAGTGACGCGCTTTTTGTAGGCGTTGAACTTGGAACTGATTTGCGAACTTGGGATGTTCATTTCTTTTGAAATCTCCAACCATGTCTTGCCTTCTACCTTCCGTTGCTGAAGCAGTGCAGGGAAATCGGCAGGACCATCAGCAAGTTTGATATCATCAAAGATTGGGCGCTGAGCAAGGATGAATTGTTCAAGTTCTTCCTTATCGATCTCAGCAGGTGGATTTGCTTTATCAACTGCAGGCGGATCTTGTTGTGTTACGTGTTGGGTATCGGTCGGCGGTTTGTCACCTTCTGAACCATCTGAAGAAGTAAAGTCCATTTCCTTCGATCCGGACTGATCATCGCCGCCATCCTTCATCCAGTCTGGAATGTCATTGTTATCGTTATCACCGTAAGGATCATTTGGATCAGTACCAGGATCATCGCCGCCTGTCGGTGGAACAGTTGGCTGGGCGTCACCCTCACCAGTTTCCTGACCGTCTCCAGTTGGTTGCTCTTGATCAATTGGCGCTTCAGCTGGTCCAAACAACTGAGCCTGATTCTCGTCCTGCTCAGGTTCGTCAGCTCCCTCAATTCTGGTCACCACTCCTGATGCATCGGTTGTCACAAGACGACCCCCGTTCCAAGTACGGTACATAGCGTCCCGTTCATCCTCTTCAAACTCAAATGCTGCTTGCGGATCTCCAAGGAACACATTGATTTTCTCACCTTGGTTAGTGGACAAGAACATGAAATTATCCTGAACAACCTTCAACGGCAAAGTAAGTTTAATCTCCACATCAGACTCGCCGACTTTAAATCCTTTTCCCATAGTTGCGCTGAATTTTGCAAAGTTTTTAATCATTTCAGTCATCTCCTCAAATTTTATAATTGTGATAATTCCTTGATTTTCACTTCAATGCGTGGCCGAGCGCTGTAACGCTTCCGAGCAAACACTTCAACAACCTGGCTATCATCCTTCCAAATCACACCTTTCAAGGCATCCTTGACACCCTTCAGGTAATTGTCCACGTCCGGTTTGGTCGTCGGTACAATTTGTCCAGCTTCAGCGAGCATCGCCTTCTTTGGGCTTTTGCTGATAGATTTTGGTATAGATCGGTAAACCGTCAACACCATTCCTATCGGACCTTCTAGCAATGCCTTCGGCGCATGTTCAGCAGCTGCCAGCTTCACGTAATCTTTGTAATCCTTAGATTTCTTCGGATCGTACATCTTCACAAAACCTGTGCTGGTCGAAGCTTTTGGACGCCCCTGCGCCACCGGCTCACCATATACTGTGAAAGTGATCATGTGCGTCGCCGTCCTTTCGATCTTTCTCTACGCCGTTGACGTGCAGGAAGCATGTCCCGCTTAATGACAAACACCTCGGCCAGTTTGCGGCCATCGTCCCCGCGGACTACATAACTTAAATGTGTCTGATGGTGCGGATCAATCAGCTTTCGCATGCTGCACCTCCAGTTCCGGCCATTCGCCAGCAATTGCATCAAACTCAACGATCCCTTCGTTGAGTTCAGTTTGATCAATTCCCTCGAACTCTGCCTGCAGCTCATCCCGATTAGGAACCTGTCCGGTCCGCATGAACCGCTGCCTCATGTACTCCGAAACGGACCATCTGTTATAAGCGTTGTTCATCATGCTCCCCGCCGAATAGTTCTTGGCTTACCTGAGAAGCGGTGAACAATGACCATTTGATCTGGCAAGTCCCTTTCAACCAGCCAATTCTCTGCATTCAAGCCATTAGCCTTAATCTCAATCTTTTGCCGCTTTGTCGGCCGTTTCCCCTGTTTCATGTCCGTTCCCTCCCTACGCCCACTGGCGTTGTTCAATGTTTTGGGGCTGTTGTGGCGGTTTTGGCCCGAATGAATCGTTATGAGTGCGTTGGTAATTGACGAATTTATTGAACTGTTTCAGGAAGACCAGTTCAACGGTACCCACGGGACCATTACGTTGTTTACCGATGATGATCTCGATGATGTTCTTCTTCTCGGTCTCCTGGTTATAGTAGTCATCCCGGTACAGGAACGCTACGATGTCGGCATCTTGCTCGATCGAACCCGATTCCCGCAAGTCACTCATCATCGGCCGTTTGTCCTGACGTTGTTCGACCGCTCGGCTGAGCTGGGACAATGCAACAACCGGAACATCCAATTCACGAGCCAATTGCTTCAACGTCCTTGAAATCTCGGAAACCTCTTGCTGTCGATTCTCAGAACCTTTTCCCTGACGACCTGCGATGAGCTGAAGATAGTCGATGACGATCAACCCCAGTCCTTCCTGCTTTTTAAGGCGGCGACACTTCGCGCGGATTTCGTGAACAGTAATACCCGGCGAATCGTCGATACGGATATTTGTTGCACCCAGGATTCCGACTGCTTCAGCAAACTTTGTCCAATCGTCTGAAGCAAAATCGCCCATCCTCATGTTGCTCGCGTCGATGTTTCCTTCGGCACACACCATCCGCTGAACAAGCTGAGCTGCTGACATCTCTAAACTGAATATGGCTACCGGTTCGGTATTCCGAATGGCCACGTTTTGGGCAATGTTCAGAGCGAAGGCCGTTTTACCTACTGATGGTCGAGCAGCAACAATAATCAAATCACTCTTTTGCAATCCGGCTGTGATACTATCCAAATCGGTGAAGCCTGTTTGAATACCTGTGACTGTACCGTTCTTAAAGTTGTCAAAACGAACCTCAGCAGATTCCACAACTTCGATCAACACATTTTCAATGCGCTTAAAATCCTGTTTTGGTGCTGCTCGATCAGTTAATTTGTTCTGTGCTTGTTGAACGCTGGACATTAACTGCGACAGTTCGGTTCCAGCAGCTGCTTGCTGTATCAGAAGAATATTAGTCCGGATCAGATCCCTGCGAACTGCCATATCCTGAAGCTGTTCGAAGTAGTAACCGGCATTTGCGGCAGTAGGTACTCCCCCCGCCAACTTAGCAAGGTAACTCACTCCACCGATATCATCCAGTTCACCTTTTTCCTTCAGGCTTTCCGTTACTGTAACGAGATCGATCGGATTTTGCCCTTCAGCCAACCCTGCAATCGTTTTGTAAATTAGGCTATGGGCCTTATCGTAAAAAGCATCTGCAGTGAGTATCTCTGCATGTTCCAAAGCTTCCACTGACTTCAGTATCAATGCACCCAGGGCAGCCTGTTCAAACTGCATACTGTGGGGCAAGTTATTTTCTATGTCGAAGCTTTGCAAGTAACTCATCCTTCCATCCCGGCGGCGGCGGGCAAGCTTTAAGAGCCGCTGCTTCTCTCTCCGCAAAATATGTTTCTGTTAAATCTCGCATCCGTTCACGTTCAATCTGTTCGCCAAGTCTTCCGCGGATCTCCGAGATGGTCGGCGGCCACTTTATAGTCTTGATATGCTGATCTAAGTTTTGAATAGCTGCTTCATACGGAAAATCTTGAAGATGCTTGTAGTGGCGATCCACATTCTCCTCACTGTCATCGAAAGTCGGGTATTCGTCGGTGATCGCCATGAACAATCGAATAACATCAGCCTTTTCCACGGGCTTCCTCCTCCCTCAGCCTTTGTTCTAAACTGTCCCTCTTTTGTTGCCTTAACGGTTGCTGTCTCCGACCACTCGGTACAGAACCTGTTGTAACTGAAGAACCTTTCCTTGCTTCGAAAGCATCGTCCAACGCTTTGGCTGCTTCAAATGTTTTGGCCCCAGACCTCAGATAATCTCCAAGGATTTTGGTAATAAGGGTGAACCTGTACCCTGAAGCAGCCAATGCTGCACGTTCCATTGCACGTATAACCACGGCCTCGTCCATGTTGTCCTCATCGATGTAAACAATAAGTTGCTGTGCTTGGAATGGATTGCATTCAAATCCAAACACTCGCTTGTGAGCCGAGTAAAATGATTCATACTCCGGATCAGGTGGTCGATCAATTTGATTCTCGTCTGCAGTAGCAGATGATGAAGAAGAAGAAAGAAGAAGATCTTTTAATACAGGGTCTAAATTTTGTTCCACTTTTCGTTCTACTTGCGGAATGTGGTTTAATTTTTGTTCCACTTTGTCACCTATCCCGTCAAAGTGGTCTAAATTCTGTTCCACTTCCTGTCCTACTTCGTCTGAGTAGCTATTGAAGTGGTTCAAATTTTGTTCCACTCCGACACCCAACAAGTCGAATTCGACGCTGTAATCTCCTTTGGATTGTCCTCTTGGCGGTTGAATGTAACCAATCAATCCTGCTTCAACTAGCTTTTTTCGATGAGCATTTAGCGTACCTTTGTTCGTAATTCCCGTTTGGACCATGAGATCCTTATTGGTCATTTTCCACGCCTTACGCCACCCAAGCTTTGCACTGCGGCGCCATAAGGCAATCATTATTGCTATCCCTTCAGGACCAAACTCTTCCGGCCCGCCAATGGCTTCAAATTGTTCCAGAAGCCCGGAAAGGGTCGGTCTGGCTGTCTCGGTCACTTGCGTCTCCCCCTCCCGTAGCAGCCGTGATTTCAGTTCCATAAACCAATATTATTTCTGTTGAACAGCGTAAACAGCGACTTCGAACTTGCTTTCATTGCCCGTTATCTCCCGAGTAATAGTCTGAATTCCACGGCCGAATTGAGTAATCAAATCATTAATGGATTGCGGCATATGAGCAGGATCTGACGACGCTGCCGCCTGTGCCCCCAACGAGAAAGCAACGTCTCTTAAATGGGACTGGAGAACCTCCGGCCCTTCCATCGCGGCGTCTTCAAACATTTGTTGCAACTGGTTGAAGACTACCTTTCTACTTTGTTTAGTGTTACTCACTTTGGTTGCCCCTTCCCTAATCCCTTACGAACCTGATCTTGTACCCTTGCCCAAGCATCTTCATAAACGACGCTCGGATCATCATCGTCAAGCAGCTCCATAACGATGCTCGCTTCAACCTTCAAACTTTGAAAATTGCCAAGGTTTTTGGTATATGAAGCGCCGACAGATATTTGTTTTACCTTGGGCATCCTCAATGCCCCCTTCTGTGTTGTAAGAATACATGCGGATACTTGACCCGTTTTACTTCCCAATCCGGGTACCCGCGTTCAAAATATGCGATAGTCTCGCGTTGAAAGGCCACTTTGTCAGAATCAAATAGTCGCCAGATCCGCTCGCCCATCATGCTCTTCAGGAGCGGCTTGCCTGACAGATCGTTCATATCGATCACCTACCCGCTACATATACCAATTTGCCTGTCAGTGCTGCTATCTCTCGTTTGAACAGTGCTTCGTCGCTGTTGTTGTCTGACAAGTGAAGCAAGTGAATCTCTTGTACACGCCGCATGTCATTCGCTCTGATGAATTCCTTCACATTCTCGAGCGAGAAGTGCGAACGCAACAATCTATGTTTCATCACCGCCGGCACATGGCCAGCGGCGATATTTTGGTTAAGGATCTGAATGGAATAATTGCATTCCACCATGATGTGAGTGAGTCCAGTAAATCGATGCTTGATGTAATAGGTGTCTGTCGCAAACAGAAGCTTGTCCCCTGCCGTATTAGCCAAGAGAAACCCCAAGGGCTCCGCTGCGTCATGCTGAACATCAAAGGGTAGAATTGACCAGGTACCAATGGTGAATGGCTCAAGTGCCGATACACGCCGCACACGGTGACTGTCTATCCCTAAAGCATCAGCAGTGCCGGAACTGGTGTATATGTCCACTCCAGCCTTGATCAGATCCTTGATAGCGACACTATGGTCTCCATGTTCGTGACTCACAAGGCATCCGGCCAGCTCTGACACACGGAAGGCAAGACCGCGCTGAATGTCTTTATAGCGAAGCCCTGCATCCAGCAGGAACGGCGTTTTTCCATCCGTGATTCGGTAGGCGTTACCCGCGCTGCTGGAGCCGAGAGAACTAATCTCAATCATCAGAAAGGCGCCTTGTCCGATTTCCCGTCATCCGGATCACCGAACTCCATCTCAGGCTGACCATCTGATACATCGTTTGGAGTATCATCCAGGTGTGGCGGGGTAACATCGATTACGTCACGATTTGCATTCGCTCTAATCTCTTCTGAGACCTCAGCATCTGACAAGTCGCTCTCTATCTGTTTCAGGCGCAGATAATCATCGTCTATCTTCTGTGAGTCAATGGTGATATCGTTGTGCGCCGCACGATAAACGGTTTTCCAACACATTTTTTCGTGCCATCCTTCAACGGTCTCCTTACCAACCTTTTTTCCGTTCTCCCATTTTTCTTTCTCACCGCCCCAGAACTCCGCACTTGCATGGTCAGGCTTCCTTTTTTCAATCTCTTTGAGGGTCATCATTACCAACTTGTTTTTCTCAGGAGATCTGATGAAGGAGTGAAAATAAAATCCTCCCAATATAGTTCGACGATTAAATGGGTTCTTGATCTCGAATTCATAACTTTCATGCTTGTTCTTCGCGTCCTTTTTAAGAGGTACGAAGTAGTCAGTGGAATAAACCAGTTCAACAGTCACATGATCGGGAACATCTAAACCGTATTTCACAGACTTGAGTTCAAGACCGCGATATCCTTCAATGAAGGCAATATCATATTTACCAGTGTTATTGTTTTTGAAAGGAATTAAATTGATATGGTTTGCTTGAGCTGGGTCAAATCCAATCCGTGCATAAGCAACAACATCACGAGACAACTTGTCCATGTTCACATTCGCCCAAGTCATAGCGACTGGGTCACGATACTTTTCAGCTTTCTTCATACGTTTCTCTTCTGCAGTCTTCAATACTGCATCCAGTGCTATAAAGTAATTCTGAGCAAGACGTTTCTGGAAGTTGGTAAGAGCAACTTCGCCAACGCTTGAACCAAATTCGGAAATGACTTTGGTCATAAAACGTTCAGATTGTGTCGGCTCTGTTTTAGCAATTGCTTGCTCCCCTGTTTGGGGAGCTTGTTGTTTTTCTGTATTCAATTAAATCGCCTCCTGGATGTCGTTATGCTCTAAGCGGAGTTTCTTGTTTCTGTCCCTCCAAGCAGCTTCAGCATCTTCATAACTGCCATGTTGTTTGCTGAGTTCTTCCTGTACCTCTTCTGGCAAACTATTGAATGCCGGTGGAACAACCAAACGAATCATTTGGGCATCTGTATCGATGAGTTGCGTCACAGCTTCGGCATTGTCTACGAAGATCGGTGCTGAGAATCCGTAATGTTGTCCCAGCGTGTTGATGATGTCCAAACCAACATTGATTCGAGCAGCGTTGTTCAAACCGCCCTCATAAGGCACACCGTTGAACAACGTCTTGCACACGTCCTTCAGACCACCGTTGATCTGTTCCTCAAAGAGTCTAAACCGGGCATATTTGAATTTACTGTTGATTTTGGATTCCAACATGCTGACCTTTGTCCGAGTGAATTCTTCTGTGAGGTAGAGCTCGTGTTCCAGCTTCTCAAACTCGCCTGCAAGCTTACGCTCCTGTTCAGCCAGCTCAGCGATGCGTTCCTCAGTTGCCTTAACTGTCGCCAGCTTCGCTTTGTCTGCTTCAAGTTCATCCACCTGACCGCGGAACAATCGGATCTCGGCTTGCACTCTGCCAGCCGCATCAGCAGCAGAAGAACGAAGCTGTTCGATCTCAGCACGTACGTTTTCACTTTCTTGCTTTTTGGCCTGGTATTCGGCATCATCTGCCGGATCGGAAACCGCTTCTTGCAGGCTTTGCAAGTTTGCTTCAGCTGCAGACACTTCTGCTTGCTTGGTTGTCAATTGCTCTTGAAGCTTCTTCATGCTCTCTTCCAGATCAAACATGGAATGTTTCAGCTTTCGAACTTCTTCAGCAGCTGCTTTTCCGTCGGCACTGATCCCTTCAAGTCGTTTGGATTTATCAAGGTTGAAGGTTTCCAACGCTTTGTCCTGAGCAGCTTGTAACTGATCATCAGGGAGCGCTTGTCCACATGTTGGGCAATTGGCATCATGTTCATGATCGTGGACAGGGTATTGAAGACTATCAACCGTTGCCCATTCTTCACGTAATCGAGTGACTTGGCTATCCGCACGGGTAATCTGCCGTTTGTATTGTTCAACCTCTCGTTGTCCTGTAGAGATCCGAGACTGCAATTCAGATGCTTCGTTTTTCAGATGCATCACACGTCCACGTTGTTCAGTGACTGCTTGTAAGCCATCTGCCTGAACACGATGCTTGATGTCTGTAAGTTCTGCGTTGATCTCCCGCAAGCGGATCTCCTTGGCCGACAACTCACCACCAGATTGAATTCGTTGATGCTCAGCGGTCTTGGCATCAACTCTGCCGCGCATCGTTTCAATGTCCTCCTGCAGAAGTTCAGCGTCTAGGTCGGATACGTCTGGCATACTGCGACGAGCTTCATCGATGCGGACCGGGATCTTTTCAAGTTCCTTGTTGATCTCAGTCCGACGAGCTGCGATGACCTTGCGGTGATCCTCAAGGCTGCGATCTCCAAGAATGTCAGCCAATGGCGCCAGTTGCTTGCTGCTTGCAATGATTTCGTTATCCGTCATCTCGCCGCAGACTTCCAACAACACTTTGCGGCGGGCATCCGGTTTAAGGATCTCGTTAAAGTAGGAGGGATTAGTGAGAAGTTTGAAAACATCCTCATTAATCAGTGCATCCACCTCAGCTTTGTACTGTCCTTGCTTAACCGGCACACCATCAACGTAATAATCTGTTGTATGACCACCAAATTCTGCCGCTGCTTGTCCCCGCTTACGCGTCCACTTCTCGGCAAACACTTTTTTGAAAGAACGGCGACGACGGTCAACCATCAGGATTGCTTCAACCTCATGTTGCAGGCCATGTTCAGCAACTTTCCCGGCTTCATCCAGACCTTTTATTTCAAAGTCCGTGCGATTTTGGCTGTCTTTACCGAACAGCGTCCATATGAATCCATCGAACAACGTTGTCTTACCAGTGGCGTTGTCACCGTAAGCAGCAACACTGCGACCGTCAGCTTCCAATACAAAATCCCGTAACCCCTTAAAATTGCGAAGGATCAGGGATACCAAAGTAATTTGTCTCATGCACTCTTCTCCTTTGATTTGAAGTGCTGGCTGATTGCATCCGCTACAGCCGCAAGTTGATCGTCATCGGCCATCAGTTCAACGGAACCAAATGTTCCCGAGACGGAAAGAATTGCTGGCGTGTAGTGCATCGCTGGTTTAACAGCAGCGTCTATGGTTTGAGCGGATAAGTCGACAGTAATAGCAGTCGTTTTACTCATAACGTCCTCCTTGTTTGGAACGGTCACCCATGGTAAGATGACCGTGTATCCATATTTAATTTTCAATGCTCTGAAATAGCCCGGTGCAACGGGCTATTTTTCTTTTGTAAAGATACTTCTTGGTGCTTCCCCATCTTCTGCGATTGTCTTCCAATCAAGAATCACAGGAGCATTTTCAACACTTGTAATCAGTTGGCCATCACCATCCATTACATGAAATTCTGAATGGACATGATCTTCGTACTCAGCACCAACTTGCTTGATCTCAATAACCTCGCAGCCTTCGATTTCGGTACCCACTTCGAAAACACGAGTGGGATTGCTGACAACAGTCAGCCGATGAATGATTTGCACGAGTTATCCTCCCTTCAAATGTATTGATGCGTCAGCCGCATCTTCCGACGCCGTACGGGAGTTGGTTATGAAACCGTCCGACGCCGGAAGACAAGGCCGACAGGCTTGTCTTGTTCTTTTATGTGTTCTAAATATGGTCGATTGCACTAATCGCAAGTGACATATATTCCATGGGTAGCTCACGAAGGCTCGCGGCAGCATTCTGCCAGCGGTGATAAATCATATCCCGTTCCCGCCAAAGGGCTTCGAAATCCGATCCATGAACGAATCCATTGAAGGACATCACAGCAACTGTGTTCTCACGTAGGGCCTTGGCTGATTCCGTATAATTAATGATGATTTGGATGTATAATTGATCTTTCATACCGATTCCCCCTTGCGCTTTTGCTCGGGAGACTGTAAAATTTGCAGCACAAGAGACTTTAGTCGAGTTCTCAAACCAAGTGTCCGCCCTGCCAGGCGGGCATTTTTCATTTCTACTTCCGCGAACCGGATCATCCTATTAAGATACTGCTCCGCATCATTCATCTTCCCAGGCAACAATTTCTCAGGCCGTTTGCGGATCAGTTCCAAGTTGTGCTTCGAGTTTCTTCCAGCCTGCAATGCTTCATATGCCAACTGTTCACGAGACATTCAATTAACCTCATTTCATATATTTTTTAGCCTTTAGCTCGGCCCGATGCTCTTTCCAGATCCCGAACCAAGAGAACGAATACTCTTTGCACAGCACGGCTGCAAAGTGCGTGAGCGCCGTTATCGCTTCGACCGTCTCCATCAGAAGCCGCTTCATTATCTGCCGATCAGCTTCGGTGAGCTGGTCGCCCGTCTTATTGATCGGCACCTCGGATGACAGGTCCAAAACTTCCTTCATTTCCTCAACCGTTTTAAAAAGCACCGATGCCCTATGTAAGTCCACATTGTCCAGCCAGGGAGCAAAAGCGCCACCTGTGACTTCCCCAGCTGCAGCAATGTATAACTGACCATCATCGTAATGTTCAGCCGCGCTACGCATTAGTTCTTTCGATGGATTACGCGTCCCTTTGATCACCTTTCCAATCTGTGAGCCATCCATGTGAACCGCTTCTCCTGCCTTCGCCAGAGTATCGCCGGTACGTTTGAGAACTTCACCCAATGCACCAGGAAAATGTCCAATTGTCATATCTACGAGATCTCCTTTGTCCGTTTTAGTCTGATGAATTTGGACAGAGGGTTGATGTAATATTGTGTTGTAAGGTCTTCCCCTGATCCCTTCATCGTCCGCCGGCAGCCGGTACAGCTCCGGCGGATTTTCTTATTTGCTCAAGGTGAGCTTGGGTTGTTTCCTTCAATGAATTTAGTTCGTCAAACGTAATCTCTTCCGGATTGTCAGTATGACGACCGTTATATAACGTTTGCTGGAGAGCTTCATCAGGCTCGATGCCTTGAAGTAAAACTCTTATAGTTGCTCCTGCGACACATGCGGCTGGAGAAGTTTCGCGATACCAGTGTAGTGGCATTAAGCAGTGCCTCCTCGCTGCTCCCAATAGCCTTTGGCATTGGATTTCACCCACTCAGTATGTTCGTCAATCCAAACCATTAATGAGTGAAAAGGTACTCTTGGGTGACCAAACTCTCTAATCACTGGGAAATCCTCTCTGTTCAAAAGCTCTGCCGCTTTCGTAGCGCCGATCTGTAGCAACTCCATTAATTGCTTCTTATCCATCAGGGTTGGATGAGTTTGTGAAGAAGCAAATGCTGATTGTTCAATTGCTTTGTGAACAGCCGACATAATCATTTCTTCCAGTTCACTGGGATTGACTTCGATTTTGAACATGTTAAGTCTCCTTTCAGAAGTATTACTTTGCTGTTTTAGCAAAGTTCTCAGCAAAAAAATTACTAAGATTACATTCAAGTTGTTTTGCCAAAACTGGCAAGTGTACTGCTTTAAAAGAATACTCACCATTTTCATATTTCATATAAGTCGAAGCATTCTTCATGTCTAGTGAATCAGCCATGTCTTGAAGTGTTTTACCTAATTTCTTGCGTCTTTCTTTTATAAAGTGAAGATTGAATTCCCTAAGCATTTCTTCACTCCCTCTCTTTGCTGATTTAGCAATCTTCTTGTTCCATATATCACATTGCTAAATCAGCAAAGTCAAACTAATTTTTGCCACTTTAGCAAAATTGTTTTTTCTAAAATAGAAAAATGGTATCATTAAATTGCTGTTTTAGAAAGAAAGGGAGTGTTTTTCCTTTGTCCGTAACAGGAAAACGTATTAAGAACTTGCGTGAGGAAAGAGGTTTAAGTCAGCTTGAATTTTCAGAACGTATCGGTATGAGTAATAGTGTTCTATCGAGAATTGAATCTGGAAAACGTCCAATAGAAGATAACGAAATCAATATTTTTGCTGATTTTTTTGAAGTATCAGGTGATTATATTTTAGGTCGCTCAATTTCAAAAACTCCTTCAGGTGGTAGTGCTTACTTGGATGGCGGGAAGAGTTGGACTGAAGAGGAAAAGCAGGTCGCAGATGCAGCAATTCAGGCTTGGAGAGAAATGAAGAAAAAGCAGCAGGATAAATAATTGCTGGTTAGTAGGATAATTAAGAGGTGAGATTTTGCAAGATTTATTCACAATACTATTCTTAATTGGTTTCTTTGCATTTTTCATATTTGTTGTTCTTGCTGTCAAATCCGTAAAAAAACAAAACGGAAAAGCTAAAAGACATTGGGTTTTAACAGGTATATTTCTTACAATATGTTGTGTTGGTCTTTTGGGCATTCGGGCCCTGGCTGATAATTCTATCAACGCAGTGTCGGATCAGACTGAAGATACGCCAGTTGCATCTACCATTGTTGAAAATCAGAAAGATTTAATGCAGAATGGTCTGTCACTCTTTAACATGAAGACGGATGAATTCAAGAATGTGTTCAATTCAATCGTGGGTAAGTACCGCTTAAATGGTTTAGGTATAACCAAACTCGATTTAACTAAGTCTCAAGAGAGCGATACAAGAACTTTCAAATATACTTTCAATGATGACTTAAGTATGGTTGGTGTATTAAACTCCAATGAAGAAATACAGGAAGTTATGCTAATAGGAACTGATGGTTTCAGTGAACAAACTGGTGGAACGCTAATGACAGCCATCGCTACACTGATCATGACAACTAATCGTGAGTACACATACAACGATGCGCAAGATGTTATAAAAGATATAGGTTTACTCGATAGCGATGTAAACTTGAATGCTTTTGATGGAGCGACTGTAAGAAATGGTTTTAAATATCGATTCAAAATCCAAGACAATAACATCTCTACTTTTGGTATCACAGCAGCAAAGTAATCCGACAAAGCCCTTTTGGGCTTTTCTTTCAAACCAAAAACCGAACATATGTACTATTTTACAAGGGGAAATGGAATAATGCTTCCATATTATGAACCAACGGATACAGAACTGTTGATCTGCGATTTGTATCAAGTGTTTGGAATTAATCATCCGCATGAGCTGGATATCGACCTAATTGCCTCCATATGGGGTGCAGACATCATTTATTACAATGGAAAACCCAAATCTCATTGGGAAGATTGGGGGAGTGTTATTTTTTTAAATAAAGATACTTCTCTCATACAACAAAGGGCAGATTTCTTTCACGAGCTTGCTCATATCGTTCGTCACGAAGGACACCAAGATGAGCTACCTAAGCTTTTTATTGATCTTCAAGAGATCCAGGCAACAAACTTTAGATTAATAGCTTCTATGCCCTACTACTTGCTCCCTACACCCTTAGATATGACTTGGGCTTGAATATATTGGACTTCTATCAGAAGAGTTTAGAGTCCCTATTGAGTTGGCTGCAGACCGTGCTGAACAGATTGCCTCCAGATTACACGAAGAATACCACAGCTACCGTGAAGATGTTGAACTTATGAAAGGTAAAATTCAAATGGCAGTCAACCTGTTTCGCTCAACAAAACCAAGACAGACTTCAAGTGAAACAAGACGACTTCTCCAACAATTAAAAAATCAAACTAGTTAATTTGAGGAGCTGATCATCATGGCATCTTATACAAAGATTAAGGCTAACAATAAACAAGGATACAAGTGGATATGTACTTTAGAGGGTCCTCCTGATCCTTTAACTGGAAAGCGGAAACAGATACCTCGAAGAGGTGATACTCAAAAGGAAGCATTCGCTCGTGCTCAAGCTGTGTATGATCAATTATCGAGAGGTATTAATGCTAAGAAGAATAAGAGTTTACTTTTTGAAGATGTGGCTGAAGAATGGTTTAGAGTTTATTCTAAAGGTAAGGTGAAAAAACGAAGCATTATAACCAGAGGAGTTGAAATCAAGAATTTAAACAAACACTTTGCAAAAAGAAAGATCTCTACTATTACTCATAGAAATTTTCAAGAGTGTCTTTATCAGTTGTTTGAACAAGGATATTCTTTCAATACTATAAGCGGTTTTAAAACTACTGCGAACATGATCTTTAAATATGCTATTAAAAACAAATACATTCTTGATAATCCAACTACGGACTCTATTATTCCAGTTAAGATGCTTACTGTAGCTGAAATAGAAAATAAGGATCAACTTGTTGAAGAAAAATATTTAGATCGAGTTGAGCTAATAAACTTTTTCAACGTCATAAATATTTATGGAATATACTTAGACAAAGAGATATTTAACCTCTTAGCATTCTCTGGATTTCGATCTGGTGAACTATGTGCACTTAAATGGCCAGACATTGATTTTGAAGCAAATCATATTAGAATAACCAAAACTCTTCATGCGAAAAGCTTTATTAATTATGAATTAACACCACCGAAAACAACTTCGTCAATAAGAGTCGTACCTATAGACGAATCTATAATGAATATGTTGAAGAATTTTCAGGAACAATCTGATAGTAGTTATCTTCAACATAAAAAAATGTATAAGCATTACCACGATGAGAACTTTGTTTTTAGAAAACCCGACGGATATCCTATACATCAGAAGTACATGCAACAACTTATGAAGAAAACAACTATAAAGAAGCATGCTACACCTCATATTTTCAGACATACTTATATCAGCATGCTTGCTGAGGCAGGTGTTGATTTAATAACGATTATGCAACGAGTGGGGCATCGGGATGAAAAAATAACTCTCGGCATATATACTCATGTCACTCAGAAAATGCAAAATAATGCGGACCAAAAGTTAAAAAAACATTTTGCTGAAGTGTTAAATATGAGTGTGCTGCAGGAAATGTGATTTTTTCAGTGATTTTTTAAAATAAGAAAGCCCCCTGTTGGGGCAAAACGTTGATATATCAGCTTTTTTCGATCAGTTTTGATAATTAAGCGTACATTAGGTCCATAAACCCGCGAGTTACTTCTCCACCTTCGGCTGGTTCGGGCTGGTCTGCCTGTGCGTGTTCTGCCATGCAAGCCTTCACCGCTTCCTCTGTCGTACAACGATTCGCATCGTCACATGTGTAGCATAATTGAAGCATATATCTGGTTAATTCATCCGCCTGCGTGAATTGAGTTTGACCGTTGGTTCTCATCTTCATCACTCCTTCTCTTGTTGAGTTAAATATATCACCTTCTAGCGGATTTAATTGTGATTTATTTCACAAACTAAACAAAAAAGAAAAGGAACCCTGAGGCTCCTCTCCCTTCTCCTATCTATTCACACCGATAACACTCTACGTTTATAATACTTTCCAATGTACACCGCCATCTACCGTTTGCAATAACAACGATCTTTTGGCATCTGTATTTTCAACTAATATCCAGCCAAGCTTGGGGGTAACCATCTGCATCTTCACAATCTCCGGATAGTCTTCGAGAATTTTCTCCAGTACACTGCTTGCAGGAAGAGAGCTCCACGTTTTGCCCGCGTCCTTAGTGTGGTAGGTTATGCCCTTTTGCATCGCCCAACCTTCCGATGCGTTCAGAAATACCGGTGAGAGGTTACGATTCGGACCCGTTTGTTTGTTTAAAGTGAAATTGGACAGCTTCCAGCTCTTTCCGCCATCGGTGGTAAAGAATCCATTGAATGTCGTGCTCTCCCCTTGAGAACAGGACATTGACATCCAGGCTGATTGCGCTTCACGTCCAAAAAATTGTGGTGAACTAACACTGAAATTACCACACCCGTTGAATTTGTTTCGATCAAAGAAGGATGGTCCAGTATTCCAGTTCTCTCCACCGTCTGATGTTACATACAACTTCGGTGTGCCGAACTCCAGCGCTGTTAAGAAACCATGTTTTGGATCCGAGAAAGTCATCCCTGTTGTATATCCACGTTTGGAAATCTCTTCTGCTTCCTGTTTGCCATCTTCATCACTGGATGACATCCGATTCCAGGTGATTCCACCGTCCTCGGTGAAGTAAAGTTTCTTGTCCTGTTTACCAATAGCGGTATCGACCGTGGTGAGAATCCAGCCTTTTTCAGGAGATACAAATGAGATCGCAGTCACTTTATCCGTCTTGGACAGAGAAGACAGGCTCCAGGTTACGCCCCCATTGTTGGTGCGAAGCACCATGGTATCTGTTCCACCCATGCCTTCACGAACAATCCAACCATGTGCACGATCTACAAAATAAATGCTTTGTCCATATTTAGGGTTAGCCGGAAACTGTACATTTTCCGAAGGTGAAATATTGGTCCAGGTCTTTCCCTGATCCTGAGTGTAGTACAGGCGCAGCGCATTCCGCGTCACACCCCACGCCAATCCTCCGTTGTCATTGAGCAACTGAAAATCGGTCAAACGGGTCTGTATTTGGTACTTGGCCATATCTGCAGATTCTGTACTGTTCACAGGGGGAACGACAGTTAATGTCTGCCCTGTATTCCCGACGTCCTCCTGCTGCTGCTGCGGAGGTTCTGCTTCCGGAGGTTGATCTGAGTCGGTGCATGCAGCCAATACAGCTGCTATACATATAGACAGCAATGCTGTCTGCGCGATTTTAATCCATTGCAAACGCAAGTGGGTTCCACCTCTCTCATCCAATATACAGGCGCGCATGCCTGTCCTATGGCGTTTTATTTACGATTCATCAGAATCCACTGCTCCTATTCTACCACAAACCTTATGTAAAAGGCTCATTGCCTACTGATGGTTGGCCCGCTCCCTTTTTCCAACTCATACTCTGGGCTATAGGTCGCACATTTATTACCATTAATTTCACCCTAAACTGTTTTTCGACGGAATAATTGGTAAAAAGACATGAAATGTGAACTATTTTATAGACAACACTCGCTTTATATTCTCTAATCCCTTAATATGGATGGGAGTATAACCCAAAAAGGAGAGGATATTGAACATGACAAATAGTGCAGCTCTGAAACCAAGTCGTGTCGTGATTGTAGGCATGGGTGCGGTGGGAACAACAACGGGATACACGCTAATGTTGAGACAGCGTTCGTCCGAGTTGGTATTTGTGGATGTGAATCATGATAAGGCAACCGGCGAAATGCTGGATATGAACCACGGTCTTCCATTTACGGGAGGCGTGAAAGTATGGGCTGGCGATTATTCCGACTGCAAAGATGCAGATATCATTATTATTACAGCCGGTGCTTCCCAGAAGCCGGGCGAAACCCGGATTGATCTGCTGAAGAAAAATGCAAGCATTTTCAAAGATATTATTGAGCGCATTACTGAAGTGAATTCTCATGGTATTTTGCTGATTGCAACCAATCCTGTAGATATTTTGTCCTATACTTCATGGAAACAAAGCGGATGGCCTGCTTCCCGTGTCATTGGTTCAGGTACATTGCTCGATAGCGCACGTTTCCGTTACCTGATTGGTAAGAATAAAGGGATCGACCCGCGTAGTATTCACGCCCACATTATTGGTGAGCATGGAGATTCCGAAGTACCGGTATGGAGCCTGGCTAACGTTGCAGGAACAGATCTGGAATTGGATGAAGAAACACAACAGGATATCTTCGACCGTACCAAAAATGCAGCGTATGAGATTATTAATGCCAAAGGAGCGACTTCCTATGCAATCGCCCTTGCTCTGGACCGCATTGTAGCTGCAATTCTCGGCAACGAAGGCTCCGTTCTGAACGTATCCACTTACCTTGAAGACTACAATGGTGTATCGGATGTTTATCTGGGTGTTCCATGTGTTGTCGATCGCAACGGTGTGCGCGAAATTCTGCCTCTTCCGCTGAATGAATCCGAGAAAGTGGCTTTCCAGGCTTCTGCTAACAAATTAAAAGAACAGATCGCTGGATTGGAATAATCCACGTATAAAAAATAACCACCTGTATTCCTGTAATAAGGAGTATTAAGGTGGTTATTAGCTATCCAAATTTCATTTGGTTTACATAACATTTATTCCGTTATTTCTTTTATCTTTGAACATTTTTTTGATTTCTGGATTTTGAATCATTCGATGTCAATTGTTACAGTGTATTACTAATTACCAACTCTCCGTTACTCTAAATACCACATCAACTGTGTTCGAGCCTGGACCACCAATATTCAATACGGCTAAAGTTACAACCTGATTTTCCGGAAGAGTGAAATCCAAAAGTTCTGAAATGGCCAGTATTTTGGTATTCCCTGCTCCCCCTCCTGTAATGCCTTGAAACACCACTTCTCCACCTGTAATTGTTGTAGAGGTATTGTTGACTAGCAATGCGGTCTCGCTATCGGGAATAATCGTTGTAGCTGTGGGATAATTAACAAAAGTTCCATTTAACGTCCCTCCCACAAGCACTTGGTAACTTAGATCTACGGATGAAATAACATTAATTTCTTCCAAATTCACCTGTACCGAATTCGTTCTAGCCGAACCCGCTGGAAACACAGCTTTTCTTGTAAATGAAATGACGGGTGTTAATGTTGATGTAACATTTGTTATTCTTCTTCTTTCGGAAGTGACTCTATAGGTTGGTTCATATTTTCCGATAATACTATATTGTCTTCCACCCACAAATATATTATAAGCAGCACCAGTTCCATTATTAGCGACTTGTGCTCTTAACGGAAGATTTGGATCAACAAAGCTTGTTTGCCCTGTTGGGGAGAATCGATGAACGGTAACTACCTCTTGGGCTAACGTTACGGGATCAGGGATAACCACTCTAAATTCGATCACTCCGTAACCATACCATGTAAACAAAATTTGGTATATGTTCCCTTTGGACAAGTTTAATGTAGCTCCACTCGGCCCTGTCCCGTTTAATGGATCTACATTCCATAAGCTTTGTGGAACTGTCGTATCAACTCCTGCTCTACGTACGGTTACAAACACCGTAGTACTGTTCACTCCAAAAAAGGCTCCGTTTTGAGTATCATATAATCCCCATTGCGCCACTTGGTTACCTATTGGCAGAGAAGGAATTCGAACCCCTATCCCCGCCTCTCCTGCATAACCCGGTTCATATCGTCCTCGCAATACACTTTCTAAAACGGCCGAGTCCACCCCACTGGCAGTGTTGCTCACATTATACTCAGTCGCATCATTGGTAACCGTGCCAGCCCCAGTAGTCGTAACTACATCTCTTAGAATCGATAAACCATACACAGAGGTTAGCTCCACAATTGGAGTTTTTTGTGCTACACGCATCTCATCGAATTGCGAACTTACATTTGGTCCAATATTGGAGATGATAATATCTGACAATGTTTCTCCTCCTTTGCAGAAAGAGGGAGAAGAAGTGAATATTCTTCTCCCAGCTTTTATTGACTACCATTCTTCAGTGACACTAAAGGTTGCGGTGACAGAATTCGTACCACCACTTAAGTTAGCTACAGCCAGCGTGACAAATTCAGTGTCTGGTAATTGAAAATCCAATAATGACGCGGAAGCTAATATTCTGGCACTGCCTTCTACGCCAGCTGCTAAGCCTTGTAGTATTACCTGACCTCCAGTAATGGTCGTTAGCGTACTATTTACTAACAGACCTGTCTCCGAGTTTGGAATATTCGTCGTTGCCGTTGGATACGTTGCAAAGGCTCCATTAATGGTGCCCCCTAATATGACCTGGTAGTATATATCGTCTGAGGTTACAAGGTCGATGCCTTCAAGTTTTACACTGACTGAATTCGTTCTGCCAGAACCTGCTGGGAAAGTTGCTTTCCTTTGGAAGGCCAAAATTGGTGTCAGAGTCCCGGTTGCAGTTACGGTTCTTCTTTCAGAAGTAATTCTGAATACCGGGCTATATATTCCCACAATACTATATTGTCTTCCTCCAACAAATAAATTAAGTGCAGATGCTGTTCCACTATTCGAGATTTCAGCACGAAGAGGAAGATTAGGATCGGCCAAACTTGTTTGCCCGCTTGGTGAGAATCGTTGAACGGTGATTACTTCTTGTGCTAAAGTCGTAGGATCAGGAATAACAACTCTAAACTCAATGACCCCATAACCGTACCAAGTAAATAAAATTTGAAATATATTCCCCTTAGCCAGATTAAGCGTAGCTCCGCTAGGACTAGTTCCATCTAATCTATCAACGTTCCAGGAAGCCTGAGGAATAATCGTGTCAGATCCTGCTCTTCTGACTGCTACAAATATTCCGTTTGCCACACTCTGGCCAAAAAACAAACCATTTTGGTCATCAAAAAGCCCCCATCTTACCACTTGTGTTCCTGTAGGGGCAACAGGTAATCGCACACCGATCCCTGCTTCTCCAGCATACCCTGACTCATACCTTCCTCGCTCTGAGCTTTGCAGTATTGCCGTATCTGTTCCAGATGCTGTCGTGGTTAATTGAAACTCTGTGTTGTTGGTTCCAACCGTTGCAGCACCCAACGTAGAGACGATATCTCTTAGGTTAGATAGACCATATACTGAAGTCAATTCAATAATCGGCGTTTTTTCACTTGCTCTTAATTCGCTAAATTCAGAACTAACATCTGGGCCTACTCCCACTATAGTTACGGTAGGGTCTACTGTACCAGTTGCTCCTGTTGCCCCAGTAGCTCCAGTTGCCCCAGTTACACCAGTAGCTCCAGTTACTCCAGTAGCTCCAGTTTCTCCAGTCGCACCAGTTACACCAGTAGCCCCAGTTTCCCCAGTAGCTCCGGTTGCTCCAGTTTCCCCAGTAGCTCCAGTTTCCCCGGTTGCTCCTGTTGCTCCTGTTACTCCAGTAGCTCCAGTTACACCAGTAGCTCCAGTAGCTCCAGTTGCCCCAGTATCTCCGGTTGCTCCAGTTTCACCGGTTGCTCCAGTTACTCCAGTTACTCCAGTTTCTCCTGTTGCC
>NZ_JCAXEL010000009.1:0-270110 GCF_059759055.1 Paenibacillus sp. GQ49
CCAGTATCTCCGGTTGCTCCAGTTTCACCAGTTCCTCCGGTTGCCCCAGTAGCTCCGGTTACTCCAGTTGCTCCAGTTTCTCCAGTATCTCCGGTTGCTCCTGTTGCCCCAGTAGCTCCGGTTACTCCAGTTGCTCCAGTATCTCCGGTTGCTCCAGTTTCCCCGGTTGCGCCAGTAACTCCAGTTACACCAGTATCTCCAGTTGCCCCAGTAGCTCCGGTTACTCCGGTTACACCAGTCGCACCGGTTACTCCAGTTACACCAGTATCTCCGGTTGCTCCAGTTTCACCGGTTGCTCCAGTTACTCCAGTTACTCCAGTTTCTCCTGTTGCCCCAGTATCTCCGGTTGCTCCAGTTTCTCCTGTTGCTCCAGTCGCACCAATTGCTCCAGTTTCTCCTGTTACTCCAGTGGCCCCAGTCACTCCAGTTACACCAGTACTTCCAGTAGCTCCAGTCAACCCGGTAACTCCCGTGGACTCATTTGCACCTAACAATTCTGAAGATACAATACGATGGGGCGTTACAAGCTGCCCGGCAGAATTTTTTCCCCAAACTGATATTTCTACTTGCTGCTCTGCGAGACCACTTGTTGTAAAGATAAATTCAAATACATCCAGGTTTGCAAAGTAGTTCTTCGTTATTGCTTGATTCGGATTTATACTAATAAGTTCAAGTGCATATAGAGTTCTAATTCCATTCAGATAATATCCTTGAATTAAGATGCTCGCATTATTGACCAGATCTCTATTATCGATCTTAATTGTCAACTGTTGTGTTGGCCTTACGCCACTAACTGGATTATTCTCAATCGGTCCAGTTGATAAAGTAGCCATGTTATCCCCTCCCCTCACATGCAGTTTAATCTTTGGCATCCCCTAACTTCTTTACATAAAGTATTCCAATTCATGCCAGGGGTGAGAAGTATCGCATAATTCAGTATTTGAGAACTCAAAAAGCCTGTCACTTGGACAGGCTTCTCTAAATCTAATTATTCAATAGCTAATTGTTCAACCCAAATGCGGGAAGTTTAACGTCCAGCAGAGCCATAGCCTCTTCTTTCTCCCTACTGGTGACGTGTGTGTACACGGTTGTTGTTTGAATAGATGCGTGACCAAGCAGCTCCTGCACGGTACGCAAGTCGGCTCCACGCCGTAACATCATGGTAGCGAAGGAGTGACGCAGCTTATGACTGGAGTAATTTTGACGTTGATTAGCTGGTGATTCCTGCTGGAAGCGTTCAAAGGTTTCCGTAGATATGAGCTGGATGCTGCGAATCGACAGTCTCTTCCCTTTTTGCGAGACAAATAACGCTTCCTCTTTCGGTCGCCAAGGATCGAGACGCTCAGCCATCGCTTGTGATAAGACTTTTGCCACAGTCTCCGGTACAGGTAGGGAGCGCCATTTACGACCTTTACCAAATACATCCAATGTACGTCGCTCCGCGTTATAGTCTTTGCAATCCAACGCATGCACTTCTCCAACCCGTAATCCCATGTATCCCATCAGTAGAAAAACAGCCAGATTACGTGTGCGATACTTGCCTTCTACCGACTCCAGAAAACGTGTCAGCCCACTTTCATCAAGGAAAACGGGCGCACGGTTTTTCTCGGTTTTGGATTTTTTGATCCCAAACGCCGGATTATTGGTTAACAATTCGAGTTCAATGAGGGACTTGTAAAAACAGTTCACCGCCGCATGTTTGCGATTTCTCGTGGCATCACTAACCCCACGCTCCCGCGCACGGGATAGAAAAGACAACACATGCAGCTTTTTGACCTGCTCCAGTGACTTTCCTTGAATGGAGACCAGGAATTCCACCACGTCACCGGTGTATGATTTTACCGTATGGCCTGTATATCCGGCATCCTTCATCCATATGTGAAAAGCTTCAAGTTCGTCCGCATATTGCTCCTGAATCTCCTCGGTCATCATCTGTCTACGTCACCTCAATTCGGTTCTTTATAAATTGACTAAGATTATTTACACGGGCACTGCGATGACAGAACAACCTTCCAATCGCTGTTATCCCCAGATTTTTCTGATTCCCTTTTCTCAAGGGAAAAATCCGTGGATAAAGGCGAAGCGTATGCTTCCGAAGTAGCTTTCTTGCAGAAAACTTTTAGCTTCACTTTTTCAGGTTCTTTCTGTCCTCTCCGTTTTCGTGTAAATGATTAGTTCAATTTATATATTTATTATAAAGTAGTGCTCTACGCTTCATCCACGATGACAACGTCAATCAGCGGAATGATCGTTTCGGGTTTGCCTTGACTACGGGTAAGTACAAACGATGGCAATGGATTCTCGTGCAGACCATTCACGGATTCGCAGATCTGAGTATACAAATCCATGTGCAACGTCTCGCCTTCACCAGCCACATCAATAACAGGCCAATCGTTCTGAACGCAAGCAGGCCAGTAAGCCAGTTCGTTCGCCGGCACAATGCTTAATTGTTGAATGGACGGATCAATACGGTAGATCCCTTGCCGTTCAGGTTCATCGCCCAGCTTGTCCACGGCAAGTATTCCAGCCGACTGCTCATCTGGTGCAGAATAGAGTGAATAACACCACGGAGTCACGCCCCAGGCGATCGCCATCAGCCCCTCTTCCAGCAAGGTATTTGACAGATTGCCTTCGGCAAATTGCTCGATCAAATTATGGTTACCCGGTCCCATCAGTTCCTCCACACGCTTAGCGAGTCGAGGCAGGTCAGCGAGAATAAATCCCCCTCTGCCATAGGAGTCAAACACATGATGGTTTCTGTTCCACACAGCTTGAGTTGGTGAACTCAACGACGCTGCTTCTGCCGGGAAAAGCGATATATATACGGTGATAACTTGCGCATATTTAACCATTGCGAGTTGTTCAGGTTCGAGTGTACCTTCAGCAATACGAGGTGTTTTCATATGCAGGGAGATTCGAAGTTCGTATTCCCCCTCTTGAAATGCTGCCCAACCAAGATTAACAGACTGTTCAACGCCTTCAATAGAAGCAATGGAGATCGAGCTATCCGGTTTCAGGTTAACAGCATACTGCACGTATGCCAGCTCCTGACCATAGATAATATTGGCATCCTGACGATTGACCGGTGAATCCAACGGTTGTGCAATGACAGATACCTTACGTCCATCCTTCAGAAGACGCTGCGGATCAATATCCAACTGTAAGGTTTGTGAATCCTCTAATTGTGAAACAATTAATTGCGCCTCTGCAAGTACGGATGAGTCAGCTAATGCAAATCCAAAAGCTGCATTTTGATGATCTGAATTCGTATGTAATGGTGTGTTCATGATACATCCCCTCTCTTATGTCTGATGGCATGTCACATCCCCAAATATATTTCATATTTGGATTAGCCGCAACCCCACCCCATGATTAAGTTCGTCACGTCCCTTATTACTTACCCATATATGAAGAAATTTCCAACCTTCCCCTGCTGTTATCTTCCTTTATCTTTCTATAAAAAAAATCCCCATCCCGCTTCGCCTAAGCGATACGAAATGAGGAAGAATAAAGATGTTCTCGGTTAAAGATGTTTGCAACTAGTCTAACACGTTATCGCGTTGCTTGATTAAATTTATTTTTGTAGATCACTTATTTTGTTCTTTTTACGCAAAATTTATCATGATCTGTTGCACGTGATTGAATATGAAAATGGATTTAAAACAAAACTGCGTATAATTTATATTATGCGCAGTTTTTATGAGCCTATTTTCCCGCGGAAAACAACTCTAAATCCTTGTTATCTGAAGTTAAGAAAATGAGAGCTCTTTTCGTCTTTTTCCGCTGTCCCTTCCTCCCTTATCCTGTCTAAATCCACGATATGACGGCATGTAAAAGAGCCACATATCATTATGTGGCCCTTTATTTCTTACTATAGGTTCACGAGAACGCAATTCTCTCTGCATCTGACATCCGGTATTGGGTTAGCAAATAATCTTTGCTCTGCATCGCCGCATGACGAATAGCATCCAGATCAACATTCAAAAGTTTACCCTCTCGCTTCACGAGTCTACCTGCCACAAAGACCGTATCCACATTGGATGGATTGGCAAATTGCACAACAGCGCCGATTGGATCATGAACAGGGAACATATTCAGATCGGTGGTACGAATCATGATCAGATCCGCTTCCTTTCCTGGGGTCAGCGTTCCGACCTTCTGTTCTAATCCCAATGCTTGGGCACCAGCCGAAGTTGCAAATCTCAGTACTTGACTGGACTGCAAGTTCAACTCGCCAGGCATCTCACCCTGCTGCAGAAGTTGTTCATTGGCTCTGGATCGTTCAGCCTGAAGTGCAAACTTCATCTGCGAGAACATATCTCCGCCTGTGGACGTCACCACGTCTACACCAAGTGTAGGGGTTCCCCCGTTTTCAAGAAAATAGCCGGTGGCCGGATAACCATGACCCATCATCATTTCAACTTCAGGTGTGACCGACAAGGAAGCGCCGCTATCTGCCAGCATTTTGTATTCATCCATGCCCATGGTATTACCATGAACGATATTCACCCGTGGACTTAACAGTCCCGCTTCGTACATGTGACTAATCGAGCGATCCACAGATCCCCAACTGCCAAATCCGGCATGCATGGAACAGATCGCATCCAGTTCTTGTGCTAGTTCGATCTCTTTCACGGTTGTATCCCAATGACTGAACTCCGGACCACGAATGGCCAGCCCATAAGTAAGTAATTGATCCCGTGATGAAAAATAACGTTCTTTGACTCTTC
Organism: Paenibacillus sp. GQ49; assembly: GCF_059759055.1. Taxonomy (NCBI): domain Bacteria; kingdom Bacillati; phylum Bacillota; class Bacilli; order Caryophanales; family Paenibacillaceae; genus Paenibacillus; species Paenibacillus sp. GQ49. Next base: position 4,731 of record NZ_JCAXEL010000009.1, read on the forward strand.
TCACATCATTATTCGAATACGTGAGTTGACTATCCCGATTCCAGTAGTCCGTCTCACCAGGTACTCCGTGAGCAAATACCGCCCGAATGCCAGCATCCTGAAGTCCACGAATCAGTTCATCCGTATGGTCAGGGGAATACGGCATGCTCCAATCCATTACTGTCGTCACTCCTGCGTTAAGCGCTTCCAAGGAACCGAGCAGGTTGGCAATATAGCTATCTTGTGGGCGGAGCTTGCTTCCCATCGCACCATAATAGAGATTTTGCAAATAAACTGGTAACGACCAGTTGGTTCCCGCTGTTTTGACAAGTGATTCCCACATATGCCGATGCGTGTCCACCAGCCCAGGCATAATAATCATCGATGAAGCATCAATGATCTCCGCATCCGGAATATCCAGGTCGGGCTGGATCGCCATGATCAGTGAATCCTGAATCAGAACGTCCGCCCTCTTATACTGTCCAATTTTAGCATCCATCGATAACACACAGCCATTTTTCAACAGATAACTTGTCCGCACTAGAAACATCTCCCATCTATTTTGGTTTGAAAGACGATCACATCCTGCTTACGAATCTGTACTGCTTCTGACTATTTTTTCGCTAGTATATATACATTATATAGTTATTGTTAGTATTTATCAATTTTGGGATTTGCGTTTCGCCCGAAATCTTCTAACCTTCATCAGATTTCCACACATCTTATCATCACAGTACTTCTGTGTTCTGCTTCGGGTATCATCATAGAACATCCAGCGACAATCCGAATTATCACAGATCCGAATCCTATGCCCTTCTCCCTCCACCAAAGTCGTGGCAAAATCAGCAGCTACCTCAGCCATAACCTGATGCCAATGTGCTTCTACAGCTACCAGTTGGAGTTTCAGTTCCTGATCAATTGTAGTCAATGTTCTTCTCACATGCCCTGCTTCCATAACGCCATTCAACCATTGTTTTTCTATATCCGTTAATGATGCTCCAGAAGACACGCGGGCTCCAAGAGCCAACAATTCATTCCTGAAGTTTCTCATCGACAACTCATCTTCTGGAGATGCAGGGACAGAAGCGTGAAGTTGCCATCGTTCCAGAAAATCTTGCTGCCAGCTCGCCTTCCCAAGCCTATCCTCCGATCGATCTCCCCCACGCCAGTCGTGATAATCGCTGTTTACAAAATCGGTCCATAACCTGTCCATATATACCTCCGTTTATTGTAACCATCTAATTCGATAAAGAAGGTTACAACTCATCTTTGATGTGTTATATTAAGTGTAACCTCATTAATCAGTTTTAGCTAGTTACATCACCTATCACAATTATACGCAAGGAGGAAAAGGCAATGACGAACACAACAGCACTAGAAGTGTTACTTATTCAAAAGGATGATACTTGGGATCAATGTAATTGGATTGTACCTTTGTCGAAATCCTTGGAGGGTCTTACAGCAGAACAAGCCGCCTGGATTCCACCCTCAGGGGGATTAAGCATCTGGCAGTTGGTTAACCATATGTATTATTACAACCATCGCTTATTATGTCGCATGCAAGGTAAGGAGCCCACCCTTCCTGCTGTAGACTCCAATGAATACACATTTGGGAATTCTGGAGATGCAACGGACGCAGCTGGATGGAATACACTGCTACAGGGTACAACTCGATTAGCCCAACAGTTGCGAGATCAATTGGCTGCACTACAAGAATCAGATCTTGAAGCCGGATATATGGACTCTGAAGATAAATGGGCACACGAACTCGCTCGCTGGGTACTCCATGATGCGTATCACGCAGGTCAGATCGTGCTCCTTCGCAGACAGCAAGGAAGCTGGAAAATCGTTTTCTAAAAAAAATGCTTGAACTGCTAGCGCTTACAGGAATAAGATGAACTTATTAATGTTACAGCTTGTTCAACATACTATATAATTGAATAGGATCTTCGGGGTAGGGTGCAATTCCCAACCGGCGGTGATGTTCTTCGGAACCAGCCCGCGACTCGCTATTTGTTCTTAACGAAGGACATTTAGCGACTGACTTGGTGTGAATCCAAGGCCGACGGTACAGTCCGGATGAGAGAAGATCAACACATTGACATGCCGTTCACGGGAAGGCCTCTTTCCTGACGCATGTCCTTGGATGAGCCCCCGTTTATTTGGTATATACCAAAACGGGGGCTTTTGTCGATTTTGCCAACTGAAGATTCCGTGTTCTGACGAAGGAGTCCTGAATATGGAAAAGACATCAGCAGCATCACCTGTTTACCGCAAGGAACGAAGTAATACCGGATTCTGGCTTGTAGTTCTTGGCGCCGCCTTATGGGGTGTCGACCCACTCTTCCGCATTATTTTGCTAAATACGATGACATCCACGCAGATTGTACTGGTGGAACATATCATCATTAGTCTTATTGCCATTCCCGTGCTGTGGAAATTCCGGTCTGACCTGAAAAACCTGCGCGCTCGCCACTGGATTGCCGTGATTTTTATCTCATGGGGAGGATCAGCACTCGCAACGGTATTGTTCACCATGGCACTAACACATAACGATCCGAATACGGTACTTTTATTGCAAAAAATGCAACCACTCTTCGCTATCGTGCTGGCTAAACTGTTACTGAAAGAAACGTTGCCTCGTCGCTTCGGTGGATTGTTCTTCATAGCATTAGCAGGAACGTACCTGCTTACATTTGGCTTCACATTGCCATTAGGTAACTGGGACAACTGGATTCATGCTGGAAGCTTGTTATCCCTTGGGGCTGCTGCCTTATGGGGAGGTTCAACCGTTATGGGCAGATTGATGCTGGGGCAGGCGCGTTATGAAACGGTCACCTCCCTTCGCTTTGTCGTTGCTCTCCCGCTCCTGATCTTTATGACGTGGAACGAAGGTGCGGCATGGACGTTTCCGTCCGGAACGGGTGAACAGACTGCTGTCATCCTCAACATTCTCGGTCAGGCATTGTTACCAGGTTTGCTAAGTCTTCTGTTGTATTACAAAGGTCTGTCTTCAACCAAAGCCTCTGTTGCAACACTCGCAGAACTTAGCTTCCCGATGGCCGGTGTGTTGGTGAACTGGATTGCTTTCCGTACACTGATTACATGGGAGCAGCTGCTTGGTTTTATTCTGATCTGGGTGGCCCTCTTCGCCATTTCCAGACAGCAGGAAAGATCATCAACTGCGGCCGATGCTGCACCGAAGCTGCGTACAGAGTAAGTGGATATATCTGAAGTTCAAATATAAACAAATAGTCAAATATAAAAATAAAACCATTGCACATCAAATTAGATGAGCAGTGGTTTTTTCATTTCCATTACTCGATATTACTCGATCATTTTCTCGATTAGCAATATGAGCTATTAAACCCTGTGCTTTATTTCTATGTCGCAAATCCTCCCCTCGTTCCCCTCCAACCTCATAACGAATATCCATATCATCGCACTACGTCTCTTCTATGTTTTGTCTTTTGTCTAATCCGGTGGTACGATGACATATGGAATAACAGATGAACTATATTCAGAGAGGAACGATCATGATGTCTTCATTCTCATATACCTCCTACGACGCCGTAGGTTTGGCTGAACTGATCCGATCCCGGGAAGTATCCCCGGTTGAAATGCTGGAAGCGGCGTACGCACGCCTTGAAGAAGTGAATCCGCAACTTAATGCGGTTATTCGTACATATGAAAATCGCGCACGTGAGGAAGCCGGTTTGGTTCGCCCTGGAGAACAACCCTTTGCCGGTGTTCCCCTACTCCTGAAAGATATTTCCCAATCCTTGGAAGGTGAATTTCTGACTTCAGGCTCACGCCTGTTCAGCGAGCATCGTGCATTACGCAATTCCAATTTTGTCACTCGACTTCGTGATGCAGGCTTTATCTTCATAGGACATACCAATACGCCTGAATTTGGTTTGAAAAATATTACAGAGCCCCGTCTTCATGGTCCAACTCGCAATCCGTGGAATATCAACCACTCTCCAGGTGGTTCAAGTGGTGGTGCCGCTGCTGCTGTAGCTTCGGGTATTGTTCCTCTTGCCGGAGCCAGTGACGGAGGAGGTTCGATTCGTATCCCGGCTTCCTTTAGCGGATTGTTTGGCTTGAAACCAACGCGCGGACGTACACCTGTAGGCCCCGGAGTTGGTCGTCAATGGCAAGGCGCATCCATTGATTTTGCCCTCTCACGCTCGGTTCGGGACAGTGCCGCCCTGCTCGATACTTTGCAAGTCATTCAGCCTGAAGCTGCGTTTCATGCACCACTATTCCCAGGCAGTTACTTGGCAGATATGAGCTACCCCCATCAACGCAAACTGAAAATTGCGTACACAACAGATTCACCTGTAGGTACACCCGTCAGCATAGAAGCCAAAGAAGCGGTATATAAACTCGTTCGCTGGTTGGAAGACCAAGGACATCTTGTTGAAGAAAAGCTGAGTCCGGTTAACGGAGTCCGGTTGATGGAGAACTACTATATGATGAACAGTGGAGAAATGGCCGCAATGATCTCTTCCATGGAACGTTCCATGGGCCGAATTCTTACCTCAGATGATATGGAGATTGAATCCTGGGTTCTGGCTGAAGCTGGAAAAAAGGTGTCCGCTGCGGAATTCGTGCATAGTCTGGCTGAATGGGATGTAGCCGCTGCTCAGATGTCCACTTTGTTTGAGCGTTACGACTTCTACGTGACACCCGTTAATGCATTTTCTGCGCCCAAAATTGGAGAGTTAACACCTCATGATGAACAGATCCGTAACCTCATGCGGATCAGCGAACTGGACAAGACCCAGCAGCAGCAACTCATCTATGAAATGTTTGAGCCGAGTCTCACCTATACTCCGTTCACCCAGCTTGCGAATCTGACAGGCCAACCTGCGATTAGTGTGCCTCTTCATATGACACCAGAAGGTTTGCCAATGGGTGTTCAGGTGATGGCAACCAAAGGACGCGAAGATTGGTTATTACATCTGGCTGGACAGCTTGAACAATCAGACCTCTGGATCGGGATGAGTGGTAACCCACTTTTTCCCGTCTAAAAATATATGTTGCACTCCCACCAGCAGACCTGCTCTGCTGGTTTTTCCTATTTGAATAACAAGAGGATATATTTTAGTTTACATAATAATTATGATGTTAATATATATTGCATCCTCCATTCCCTGTTCAGTGCATAATTTTATAGAATATAGGTGATCATAAGTTGGTGATACATTAACCTACTGGAGGGAAATCAAATCATGGGTATTCTAAGTGGCAACCCCAAGAACGAGCCGATGCATTATGGTGAAATCTTTAGTGTATGGCAATGTTCCACATTAGCCAAAGGCACTGTGTCTTGCTATCAAGCTTATATGAGTCATGCAGGAGATAAAGATTTAAAAAAAATCCTGGAAGACCTGCTGGACCAAGCCAAACTAGAAATTAAAGAATGCGATACTCTATTGACTGAAAATGGTATTGCCCCTGCACCACTACTGCCAGAAAGACCACATGTAGAGTTTGAGGATATCCCGGCTGGCGCAAGATTCACAGATCCCGAGATTGCTGCAAAAATAACAGCCGATACATCCATGGGTCTGGTTGCTGCAAGCCAAACGATTGGGCAATCGATCAGAGAAGATATTGGCGCGCTATTTGCTAAATATCATGCGACCAAAACAGCTCTAGGCCTCCGAATTCTTCAAATGAACAAAGAAAAAGGTTGGCTTATTCCCCCACCGCTTCAAGTCAAAAGACCGGATTCAGAATAGAGTTCATTGGAAGACTTCTAACAATATGTTGTAGTGAATTGAAGAGACAAAGCAGGAGAATCCCCCATTCTTCTGCTTTCTCTTTTTGCTATCTTACTGTTTACTTTTCAATGATCAGGTTAATAAAATTTAGAATTCATTCAGAAAATCAAAACATCTTATTGGAGGGAATCATATGTTTCGACATCAGAAAGAGTTGCAATTTGAAGTTAAAGTAGATCGTCCCGATCCCATGCTGGCACGTCAGGTTCAAGAAGTATTGGGAGGACAATTTGGCGAAATGACCGTCATGATGCAGTACCTTTTTCAGGGATTCAATTGCCGAGGTGAAGAGAAATATAAAGATATGCTCATGGATATTGGCACCGAAGAAATTGGACATGTCGAGATGCTCTGCTCATTAATCAGTCAGTTGCTGGATGGTGCTACTCCTCAGGCACAACAACAAGCCGCAGAGGATCCTGTGACAGCTGCAATTATGGGCGGTATCAATCCGCAACATCTGCTCGTCAGTGGTCTGGGTGGCTTACCAACCAACTCAAACGGTGTTCCGTGGAACGGTTCGTATATCGTGGCAAGCGGAAACCTGCTTGCAGACATGCGTTCCAATTTGCATGCCGAGAGTCAGGGTCGCCTTCAGGTAGCAAGACTGTACCATATGACAACAGATGAAGGCGTGCGGGCTACTTTCCGTAAAATGTTAGCACGTGACCGTTATCACCAGTATCAATGGATGGCCGCTATTCAGGAACTGGAAGAAAAGAATGGAGTCGTTGTTCCAGCCTCTTTCCCTCCTGAAGCCGAGCAAGAATCTCAGCCGCAGGCCTATGAATTCTGGAATCTCTCCGAGGGAACTGAATCCGCCGAAGGCTTATGGGCTACAGGAAGTGCACCTGATGGTACCGGAGACTATGTATATATCTCCAATCCTGTTCCAAAGGGACAGATACCTGAGCCCGTCATTCCTGCCACGGAACTTCACCATGACTTGGATATGAGATCAACAGATAAATAAAAAGTTAAATACTATTTTTTGGAGGTGCTTAATGATGGCAACTAAGGAACTTGCATTACATGAGAAACTCGAAGTACATGAACTGCTAACTCTCAAAACTTCGTGTGCCACCAAAGCCGTAACGATGCTGGAACTCGTAAAAGACGACACACTAAAATCCTTAATCGAAGATGATTTGGACAACTCTTCCAAAGCTATTGAAGAATTAAAATCCCTATTAAAATAAGGAGGTTGCTCTTATGACTACAACTAAAACGAAAGAAATGCTCGTTAAAGCCGTTGCTCCCATGGATGATATGGCCATTGCTACCGATATGCTTCTTTCTGCTAAGTCGGCGGTACGCACCTATGCGATAGCCCTTACCGAAACTGCAACCCCTCGCGTTCGGAAAGTCCTTAAGGCTCAATTGGATACTGCAATCGAAACCCACCAAAAGATCGCAGATTATATGATCAAGAATGAGATGTATCATCCCTATAGTATAGAAGAGCAAGTTGAACACGATATGGAAAAATCAGACATGGCGTTAAAATTGTTGGATGATAACTAATGGTTAACGCCTAAAGCGACTCAGTTTACTACTGGGTCGTTTTTTGATTCCGAGAGCATATGACTTTCATATTTCTAGCTAGTTTTTTGCGCTTTTCTGCATACCTTTCTTTCTCAGGAGAATGACAACCAATAGTAGTAGGGGTAAAAAGATCTGAAATACAGGAGAAGTATAATTCAATGTGTATCCTCGCCCGATCTCAATGTGTTCTGTAAATGTCGGTGATAAAAAAGACAACCCATATAGAACAAGCCCTACTGGAAACACCCATTTCCTATAGTTCATCCCAGTTACTCTTTCGAGTCCAATTACGGCTCCATGGAAAAATGCAGCCATTTTAATACCCAATCCGAGGAACAGAAGTAAAGTGAACAAGGCATCCATCCGTTCAAACACTTCAGTCAAATCGATTAACTGTACTGTCTCCAAAAGCGGGAGTGTGCTATAGGCAGCAATCTGAGGACCCAAGACAAAAATGATAAGTTGATTGATAAATGTTAAAGCGAGAGCCGTTAGACTATAGGCGATGATCACCGCTCTATTAAGATTCCTTCCTTTCCGGGCATAGGGATAAAAGACCAGAAATAAGACAACCTGCCCGAATGGAAAAGATATGATCTCTGGAAAAGCAGCTTGAAAAATCGGCTTCCACCCATTCTCCATCACAGGCAGGGCCAGATCGGAGTGAAAAAGACCTGTTGTTGGAATTAAGAAACTGATTAACGCATAACCCAGCGCCATGAGCGGAAACAGAATCATACACATGAGAAACAGTACACGATATCCATATCGTACGGTGTTGGATACAACGATAATGGTGATCATGCTGATAATCCACATGGATGTTCTGTTCAGTAAGGTCAATTCAGTGACTTCACTGATGTCACGTAAATTTCGTGAAGCCTCATAGGCGAAATAAGCTACAAATGAAAGGCTTACGATTGTCCCTAGTACTTTTCCCATGTAGCGGCGACACAATAGAAACAAATCCAGTTCAGGTTCCTGATGATGAATAGCGAGATGAAGGAGTAGTAACACCAAGCCACCAGCAGCCCCAACAAGCATGGCTAACCATGCATCCTGTTTGGCGTCTCCGCCTATAAGAAACAAGGTTGTACTTCCAACTTCAAACAAGGAAAGACAAACAGCCAATTCGGATACGCGAAGCTCCCTAGCCAATTTCATAAATTGAACCTCTCCTTGGTGTTAGTCTTTCTCTTCGCCAAGCAACTTGCTGAAAGAATCTTGAAGCAGGCCTACTCGTTCCAATGTTACGTTTACGTTTATGTTAATATCCATCTGTGCCAATTCGCTAGACCAATTGTCTTTTAGAACTTTCCATTCTTTGGGATGTCTTTGATGTATTTTGTTTGCGATTCCCATCATATCGACATGAAGCCTTTGGTTCCCTCTCCATCCGTCCAATATCTGTGCTTGAATGACTTGTTCCGCCTGTCGCTGCAATTCATGAATCGTATGTGTTCTGGCTATATCCTCTCCGGATGTGCTCTCATCCAGCTCAGCGTCGACCTTTGCATCTACCTGAACAGCATAATGAAGCCCCTTTTTCACAGGAACAACCTTAACTTTTGCTTTGCGCACAAGAAAAGAGTTCACCTCCCCCTTTGCAGCTGTGTAGGTCAAGTTGGTCCAGTTCACCCTGTCTGTTAGCCAAGCGATACCCATACTTTCTTTTTGGTTCAGAACTCCGATCTTTTTGTCTTTGAGAAATACACTTAATCCTTGAAGTCTTAAATTCCCGGGTATGGATGTCTCCTTAAAGATATCAATTGAACTCTGTTTGTTATCGCCCGGTGTATCTGTTGTAACACCAGGAATTCCTGCCGATCCACTGTCTGAAGTGATCTTCAGACCAACCTCATGTATGTTCATCACGGGATAGTACGACCCTTTTTCATTATTCCGTTCCAAAATCTCGGATAAAGCACGGCCAGGCTGTTTCTCTGGCGGAATCAATTTTTCGAGGTACTCTCTTGCTTGACCATCTGCAATAATAAGTTTGGCAGTTTCCCGAGAACCAATATTTCGATAATAGTGATCCATGATCTCTGCAATCCCGTATCTTGCCGCTTCTTCACCAATCAGAACGATATTGGTATGTGCAAAATATAATCTTTTGGGATTTTCCACACTGCTTTGGGCAACAGCTTCCCGAATCGTTTTGCCTTCTGATGAAAATGTGTTCACGGGGGATTGAGATCCAGCAGACGACGACCCGATTGAACTGCTCGCTGGCGGTACAATAATCTGATAGGTTATGATCCACTTTCCGTTTTTCCGATCAAATCCTGTAGCTGTTGTGATGCCCAAATCATTTAATTCTGTGCGATTTCCACAACCAGCAGTGACCAGTCCGACCATGAGTAAGATTAATATGGACCGCAAACGAATCATATAAATCGCTCCTTATTCGTTCTCAGCGTCATTAATACGATCTACAATATTATCCGATCCCGCCGGGTATTGATGTGGGACTTGTCTCGTCTTATTCGTATTTGACTTCTCGTCGGGTCTCGTCTTCATAGCCCACCAGGGTACTCTCAACCATAGATCCTTCATATTTGACTTAAAAAAAGGACTGTATGGCATCAGGTAGTCAACGCCGAAGGACTTCAGCGATACCAAGTGTGCAAGCAAGGGCACTGCTCCGGCCAATATGCCGTATAATCCCAGCGTACCTGCCAGTACCATAAAGGGAAAACGCAATAGCCTTACTGCTGTAGCCATACTGAAATAGGGTATAACAAAATTCGCGATTGCTGTGAAGGAAACCACAATAACCATTGCACCTGAGACCAATCCCGCCTCTACCGCAGCTTGCCCGATGACCAATGCACCAACAATAGAAATTGCAGGTCCAATGGCTCGCGGCATTCTCACTCCAGCTTCACGAATGACCTCAAACGTAATTTCCATAAGCAGGGCTTCAAGTAATGCCGGAAAAGGGACTCCTTCGCGTTGAGCGGCCAGGGTGACCAATAACGTTGTAGGTATCATCTCCTGCTGAAATGTGGTTAGTGCAATGAATGTCGAAGGCAGCAACAAGGATATGAGGAAACAGATTAACCGTATAATCCGCAGAAAGGTAGAAATATCATAACGCTGATAATAATCCTCGGGCGTTTGAAAGAAGTTAAAAAAAGTAACAGGTGCAATCAAGGCAAATGGCGTACCATCTACCATAATGGCTACTTGACCATCCAATAGACTGCCGGCAACCGTATCTGGGCGCTCCGTATTGATCATGGTCGGAAAAGGCGTAAGCGGTGCATCCTGAATAAATTCTTCTATGTAACCACTCTCGAGTATACTATCTGTGTTGATGGCATTTAAACGCCTGGTAACCTCTTCAATGACTTGTGGCTTTGCAATACCCTGGATGTAAGCCAAGGCAACCACTGTCTGGGTGTATTCTCCAATGGTATGCATCTTGAATTTCAAATCAGGAGTCCGAATTTTTCGTCGAACAAGGGCAATGTTGGTCGTAATCTCCTCTGTGAATCCTTCCTTTGGCCCTCTGACCACCGTTTGAGAGGTAGGCTCCTCCACAGATCTTCTCGCCCCTCCGGCGATCGGCACTGCCTGAACATTTTTTATACCATCAACAAGGATAACGACGTGGCCTGTTAATAAAGCTTCATAGATAAGATGCGGTGAATCTATATTTCGGATATTACCGGAGGGTAAGACTCTTTTCACTAACACATCTCTCGGTTGATCTCCCGGCAGAGGATTCGTATTCATCCATTGAATGATATTGTCCATAAGTTCAACCAGTAGCGTAGAATCTGTCAACCCTTCCATATAACATACAGCCAAAGCAGTACCCTTCTCCTCTAACATAGGGAACTCCCGAACTACAAAATCAGGACTATACTCAAATGCCTTGATAATATTGTTAAGTTTATCTTCAAGCGATATATTCAGACTTTGCGAATGTTGTTTTCGTTTATGTAGTGTTTCTCCTTGCTTTTGTGAAGTAAATATCTCCTTTATCCATCGCATCAGCACATCAATCACCCCCTATTTCCGACTAATATGGATTAATCATGCAAAAAGTATACATCGCCCTCGATAATCTAGTCCTACAAAAACACCTTGAAGAATATCCTGTACTGTATGGAAAGGAGGACATCTTATTTATATCATGTTAGGTTATGTGATCCTGGGATTATCACTTTCAGCCCCTATGGGACCCATCAATGCTGCGCAATTGGACAAGGGTATTCGAGGTGGGTTCATGCCCGCCTGGTGTGTTGGACTAGGAGCCATCGCAGCTGATATCATCTACATGCTGTTTGTGTATTTTGGCATCGTACATCTGCTTGAACTTCCGTTTGTAAGGGTATTCCTCTGGATGTTTGGTTGTTTTGTATTGATCTATACGGGTGTGGAAAGTATTAAAAATGCAGGAATCCTTGCCCCTTCTCAAATGAGAGGAGATGATTCGGAGCTTGCCAAGTCATTTACTCAAGGATTCCTGATGTCTCTGTTTAACCCTCTTTCCATCATGTTCTGGCTAGGCATTTATGGCTCTGTTCTAGCCAAGGCTGTAAATGACTCCCCTATGGATCAATTGTTGATATATAGTGGAGCTATCATCTTGGGCGTACTTCTGTGGGATCTATTCATGGCGACTACCGTAAGTTTTTTTCGCAAATACCTCACTTCTACTGTGCTTAAAGGAATTGCTCTCATTTCCGGACTTTTTTTAGTCGGTTTTGGCTGTTACTTCGGATATAAAGCCATTCAATTTCTCTTCTTTATTTGAGTTTGTTTTTTTTGCGTAACCGAATACCCGTGATGTGATAACTGCTTATACCCGTTGAATGCTGCTCATATTCTTCACTTTTGTCTTTCTCAGCGTTTGATGATGTTTGGGACGCAGGTTTCTTCTTGCGAATCCGTTGTACAATAACGTCACTAATGGCAATGAGAGAGACAAGCAATAAGCTAATATAGAACCCCGGTCTGCTGAGTGCGTGAAAAAGTGTTCCAGTGACTGCAGCAGTGATCAACAATAAGCCAATCCAGCGTTTGATCACATCGAACTTGCCTGATTTCAACAATTTACCGGAGGATAACAAAATAAACGACCAGTTGTACAGAAGCATCAGTCCAGCTGCAGTTGTGATGTATTCATATACTTTACCTGGGAGTAAGAGAGACATGATGATCGTACCAACTAACCCACAACCAATGAGGGACAAGGCAAATAACGGATACTTCGTTTTCCACTTTCGAGAAAATAACTGCGGGGCATCTCCCTCCTGAGCGAGGGTAATAATCATAGACGTCACCGCATAGAGCGAAGCTGTCATCGTTGAAAATCCGGCTACAATGAGCACCCCGTTGAACAAATGTGGGACAAAAGCAAGGTGATCACTACTGAGTGCCAGTACAAATGGACTCTCCTTGGGATTGAATGCATTCAAAGGAACCATAATTAACGCGAGTCCAATGGATACAACATATACGGTGGATAGCGCAATAAGCATGACTTTTCCTGCCTTTGGGGCATCCTCCGGTTTTTGAAGCCGATATGACATAATGCCAAGAACTTCAATACCTCCATAAGCATAGAACGCAAAAAGAAACGCAGACCACAATCCGATGCCACCCTTTGGAAAAATCGCTGCCATATCCAGCGGTACTTTGTGTTCATACTTGGTTCCCCCAATCCACCCTGCGAGAAGGGCGATGGCAAGCACCAAGAACATGATGATCGCTGCAATTTTAATGATAGCCAGTACATTTTCAACCCGGTCAAATCCCTTGTTACCGAAGAATACAATACAAAGACCTACAATTCCGAATCCTGCAGCAAAGATCCAGAGCGGAACAGAAGGGAACCAGAACCTGGAGAAAATGGACAATGCGGTTAGCTGACTCCCCATAATGAGCAACTCCGAAAACCAATAGAACCATCCACTCGCAAAGCCTGCCCAACCTCCAAAGGCTTTCTTGGCATATGAACGAAAAGATCCTTGTTCCGGATGGTCCGCTGTCATTCTTGCGAGCGCATCAAAAACTACATATGTACCCAAGGCCGCCAAGATATAGGCCAGCAGCACAGCTGGACCACCAATCGAGATCGCAAGGCTGGAACCCAGAAAATACCCTGTACCAATTGTTCCTGCCACACCTAGCAGACTTAATTGCCACCATTTCAGTTTCTTTTCTTCTGTAGCGTTAGTTGATGCTTTACTCATGTTGTCATTCCTTTTCTGTATCATTTTAGGTCACTAAAGGTAGCCTTCCCAATCGACAGCGAATCATGTTCTCTTATATTAATCCTTATTTGAATGGAACAGGATAGATTGAATATTTCTCAGAACCGTATTACATAATACACAGGTACATCAAAACACACAGGAGGGTTTTACACATGAATCAGTTCTCTCAATCGCAGCAAATTACGCAGTTGGCTCAACAACTTACACAACAAACACAACAGGCTTCGATGCAATATCAACAACTACTTAGACAAGAACAAAGCAACGCTCAACAACTGGAGCAATTGGCACAACGCGAGCAACAAGCTGCACATATGATCCAGACCGCACTGCAAGGACATCAAACCGCCATCCAGCAATTACAACAACTCTCCAATCTTGCACAACAACTTGCACACTCATCTTCACAGCACGTATCTTATCTTGAGCAGCCATACAACACTCCCAATATCTCAACTAATGGTCAATCCTTTGGTTCGTATTCGAATCAAAACCGCCCGCAATAACATTTTCATATAACACAAAAAGGAACCCAGCATTGGGTTCCTTTTTTGTTCTTCTCCGCTTTTCAATCCATTTCCTATGGCATAAACGGTGGTATATCCGCTGAACTTCCTTTTCTTAGAACCTCAGGTGGGGGATCAAAAATATACGGCGGCGCTGGGGGAAGTTTAGGTGCAGGTGCCAAAGGCTGAGTTGGTCATTTCATATAACCTGGCAACCTGAAGTCTGCCTTGAGATTCTGCTGCTAGATTATGTCTGAAATCAGCTAATAAATTACCACTTGCTATTGTGTACTTTGCATTCCAAGGATATCCATTGCTATCGGTTGGAGCTGCTCCAAGTCCGCTTACAATCGCGTGTTGTGGATTACTCCCACCGAGTATCACATTAATAACTGGGTCTTTGGCGGCTTCTTCGAGTGTGGCTAACGGTAATTTCGCCCAATTGTCCTCCCAGTACTTCTTGTAGTTTTCTTGCAAACACGGGATCGGGTCGATCCGGCTTGGCATGATACTGCAATTCCTTGATTAAAAAAACAACATATCACCTCATCCGTTTTAGATAAGTGATATGTATGTGTATTACCTCGATCACTTGCATGTCTCCGTAACAAAAATAAGTTGGACTGTCACCATTTTTCCATTGGGTTATATCCTATAGGTAAAAGGAGGACTATTCATGTCGTTGCTGTTTTCATCTTCTGAGATTGAGAATGAGGAGATCCCTCTCGAAACCTGGAAAAGAGATGCTTACCGTTTATTCTCTTCAAAAATGAGTGACCGGGAGGCTCGATTTCCCTGTATTCCGGCTACACAGGCTTTTGCCCTGGGTCACCTCCGATACGGCTTTGTTTCTAATTTCGGAGACGAGTCTGCAGAACGTAATGTATCAGACATACTCAAGGAATATGGAGAATGCTCTCGTTCATTCGGAGAATATTCTTCGTTGATTTTATTTTTTGATAAGGAAAAACAAGTCCGGGATGTATTGGCCTACGAAAAAGCCTTTTGGGATTTATTAAGCCAGATTAGACACTTGGATAACAAGCCTTGGCCAAAAGATATTCCAGAAGACCCGGAGCATCCCATGTGGGAGTTTTGTTACAATGACGAACGGTATTTTGTCTATTGCGGGACGCCAGCCCATGTATCACGACAAAGTCGCCACTTTCCTTATTTCATGTTAGCTCTAACACCGCGCTGGGTACTCGATATATGGAACGCACAACCTCACAAAGCTGCAGCGATTGCTCCAAGAATCCGCGCACGCTTGGCTGCCTACGATACCATACCGGCACATCCTGAATTAAAGCAATACGGATCACAAGGCAACCTGGAGTATAAACAATATTTTTTGCGAGATGACGATACCGCTCCTTCCAAATGCCCGTTTCTTCGATCCCTTCAGCAAGGCAACGTAAAGGAATAGCTTAAATCGATTCTAAAAATACTCTCCTCCGAATAAACTCTATACCACCCATTTATAGGAGGAGAGCCCTGTGCTCCATACTCGCTACAACTACATAAGCAACTGGACAAGCCCTATCGAAACAAGAATTCATTACAGACGGAAAGGAAATGACAATGGAAATCTATATTAAGTTCGTCCTGATTGGTCTCGCTATTGCCATGCCAGTGGGAGCAATTACTGTAGAGATGACCAAGCAGGGATTGAGAAATGGGTTTATCCATGGCTGGGCCGTCGGTCTTGGAGGCATGACAATTGATGCTGGTTTGATCCTGGCCATGTACTTCGGGTTTGCTTCCGTCTTATCTCTTCCTTATGTACAAATTCCACTATGGCTTGCGGGAGCTGGATTTCTGGCCTTTCTGGGATACGATTCAATCCGGAACTCAGATCTGGATATGGCAACATCAGATAATACAAAAGGAAAAATCAAAAAATCGTTTTGGAGGACATACCGCAATGGCTTATTGGTAGCGGTTTCCCCTGGTAATCTTATTTTTTGGATATCTGTTTTTGGTGTTGTATTGTCCGATTCATACCAATCTACCGGTAAGCTGAGTTTTATCATTGCAGGATTTGGCGTACTATGTGGAATTCTCATTCATGACCTGGGTCTGCTCTCCATTGTATCTGTGACACGAAAAGTAATGAGCAAAAAAATGATACAAGCTGTCTCTGCCATGGCTGGAGTCCTTTTGCTGGGTTTCTCGTTCTACTTTTTATATAAATTTATATTGGCTCTGTGGCTTCTATTTCAGTAGATTATTTCGAGAAATTAAGGTTGTTCCTTCTGAAAAAGGGGCAACCTTTTCTTTTGATTCCTTTTCCATACGCTGCTGTAGGTACTTTCCTAGAATATCTAATTTTTTAATCAGAAATCATTTGACTTTCACAGTGAAGGATGGCAGTTCATTTAGTCGCGGGGCGTGCTGAATCGTATCTAAAAGGTAGGTAGTAACAGCGGTGTGCGTTCTTTTCTATTGTGAATTTTTCATATGTTGAAATATTATATTAGTGGCGAATTAGCTTTTAGTGCCAACACAGTTATCGTTTATCGTTGTCTCAAAATTAAAGTAGTATGCTTAAGATGATTTGGACATTTTTATGAAATAGTTAGATTATTTAGTTGTTGTGAATTTTTCACATGTTGAAAATATAAGGTTGATGACAAAAAGAAAGCTGCCTATAGGCAGCTTCGCAAAATTAAAATCCATTTGGCAAATGCAAAGAATCAGGTCCGGCCAGTCCAGTCTGCTCCGGCGATTTCTTTCCATCGTGCTCTAATCTCATCATACAGTTCCTGCGGAAGTGGCCCTTTAGCCACAAGATCAGCATTTTGCTGCCAGCGATTGGGCTTGGCTGTTCCTACAATAGCTGTGTCTACACCTTCGGTACTTAGCGTAAAACGCAGTGCAGTTTCTACCGCTGCCTGGGCATCTTCACCCAGAAAACCATAGTTAAGTTCGCTTAAGCGCTTCCAGTATATAAAGGGATAAGCCTCTTCCGAAAGTGTTTCATACGTCCAGGCCGCATTGGCAATAGGCCTTTTGGCGATTACACCCATGTTTCTTTTTCTAGCCTCAGGCAACGTAAGTTCAATCGCTTCCTGATCTGCGATATTTAATGAAGTCTCAAGGCTGTCAAATGCTCCGGTCTGAATCGCATATAGCGCATCTGTAGTATCACCACTATATCCGATAAATCTGGTTTTCCCTGCTTCCTTGGCACGTTGCAGTACTTCGATTACTGCTCCTTGTCGGAGTACTTCTTCAGAGCAGCTATGCAAATGGATAACATCCACATATTCCGTTTTCAACCGTTTCAGGCTACGGTCAATCGTTTGCTCCAGTACTTTGGCATCCCAATCCGGACCTTCGATCCCGGCAGCATGTCCACATTTGGTAAACAAATAGTAGTCATCACGCCGATGTGACAGCACCTCACCGATTAATTCCTCGCTGTCCCCGTAACATTCAGCCGTGTCAATTACGTTTAATCCTGCATCGAGGGCACTATTCAGCAATGTCGCTACATCCGTTTTGGATACATCTTTGCCTATTTCCGCTCCGCCAAATCCAAGTGTACTTACGTTCATGCCAGTATTACCATACTTGCGCGTTTCCATGGTTATCTTCCTCCAAGTTCAGTGAATTGGGTACAGATAAATAGAAATGATTAACTATCCCTATGTTATTACCCATGAGTTGGTTATGCCACCCACTTTTCTAGACTGCAACCAACTTCATTTATTTAGAAGCCATAAATGGACATTCCACCGTCAACCAATAACGTCTGACCCGTTATGTATCCCGCTGCATCTGATGCCAGGAATACAACTGGTCCTACCACTTCTTCCAGTTCTCCCACTCGCTGTAGCGGTGTGCGGCTTACAATTTCCTGCAAATACTGGGGATCATCCAGCAGCTTTTCAGTCAAAGGTGTTCGGAAATACCATGGCCCTACTGAATTGACACGGATTCCATACTTGCCCCATTCCAGTGCGAGCACTTTGGTCATATGAATTAACGCAGCTTTGGTCGCGCCGTATACAACCCCTGTCCGCAAAGCCGTATGCCCACCTACCGAAGAGATATTGATGATCTTCCCAGTCCCACGTTCTTTCATATGCTGACCCACCAATTGTGAAGCGAAGAAAGCCGATTTTAAGTTTGTCTGCATGATGGTCTCCCACTGCTCGTCCGTTACTTCAAGTGCTGGCGTCCGTATGTTCATACCTGCGTTATTCACCAGAATGTCCAGTCTGCCCATCTCCGAGATCGCCTCTTGAAATGTCTCTTCCATTTGTTCTTTTGATGTCACATCTGCAGTCAGAGCGAGCGCTTTACGTCCTGTCTGTTCATAGATGTAGGCAGCTGTCTCCTCAATTTCTTTCATCGTTCGGGATACAAGTACAACGTCACTGCCTGATTGGGCAAGTCCAATCGCAATTGCTTTTCCGATCCCTCTCCCTGCACCTGTCACCAGTGCTGTCTGTCCATCGAGATGGAATGTGGGTGCGTTCATGTTACTCACTCCTTCATCAGATTTATAAGTTGAACTAAAGATTATTTACACTGACACTACGATGACAGAATAACCTTCCCATCAATGCTTATATGTAAGTGAAGCCCCGATAGGAATCAGGTTACAAAATACTGGCTTGGATTGCCCAGCTCCGGATGGAACTTCTCCCGAAAGCGTCCTCCCGTATATTCCCCTATAATTTTTCGCCAGAACGCCTGGGCAATGACATTGTTCCGAACCTGGGTTACTTTCCATCTGCCAGGAAAACGTTTAAACAATTCATATGCTGCCCGAGTGCCCACTCCACTGCGCCGATATTTTTGCATCACAAAAAACTCAGTCAAATAGTAGTCATTATCCTTGCTTCCAGGCTCCAGTTTCTCCACCAGAGCAAACCCTGCAGGTGCCCCATCACTTGTAATCAAAAAAGGAAACTTGCGGTCCTCCTCTGTCCAGAATGCCTCCAGACCGGGATATTCCGGAAAAATGCCGTTACTGTCTACATCAATATTCAGATATTTGGTAAAATCATATAGATAAAATTGCATTAAATGCCGTATCACCTGACTGTGTTCCCGGGGAACCAGTTCTATTTTCATATTCATCCGGTTCACCTCCTCTGCTCTACGTATACTGATTACTTTAAAGGTTTACGTGCCGAAGGGCAAGGAAGCATACCCTGCTTACTGCCTGTTTTGGTGAACAAGCTGTGAGCATGTAAATTATGGTACACTAGACCATAGAATACTATTACATTGAATATTCGTTTTATATGTTTTTCACATGGAGGTGTCGAACTTGACCAACGTGCAAAAAGAGATTGATCGACGCAAGCTGGATGACAAACTACCTTCCATGCCTTGGTTCGTTCAGCAATTCATGGACTACAAGCTGCCTGACCTGTCCCCCTCTACCCTGCTCGAATATCTGAGAGATTACGAAGCTTTCTTCGGATGGTTGCGAGCAGAAGGGCTGTCCGAGGCAAGCTCTAATAAAGAAGTTACGTTGACTGAACTGGAAGTCCTTCGCATGGATTCGGTTACCGCCTATCGGTTATTTCTCACAACCAAAAGGGAAGGAACCAATTCCAGAATTACCGTCTCTCGCAAACTCTCTTCCCTTCGCTCCCTTTTTCATTATCTGAGCCAGATTGCGGAAGATGAAGACTTTTATCCTTTGCTGAAGCGGAATATTATGGCCAAAATCGAGATCAAGCGTACCCATAAACCCAAGGACACCGCTGCCAAACTCAAAGGTAAAATCCTGGAGGAAGAGGAACTGCTGGAATTTATCGGCTATATCCTTGAAGGTTACGCTGTTGATATGGAGAAGAACAAGCAGGCACTCTATTCCCATGAGCTCAACAAAGAACGGGACGCCTGCATTGCCAGCCTGATTCTCAATTCAGGTTTACGGGTGTCGGAAGTTGTGAACCTGAACGTTGATGACCTCGATCTGAACAACAAACTCCTGTATGTTTATCGCAAAGGTAACAATGATGAGACGTACAAAACACCCGTTTATTTCAGGGAACAGGCCAAGGACGAACTCGCGACCTATATGAATCTGCGGCAATCACGTTACCGTACGCCCAAGCGGGAGAAAGGTCTGTTCATTGCTTTGCGTAACGGAGATTCAGAAGGAAGTCGAATGACCAAAAGAGCGATCCAGGCCATGATTATGAAATACGCCAAGCGCTTTGGCAAACCATACCTGACTGTGCACAAATTACGCCATTCATTCGCAACGGACTATTATTTGCAAAATGATATTTACAAAACAAAAGAGCAGCTCGGACACGCTTCTACGGAAACGACCGAGATCTATGCTCACCTTACCGACAAAACGATGTCCGAAGCCATCGAACGCCGTACTGACGACGGGATGTAACATCCCGAACATAATAAAAGCAGCAAGCCGTATCAAGGATTTCGATCCGAGAAAGGTCTGCTGCTTGTTTTGTTTTTTGCATCATTCAAAGATAAGAGCATAAGCAGAAATGATTTTAGTTTACATAATAAAAATTACGTTATAAACTAAAGCGATCAATCACGCTCACTGTACATTCAATCATGTATGGAGACCATTATGTCCCGTGCCTTAACATTTCTACGATTCGACTTCACCATTCTGCCTACACTCGCTCTCAACCATCGCTAACAACGCTTTGGCTATATCCTCCGTTTCATGAACCGAGTACCATGTTATATCCCTGCTTACGATGTTTGGCTCCATACACTGCTCTGAAGATAACCATGAGATCATTCCCACTACCCCTTCAAGCTGATCAACCAATATCAAATCTTTCTCTTCTCGAACCATCACGAATTTGGGATAAGAAGCATCCTTGAATCCTTCAATGACAATCCACTCATAACCGGACAGATGACTTAACATATCCTCCAGCTTGGTTGACTGTCGCTCCATAATCGCAGTACGTTTCTCGGACATGACAACCACCGCTGAGGCCCCCGCCTCCCCAAATTGATACGAATCCGTTCCTTCTTGATCCATCTCGAAATGGTCATGTCCATCATGCTTAATCGCTGCTACTTTAAGTCCCAAGGAAGAAAAGTGCCCGATCAGCGCGGCTGTCAGGGTTGTCTTGCCCGTGTTTTTGTATCCAACAATCTGTATGATATGTGGCTTTGTATAACTCATTGTAGTCATCTACCACTACCTCACATGGCCTGAGGGCAGTTTGATAATACGTACCTGCTCACCCGCAGGAATACCTTTTTTCTCAGGTGGAACAACAATCAGGCAATCACTGTCCTTAATGGTAATCATCACACTGGATTCATCTACACGGGCGGCAGCCGGTATCGCGTACACCATGCCATTCCGGATCTCTGTGCGTCCACGTACGAACCGTGTAAAATTATTAACTTTGGTGTATTCTTCTTCCAAGATCGCAGTCCATTCTTCCAAATAAGGATGAGCATCTGCCTGCATGGAACGAATGGTTGGACGAACAAACAGACCAAAACCTACAAAACAAGCCCCCGGGTTACCCGAAAGTGCAAAAAGCAATTTATCTTTATATACAGCAGCTGTGGTCACACTGCCTGGTCGCATCGTCACTTTGTTAAACAACATCTCCACATGTTCTTCCAGCACAAGTTCGCCCATAATATCATAATCCCCGACGGATACACCGCCTGTGGTCACCACGATATCATTATCTTGAATGGCTTCTTCCAGTTTGGCCCTTGCCGTATTCACATCGTCTGCAATAGAACCGTACATCACAGGCTCTCCACCTGCTTCAACAACCAGAGAGCGCAGCATGTAACTGTTACTGTTCCGAATCCGACCTGGTTGTAATGGCTCATCTACATCAAGCAATTCCGTGCCGGTTGCGAATATCGCCACCTTGGGACGTTGAAATACGGGAACTTCTGCTATGCCAAAAGTAGCTAACACGGACTGCTCTCCTGCCTTGATGATCGTTCCTGCTTCGAGCAGTTGCTGTCCCTCTTGGACTTCCAGTCCAATTGGGGTGATGTTAGCACCCGATAATATGTGCCGTTTCAATGCAATCCATTGTTCTCCGCCCTCTACCTTGCTCTCGGTCATCTCCATCATGACTACCGCATCCGCACCTTCCGGTACCTGTGCACCCGTCATGATGCGAGCAGTTGTACCTGAAACAATGGTGTGATCCGAGGTGTAGCCGCAAGGAATTTCATCAATTACTCGAAACCAAACTTGATGATCACTCGATGCATCTATGGTATCTGTACTTATAATCGCGAATCCATCCATACCCGATCTCCGGAAGAATGGATACGGATGAGGAGCCTGAATTGTCTCTGCAAGTGTGCGGCCATGAGCAGATTCAAGGTGAACTTTCTCTATGGAGCCTACAGTAACTCTTGCAGCTATTTTGGCTTGGGCATCCGGTACCTGTACAGCTGTACGATTGAATTTGGCAGTTGTCATATCATGTGAATGTGAGTTCATTTTCAAAAGTATTCTTACCTCCTAGAGACATATCATCTTTTTAAAAAGTGTAGCCCGAATGCTGTAAGATAACAAGTACATCACTTATTGAATCCTGTGACAAACAAAATCTTATTTCTTGCAGGTGTAACATCCTTGACCAATATTCAACATGAAAGGCATCTTGTCTGCTCATAATATAAGTGACAAAGGGAGGCGATAATCATGAGTAATCGATGTGAATTATGCGGAAGAGAACCTGTGAATACAACCGTTCATCATCTGACACCCAAAGAAATGGGCGGAACATTACTGCCAACAGCCAACCTGTGCATCCCCTGTCACAAACAGATTCATTCGCTATACACCAATCGCGACATTGTAACCCTTGGTCTCACGGACCTGCAGTCCTTGAGACAGGATGAACGAATGATTCCATTTATCCGCTGGATTCGTAAACAGCCTGCTTCAACGATTCCCCGTGTACGCAAATCCAATCATGTTCGCCAATCGTAAACCAAAAAGAACAGCTCCAAGGTCATGTGCCGGCGAGGTGAATCCGCCTTCCCTTTTCACTGTTCTTAAATGAACTATGCGATTGGCAGCCATCCTTATGATTAGATGTTTATTATCTTCGCCTCTTAATTCGGCCGCCGCCCACTCTGGTTTTTGGTTTTTTGTAGGATCTCTTAGGTGAATCAAACAACCCACCACTGCTCTTATTGCGGTCAATGGTTCCCTTGCTCTGATCCTTGTTGCGGTTGAATAATCCTCCGCCAGATCCCACGCTTGAATCTTTATCGCTTCCGCGCCTTGTAATCGTACCTTTCCGATCAACAGTAATAGGTGGAGCAAGCTTCTTGTCATTACTTGTTGGTGCACGATAAGATCCTGCACTCGGTTTATACGTATCTTTATTGGTATATCCTCGATAGTTGCCATAACCTCGCCCGCCAAAAGAATCGAACAGATTACCAATTAATGTAGCGGTGAGGTAACCTTGTAAAAAAGATGAATCGTAGTTCTGCCGAACATATTCCTTGGAGTCCACCTCAACCAAGGTATCCTCCGGCTTGTTCGGGTCTTGTTGCAGGTGATAATACTCGTCCTGATACACGAGGAACATACGCTCCGTGTTCTCTGCCGAGATCTGATCCGGTTGCCTTTGGTCAGACAATTCCTGGGCCACTTCCGGAACGGTACGGTCAGAAGCCCGGTACACATAGGACGTTGAGTTACCACTGCCGTTAACCGATTCAAGCGGGTATGTGTCCTGAACAGAAGGTGCTCCGCACGCGGACAACAGAGACATCACAAGGCTGAGGACCAGCATTAATTTTAATCCATGTGCCAAGCGTTTTTTCATTGGGAACCTCCCCTAGCTCGAACGAATCACTTTGATATCCGCAGGAAGAATGGACTCACCCTCATACAGTGTAAATCTTCTGTCTTGCCACTCCACCCGAAGAAGCATATTATCATCCGACTGATACTGCCATACCAATTGTTCTCCAGCCTGGCCATATGGAGTTCTACCTGCCGTTGATACCATGCCTCCATACTCTTCCTCCAGATGAAATGCGCGTCCATCCAGGTCCAGCAACGTGGGCACCTCATCAGGTGCATCAAGCCTGCCATCAATTGGTGTATATAGAGCGTAACGTGTGAGTTCCCGTTCTTCGATATGCAAATATCGAAATGCGGTACCATCCTGCAGCGTGAGCACAACTGCATTTCGAGCGCGATTTTGTACCCGACCAACGACTTCATAAGTGACCAGAGAAACCTCACAGATATCACCAGGTGCAAGCTGAAGCATCGTTTTCTCTGCCTGCGGTGGTTCAGGTTTTGTTAGTATTCCTTTAATTCGTTTCCATACACTCATGAGAATTACTCCTGTTCCTTATCTTATAAACAAGCTGCAATAATCAGTGCGCCCACGATATGTAAAGCGCCAGAGAACAACCCGTATCCTGTCTTCCCTTGCTGAATTCCCGTATCCAGATCCAGATTGGCCCATTTGCGAATCATAAAGTGTACAACACTCTCCAGAATCAACAAAATGATAAAGGATACAACGGAGACCAACAATGCTTCTCCAAGATGACCAGCCGTAGAAATGGACGTAGCGAGTACATATCCTTGTGCAAATAATTTCATAACCATACGTGTAGTAACAGCCATATTGCCAGCCTTGACTTCAGCAAAATCCTTATATTTCGTGAACAGTGAATCTACATACATCAAGACAAACAGCAAAACCGAACCAGATCCGGTCCAGACCAGCATCGCCAAAATATTCAAATCCATTTACACAGCCCCCACATATCAACATGAACCGCATTTAAAAGCGAAGGAGAAATACTCTTCTCCTCCGCTGGTTAACCCTGCTGACAACCAAGGTATTAGTTCTTATTATCGTATTGTTTCATCAATGCTGCGAGTTCGTCTTCAACAGCCTGATCTTTACCCAACTTCTCGAACTCTTCATCCAAAGACTTGCCTTTGGAAGACATTTCGTTACTTGCTTCTGCCTGTGCTTCCATCTGCATCATTTTCTCTTCCATACGCTTCATACCAGCACTTGCAGTATCAGAGCCAAACCCATTCAACGCTTTGTTGATTTCCGTTTGGGCTTTTGCTGCATTGTAACGTGCTACCAGTGTTTCGCGTTTGTTCTTCATTTGAGTCAGTTGCTTACGCATCTCGTCGAGCTTGCCACGCAGGTTATCTGCAGAAGCCTTGTTTTGGTCATAGCTGGTTTTGTACTCAGCCATCTTCTCTTCAGCAGCCTTTTTCTCTTCCAGAGCACGTCGAGCCAAATCCAGATTCTGAGCACGTGCCGCCGTATGCGCCTGCTCTTCACGTTTCTTCACAAGAGCTTCCTGCTCTTCGAATAACTGCTTGAATTTCTTCTCAATGGCGATCTGTTGAGCTACTGCTTTCTCCGCATCTTCCAGATCCTCTTGCATGTCACGGATATATTGGTCCGTCATCTTGATTGGATCTTCCGCCTTGTCAATAATAGCGTTGATGTTAGACATGGTTAGATCACGCAAACGTTTGAAAATGGACATTATGTTATTCCTCCTAGTCGATATTACATCGTATATAAACATACATACGTAACAATCTGCAACTCGTTTCAATTTTAGCAAATAAAATCAAAACATTCGATGGCTCTTACGTCAGGAAGATCGTTTATCTTTGTTCAGATGGTCTTCCATTAACCTCTCTGCAGTCTGCACGATTTCGTCGATCTGCATCCGCGTGATGGAATCAAAATGAATCCCCATGATCACCGTAACGGTTACTTTCAGCTGCTGGGCAGCCTTCCGGGCAAGCCGCTCACACAGTTCTTGTTCTTTATGCCCGGGAATATGTACCGTCGTCCCGCATACGCGCTCATGATCCACATAGAATGTGGCTGCGGCGCCAATATGCGCCTTTCCTCCCGTAACGAGAAAAATCTTATCTTCTCCTGCTTCAATCACCTGTAAACGTATGGATTTCAAATCATATGTACTCATACCCATCCACCTATCCTTTTCTATATGTTATATATGGAGGAATTATGGCTTTCATGAGCTACATCGGCAATGAAAATTCTCACACTACGCATAACTTATGGATACCCCGGGCATACCAAAGAGAACGTCATTTTGGAAAAGGAGGCCGTTATTATGCGCGTACGCCTCATTATGCTGATGGTTATCGTTATTTTTCTCGGAGGATATCATGCTCCAGTTTCATCGCGGGATGTTTCAAGCCCGCCAAGTGAATCCGTATCAGGTTCGGATTCTGCGGAAGAAGAACAACTGACATTGGGACAGTTACGTCAAAAATATGCCGATACGTTCAAAACCAATGGTCCTTCAACAAAGAAGGTTGCGCTGACTTTTGATGATGTACCTGATCCACGATTTACTCCACAAGTGCTGGATGTATTGAAGAAATACAATGTCAGAGCTACATTCTTCATCGTGGGTAGTCGTGCTGAGAAACATCCGGATCTGGTGAAACGCATCGTTAAGGAAGGGCATATGGTTGGTAATCACAGCTACAATCATCCTGAATTCAGTAAGCTGTCGATGAATGCTTTTCGCAAACAAATTTTACATACCGGGGATATTATTCGACGTTTGGCGGGATATACGCCCAAGATGATTCGGCCACCTTATGGAGACATTAATGAAGAACAGCTGAGATGGGCTGCCAAACAACACTATAGCATTGTGAACTGGAACGTAGACTCTCTGGACTGGAAAGGC
The DNA here is from genome assembly GCF_059759055.1 of Paenibacillus sp. GQ49. Taxonomy (NCBI): domain Bacteria; kingdom Bacillati; phylum Bacillota; class Bacilli; order Caryophanales; family Paenibacillaceae; genus Paenibacillus; species Paenibacillus sp. GQ49. Next base: position 31,494 of record NZ_JCAXEL010000009.1, read on the forward strand.
CTTTCAAAGGAACAGGTGAAAGATAACATCCTGTCTGCCGTAAGACCCGGCTCCATCGTTCTGCAACATGCTGGAGGCGGTGTAGGATCAAACCTGAACGGCACGATTGAGGCTTTGCCTGAAATCATTGAGGAATTGCAAAAGCGCGGATATGAACTCGTCACCTTGGACGAAATGCTGGGGTTGCCAAAGGCCATAGATTAAGCTGACCGTGATAGCAAAATAAATGAGAATATTAAAAGGGTGCTGTCCAATCGCAAATTAGCGACTAGCAGACACCCTGTTTGAATTCGTTAGATGTAATTTATTTTCTACTTCAGAATATACAGCTCGATATCCTGGAAACCAAATTTGCTTACGGACTGTTTGCTACCCGGGATAAAGATATCAATCCGGTGACCCTTGATTGCACCGCCCACATCACGCGCGGTGGCTACAAAAGCCTGTTTTGGCAATCCTGGATGGCTGTGGCCAGTTACCAGTACTTTGGTTCCGAGTGGAATTACACTTGGATCAACTGCAATCGTACCCAGTTCAAGGTCATTTCCGAAATAATCGACTGCACCCCAGCCTCCATTTTCAGACGGATCTGCAGAGTATGCCGTTGCTTTCACGTTCACAGCTTTGCTGTAATCGAATGTTTTACCCCAGGCCTGAACCACTTTGTTATCTGCGTTAACGTCCAAACTTGCTGTGGTAACCGTTTTGGCTTGGGTCTTGCTCTCCGTCGCCGCGGCAGCTACATTGTTTGCCTTACCGGGAATCGTAATTTTCAAACCACCATAAATGTTGTAAGGTGAAATGTCGTTGTTTGCTTTAACCAACGTGTTCATTGCTACTCCATATTGTTTTGATAAGGTGTAGAAGGTATCCCCTTCTTTGGCCACATGAACTGAATCAGCGTGAGCCGGAACGGCTTGAATGAGCATTGCTGTTGTCATTAATGCTACTGCTGTTTTGGCTATACGTTTCTTGTTAATCATGGTCTTCCTCCCTCATTGTGCCTGCGAAGTTAGTTGTCGGATTCGGATGAGGAGCCCACCCTATAGGTTCTTCATTACATTTGAAACGTTATGTACCCCTAATTCACCCCAAGCAGTGTGCTGTAGATCTTCCCCCTGCACAATCTGCATCGTTACATCCCCCGCACTCCCTGTCCGGAAGTTTCGGCAGAGTTCAATATATCACAATTTTGTAACCTGAACTTGTAGTAATTCTTACCAAATAGTTTTTAGCATGTCATCAACTGAAGAATACTGGATAATTCAGAAAATTTGGGCGAACCGATTTCTTTATATTTGGTAACAGAAAAGTTACATTTCGCAACCATAAGTGATTAATGCGCATAAAAAAATAGCGTTACCGACTCGAAGTCAGTAACGCTATTTGATCACTTTGTTTAGAGTACTTTGGCAAGAAAATCACGTGTACGTGAATTTTTCGGTGCTCCAAATACCTCATCAAGTGTTCCCTCTTCTACAATAACCCCGCCATCCATGAACAGGATCCGGTCTCCCACTTCACGTGCAAAACCCATCTCATGTGTCACGATGACCATGGTCATCCCGCCTTCTGCAAGACGTTTCATGACATCCAGCACTTCGCCGACCATCTCAGGGTCCAGTGCCGACGTAGGCTCGTCAAACAGCATCACATGCGGCTGCATGGCCAATGCTCTAGCAATGGCGATCCGCTGCTTCTGTCCACCAGACAGCTGATTCGGGAATGTATCTTTTTTATCGTACAAGCCCACGGTGTTAAGCAGATCAGCAGCAATTTTCTCCGCTTCCTGCGTGGATTGTTTCTTCACTTTAATCGGAGCAATCGTGATGTTTTGCTGTACCGTTTTGTGTGGGAACAGGTTAAAATGCTGGAACACCATGCCCATTTTTTCACGAGTTGCATTAATGTTGTGCTTGGGGTCCGTAATTGACACACCTTCAAAATCAATCTCTCCTGAGGTAGGCTGTTCCAACAGGTTCAGACAACGCAAGAAAGTACTTTTACCTGAACCGGAAGGGCCGATGACCACGACAACCTCACCTTTGCCAATCGTCACGTTAATGCCCTTAAGCACATCGTTATTTCCATAAGATTTGTGTAATTGTCTAACGTCTATCACTTGCACTCAACTTCCTTTCCAGTCGTCCCAGCAGCTTGGACAAAATGAACGTTAATACAAAGTAAATGGCTGCCGCAATGACAAACGGACTCATTCCTTGGTACGTAATGTTTTTGACCACACTTGCCTGATACATAATGTCCACCATACCGATAACAGAGATAATGGAGGATTCCTTGATGATCGTTATGAATTCATTACCAATTGCCGGCAATACGGCCTTGAAAGCCTGTGGCAATATGATGTAGCGCATGGCTGCACCTCTGCCCATTCCGAGAGAGCGAGCTGCTTCCAACTGGCCACGATCCACCCCTTGAATACCTGCACGGAAAATCTCCGCAAGATAGGCACCACTATTGATGGAAAGTGTGATAATACCCGCTTGCAGGGGACTAAAATTAATACCAAATGTCAAGGCCAATCCGTAATAGATTATCATCAATTGCACTAACATTGGAGTACCACGAATGACTTCGACATACGCTGTTCCAATCCAACGCAGAATGGCTACATCATGCAGACGGAACAAACAGATGATCAGTCCGATAATAACCCCAAATATTACACCAAGTGCAGATAACAGGAGCGTGTATCCTACACCTGTTGCATAGAAGCTCTTGTATTGCCAGAACACTTCAATTATATTTTGTGATTTGTTCACTTTATCAGCCATCAGGAGACTGGCGTCTGTGACCATTTGTTCGATCTTATTTTCACTTTTCAATCGTTCGAGCGTTCCATTTACCGCACTTAGCAACTCTGTATTACCTTTACGGATTCCAATTGCTGCTTCTACCTGTTCTTCATCAGGAACAGCAGGAGCAAGTGCAATCACATCGTCCAGATATCCCGCAGCAACGGTATCTTCAACGATTGCTGCATTTATACGATTCGTTTGCAACTGCAACACAATATCAGATATTTTATCAAGCGCAGTAAGCTTCGCTCCAGGGATATTCTGTCCAATTGTCTCTTGAATGGAACCCTTCTGCACCCCTATTTTTTCATTTTCCAGTTCTGCCATCGTCGGATATTTGTCTTTATCCGCACTGCGAACCATGATTACTTGTTTAGACTTGTAATAGGTGTCGGAAAAATCAATACTTTGCTTCCGCTCATCGGTTGGTGTCATGCCCGAGATGACCAGATCCACACGGCCACTCTGCAATGCAGGCAGGAGTCCGTCGAAGCCCATATCTTCAATGACAAGCTCAGCGCCAAGGTCTTTGGCAATTTCTTTGGCAATGGCAATATCAAACCCTACGATTTGATCTTTGCCATCGATCACTTTATGGAATTCATAGGGTGCAAAATCGGCACTTGTACCGAGCACCAGCTTTTTACTGCTTGAATTGTCTGAAGTCCCACTTGCAAATGCCACAGGAACGGCAGTCGTCAGCAGAACAACAAAGGTCAACAGCATCATAGTGTAACGACTTATCAATTTCAACCTTGTTCTCTCCCCTTACAATACTTTGTATGCTTCTCATGTTGATGACTGAGTCATTATAAAGTACAATGCATGATTATGCAATGCATTTTGACATTACAAATCTTGACTTGTTTCTGAAAAAATAAAGCAAACATGATATAATCAATAAATTATTTTCATTTTGCATAAGGAGTTTACTAATGACATCTAACAAATCACAGATCCTGACGGTTATTGATCAATATGCTTCCCGTTTTAAAGCCATTTCATCATATATCGGTGCCAACCCCGAACTGGGGAATGAAGAGTATCTTGCTTCTGCTCGTTTGAAAGAAGAACTGGTCTTCCACGGTTTCACTGTAGAGGCTCCAATCCTTGGTCTGGAGACAGCCTTTATCGGAACCTATTCAGCCGCCAAACCCGGCCCTACCATTGCTTTATTGTGCGAATATGACGCCTTGCCGGAGATCGGTCATGCTTGTGGTCACCATCTGATCTGCATGATGAGTCTTGGAGCTGCTGTTGGGCTGAAATCCATTCTGGATGAAGTAGGCGGAACAATTAAAGTGTTTGGTACACCCGCTGAAGAGACACGTGGTGCCAAAGTTCCGATGGCGGAAGCAGGCCTGTTCGATGACTGTGATGTCGCTCTCATGGCGCATCCGTATTATGCCTACGAAAAGTCAGGCAGCTCGCTGGCTATTGATGCTGTGCAATTTGAATTCCATGGCCGATCTTCACATGCTGCTGCAAGTCCGCACGAAGGTATTAATGCTCTTGATGCCGTCATTCAAACGTTCAACGGAATCAACGCATTCCGACAACAAGTAAAAAGCACCGTGCGCATTCATGGTGTGATCAACAACGGAGGTCAGGCAGCAAATATCATTCCTGACTATGCTTCTGCGCAGTTTTATGTACGGGCAGCAACTCGCAAAGAACTGAATATCCTCACAGAACGTGTGATTCAGATCGCTGAAGGCTCTGCTCTCCAGACAGGATGCAAGCTGGTGACATCCAACTATGAAACCTCCTATGACGAGATGGTTACCAATGAAGCATTCTCAGCTGCGTTTAGTCAAAATCTGATGGAACTTGGTATCCCGCAAGAAGAGATCGTGAGTGGTAATGATCACGGATCTATGGACATCGGTAATGTTTCCCTGAAATGTCCTGCGATCCATCCTTACATCCGTGTTGTGGATGAGGTTCATACACTGCACTCCATAGCCTTCCGTGACCTTGCACTACAGGAGCGCGCGCTGGACGGCATGATTCTGGGAGCCAAGGCACTTGCTACAACAGCCTATGACGTACTGAGCCAGCCAGAGCTGCTTCAAACCATCCGCACGGAGTTCGAGCAAGCTATTCGCTAAAATTCACTTTCAACATGTTATATAGGGGTGCCCTGAACAATCTTGGATTTCAAGCTGTTCAGGGCACCCTTTTTCTAAATTATCTGTAAGTATATTCAGCCCGAAGCTGGAAATGCTGTGAAAGAAACCTTTGAAAACGATGAAAATAATACATTTTATTACAGTAAATGTGATTCATTTGCTGGCTAACTTGGTTAATTATAACTATAAGTGCGTGTTCTAAAGACCGGTTTTCAGTACCGAGAAGATGGAATGAAGCTAGAAATGGAGTAGCGGAGCGTAGGCAAAACTACGTGAGCAACGGACATTTCGGCTGAATTCCATATTCGATGCCAATGATGCCGATAGGCATCACTTGTAATCAAAAGCGGGCTATTGAACAACCTTTATAACTTATCCTATATTCAGGAGGTGCTGTCATGCTGCTCGAAGCCATGTATCATGTTCCTCGTGACAAGTGGGCTTATGCCTATAATTCGTCTACCATACATCTGCGCGTACGAACCAAACGTAATGATGTGCAATATGTGACCGCACTGACCGGAGATAAGTACGATTGGAATGGAACGTACAAGGAAATTCAATTGGAGAAGGCTGCTTCGGATAATATGTTTGATTATTGGGAGGCTGCCGTCAAGCCACAATTCAAACGTCTCACTTATATATTTCGGATAACTGCCGGTTCAGAAGATGTTTTTCTAGCGGATAATGGCATTCATTATGAGACCCCCTATCCAACTGGAGGATATTATGAGTTCTCGTATATACATGAAATTGATGTGTTTAAGGTGCCCGAGTGGGCCAAAGAAGCCGTCTTTTATCAGATCATGACGGAACGGTTTGCTAATGGAGATCCCAAGCTGAATCCTAAAGAAACGCATGACTGGGGTGGCAAACCTGAGTTGGACAATTATTTTGGTGGAGATCTGCAAGGTGTACTGGATCATCTGTATGACCTAACTGAACTTGGCGTGAACGCCATTTACTTTACCCCGTTATTCCAGGCCAATTCCTACCACAAATACGACACGATTGATTATAAAAAAGTCGACCCCCATTTCGGTGATAATGCCCTGCTTAAACAATTGACAGAAGAATGTCATCGCCTGGGTATACGTGTCATGCTTGACGCGGTGTTTAACCATTGCAGCGAAGACTTCCCTCCTTTTCAAGACGTTCTCCAGAATGGAAAAAACTCTAAGTATGCCGACTGGTTCCACATCAATGAATATCCGGTTCAGATCAAGGATGGTATACCAACCTACGATACATTTGGGTTCTATGGCAACATGCCCAAGTTCAATACAGCCAACCCTGAGGTTAAGGCATATCTACTCGATGTAGCTGAGTACTGGATCAAGGAAATCAAGCTGGATGGGTGGCGTCTGGATGTAGCAAATGAGGTGGATAACCATTTCTGGCGTGATTTTCGCAAGGTTGTTAAGGCAGCGAATCCGGAAGCCTATATTGTTGGTGAAGTATGGAGCGACTCCTTGACCTGGCTCATGGGGGATCAATTCGATTCCGTCATGAATTATCCATTTGCCGACAAAGTGCTCCAGTTCTTCTGCGGTTCAATGGATGGGTATAACTTTGCCAACGAGATGGGTTCACTGATTATGCGCTATCCGCAACAAACCAACGAAGTGATCTTTAATATGCTGTGCAGCCACGATACCCCACGATTGCTTACCCGGTTAGGAGAAGACAAACGCCGTTTAAAATTGTCGGTTGTATTTCTTTTCACCTATATCGGCACACCTTGTATTTTCTACGGCGATGAGGTGGGAATTAGTGGTGATGCTGACCCGGATTGTCGAAAATGTATGGAATGGGACCCGGCCAAGCAAGACAGAGAATTGTATGATTTCTATCGCCTGATGATCGATTTACGCAAAAGTAATGAAGCCCTGCGCAAAGGACGCTTCCGATTCCTCAAGGCTGACCACAATGATCCCTGTATCGTGTACGAGCGTGCGGATGACAACCTTCACTTTACCGTATGGATGAACAATACACCTCAAGATCGAACGCTTTCTCATCCTATGGAAACCAAAGACTGGAAAGATGCATTAACTGAAGAGCCTGTGTTTCCAGCCGATGGAATGATGAATATTAAGCTTGACCCCTATGGGTACCGCATTTTGTATAGACAGCTTGATCCTACAACCATCCAACACGGCTGAGGTTTAAATTCTGAACAGTCATATAAAAGAAAAGAAAAACACTTCCATCGTCTCAGATGATACTTTATTCTGAACTTTGGAAGTGTTTTGTTTATTGGATTGAAAAAAGCCACAGCATGATATGCTGCGACTTTTTCAGGATTACATCAGTTTACAGGATCAAGTGTGATCCGACGATAAATGTCCATATATTCTTCAGCAGAGACGTTCCAGCTGTATTCTCCACCCATTGCATTCTTCACAATTTTCTTCCAGTGTTCTGGCTGTTTGTAGATCTCCTCAGCACGCCGAATGGTATTCATCATGTCATGTGCATTAAAGCTTGTGAATGAGAAACCATTCCCTTCTCCAGTAAACTCGTTATATGCCTGCACAGTATCGTTCAGACCGCCTGTTTCCCTTACGAGAGGCACACTACCGTACCGCAGAGCCAGCAGCTGACTAATACCACACGGCTCGAATCTGGATGGCATCAGGAAGATATCACTGCCTGCATAGAACCGACGGGATAACCCGTCGTTGAACTTAATCTGTGCAGACATTTTAAGTGGATAACGATTCGCGGCTTCACGGAACCAGTGTTCATACGCCTGCTCTCCTGTCCCCAGTACCGCGAATTGAATGTCATCATAATACAACAATTCATCCAGGATACGACAGACCAGATCAAGTCCTTTGGAATCCACAAGCCTTGTGACCATGACCATAAGGGGTACATCAGGTCGAACAGGCAATCCAAGTTCCTTTTGCAGCTCAATTTTGTTTTCCGTTTTCTTGGACAGACTTGTTCTGTATTTCACCGGGATCTTGCTGTCTGTAGCCGGGTTGTAACTCTTGGTATCAATGCCATTTACAATCCCGCTGAATCGATCTCCAAGTGAACTGAGCAGTCCGTCCAGACCGTATCCGTAATAAGATGTTTTCACTTCCTGTGCGTAAGTTGGACTAACGGTTGTTACATGGTCAGCGTAGACAATTCCAGCCTTCAGGAAGTTGACATTACCGTAATACTCGGCTCCATCCACGGTGAAATATCGATCGTCAAGCTCCAGGATTTCACTGAATAACTCATGCGGGAATACCCCTTGGTACAACAAGTTATGTATGGTGAATACCGTACGAATATCACTGTAGAATGCATCGTGTCTGTAATGGGCTTCAAGCACCAAAGGAATCATTCCTGCATGCCAGTCATGACTGTGCAGTACGTCAGGCTTGAACTCAATCTGTGGCAACACTTCGAGAACTGCACGGTTGAAGAAGGCGAAGCGCTCGCCATCATCCATATATCCGTACACCCCATCACGCCCAAAATAATACTCATTATCCACAAAATACACTGGAATCCCATCATGAACCAGCATTTCTATTCCACAATAAGGTCTCCGCCAGCCAAGAGGCACATCCGTTGTAATTACGGGCTGTAACGCGTCTTTATACTCATCGGGAATCCCCTTGTACTTAGGCATAATCACCCGCACATCTGCCCCGCTCTTCTTCAATGCAAACGGGAGAGCACCGATTACGTCAGCAAGGCCTCCTGTTTTGATAAATGGATGTACTTCAGCAGCAGCAAATAGAATATTCATGCCTTTGTCCTCCTCTTCGGTTTGAGCGTGTTGCTTTCATTTTTATTCTTCGTTTTTGAACTGACGGAAGTTATACTCGCAGGTGATTCATCCGTTTTCCGACGTGTGTTCTTTTTTAGAATCACGATGCTAAGCGGAGGCAATACCAATTCGAGACTATGCGGATGCCCATGAAAAGGAATCTTTTCGGTAGGCAGTTGCATATCATTAGTAATGCCTGAACCGCCGTAAACGGAATGGTCACTGTTCAGTACTTCGGTATACATACCGGGACGCATGACACCAATCCGGTAACGCTCCCGCTTGACCGGCTGAAAGTTAATGAGCACAAGGAGTGTATCCGCAGGTTTTTTTCCTTTGCGTACGTATGAAATGACGCTCTGGTCCTGATCATCCGGAGTGATCCATTCGTAACCGTCCAAGGAATGATCAAGCTCCCACAAAGCTTTTTCACTCAAGTACAGGTTAGACAGCTCACGCTCAAACTTATGCAAATTGCGGTGACTGTCATAATCCAGTAAGAACCAGTCCAGTTGATCCTCATCTTTCCATTCGATGAACTGGCCAAAGTCTCCACCCATAAACAGCAGCTTTTTCCCTGGGAAAGTCATAAAATAGCCCAGAAAAGCACGCATGCCGGCAAATTTCTGCTCATAGGTTCCTGGCATCTTGTCGAGGAGCGACTTTTTGCCATGAACAACTTCGTCATGTGACAGAGGTAGCACATAATTTTCAGCAAAGGAGTATACGACCGGGAAAGTCAGCAAATGATGTTTGGAAGGACGCTCATGAAAATCAGATTCCATGTAATCAAGCGTATCGTTCATCCAGCCCATGTTCCATTTGTAATTGAAGCCCAGACCACCTTCATCTACAGGTAAAGTCACCATTGGCCATGCACTGGATTCTTCAGCCATCATCAATGCATAAGGGAAATACTTGAACACCGTCTCATTCAGCTGCTGCAAAAAAGCTACAGCTTCCTTGTTCTCAAGACCACCTTCATCATTGGTACGATATTGGCCTGGCTGCTTCTCAAAATCAAGCCGAAGCATACTCGTAACCGCATCAACACGGAGTCCGTCAAAATGATACATCTCCATCCAATATAATGCATTGGAGATCAGAAATGAACGAATCTCAGGTTTCGAGTAGTCAAAGCTAAGAGTACCCCAGCCTGGCTTCTCTGCTAACATCGGGTCTGCATACTCATACAAAGGCGTACCATCAAACATACGCAACCCATGAGCGTCTTTGGCAAAATGTGCAGGTACCCAATCCAGCAATACGCCAATCCCTGCCTGATGTAGTGTATCCACTAGATACATCAGATCTTTTGGATGCCCATAACGACTGGTTGGCGCATAAAACCCTGTGTTTTGGTAGCCCCACGAAAGGTCATATGGATGCTCACTGAGGGGCATCATTTCAACATGTGTATATTTCATTTCTAATAAGTAAGGAACAAGCAAATCAGCCATCTCGCGATAACTATAGAGGCTTCCGTCTTCTTTGCGCTTCCAGGTTCCCATGTGCATTTCGTAAATATGTAGAGGTTTGTTATACATGGCACGTTGTTTGCGTCTCCAGGCCCCATCATTCCATTTGTACCCTTCGATTGAACTGGTGACAGAGGCTGTCTGAGGTCGAACCTCTGCTTGAAACGCATATGGGTCCGCTTTGAGCAATTCTGTTCCATCTTCCGTTAATATACGGAACTTGTATAAAGTTCCTTCGCTAATTTCCGGAAAAAAACGACTCCAAAATCCTGATTCGGGTATCTTATATAAAGGTTCCTTTTCGCCTTTCCATTCATTGCGGTCCATAGCCAGTCCTACTTCTACGGCGTTTGGTGCCCACACGGTAAAGCGATACCCCTGAAGGCCATCGCAAGTCTCAGGTTGCGCGCCCAACATTCGATAACTGTGATGAAGGTTACCTTCATGAAATAAATAAATATGCTCCGGCAATATGTCCGGGTGTGCTAACGGTTGAATGGCCAAGAGATCACCTTCTTCTCAAGAAAATAGATATAACAGTAACCATTACCCCAGTCTAGCCAAGTTGAAAAGAAAAATGCGGTGAATTAGAAAATGTTGTTCATTTTCAGAATTTTTACAGTAACAATCGTTTCATCTGCTCTACTTTGCGTTAATGATGTACTACAATGCACAATATTTTGGGAGGGAAACGATTATGTTTAATAAAGATTGCATCGCTATGCTGTTGGCGGGAGGAGAAGGGAAACGATTAGCCCCTTTAACCTCAAGTCTCGCAAAACCCGCTGTACCGTTTGGCGGGCACTACCGGATCATCGATTTTCCTCTCAGTAACTGCGTTAATTCAGGAATTGACACTGTAGGTGTACTGACGCAGTACCAAGCGGAATCTTTACACGATCACATCGGTGGAGGAGAACCATGGGGACATGGCAACTCAAGTGAGGCAGGAATATCCTTGCTTCCATCTTATCATACAGGAAATGACGAATACTTGGGAACGGCGGATGCTATTTATAAAAATATCGACTATATTGATCAACAAAACCCCGAAAATGTTCTAATTTTGTCGGGTGACCATATTTATCATATGAATTATCGCGATATGTTGGAGGCTCATCAAGCCAATAATGCCGCAGCAACGATTTCAGTTATGGAAGTTCCATGGGATGAAGCACATCGCTTTGGGATTATGGCTGCCGATGCTGATTTGCGTGTAACCGAGTTTGCCGAGAAACCGGCTGAACCAAAAAGTAATCTGGCTTCAATGGGCATTTACATGTTCAAATGGGATTATCTGAAACGCCATCTCTTGGAAGATGCCGCTAACCCTGAATCCAGCCATGACTTCGGTAAAGATGTGATTCCTCAAATGTTGAACGAAAATAATCCCCTCTTTGTCTATAACTTTAATGGTTATTGGAAAGACGTAGGTACGGTTAAGAGCCTTTGGGATGCACATATGGATCTGTTACACAACGAGGAAGACTGGAGTCTGCAAAAAGAAAACTGGCCGATGTTTACTCGCGACTGGCGCTCCAAACCAAGTGCTTACAAAGCAAGACATACAAAGATTGAACATGTTACTTCCATGATTCACGACTCTTGTGCAATCGAAGGTCGTTCGGAACGTTCCGTTATCTTCTGCGGCGCAGAAGTAGGTAAAGGCTCTGAGGTTAAAGACAGTGTTGTTATGCCTAACGCACGCATAGGCCGTGGGGTTCACATCGAACGTGCCATCATCGGTGAAGGTGCAATAATCAAGGACGGTGCAATCGTTAAAGGTACGGCAGATGAAATTGTGGTCGTTGGACCTAACGAGATCGTCTCTGCCAAACCGGCTGTCCGTACGCAACCTGTTCGTATGTTGAAAGAAGTATATGAAAAAAGTGGGCGCCTACGCGCTGGTGAACTCTCTTCATAATTAAGCAAATATAATATGAAAAAGGCGAGCCTCCGATGGCTCGCCTTTTTTTGGTGTTGATATGGAAGTTATAAAGCGTACATGCTCGATCATCAGGTAGAAAAATCTCTTATCTTTTAAAACCTTAAGACTTTTCTAGATCCGATTTTGTATCACTTGCTGTTCGCTCATCTGTGACATCAGCATCACCAGACGCGGTTACAGATTCTTCTGGACCCATCTCCTCAGACACAGCCGGTAACGTAACCGTAACGGTTGTACCAGATCCAAGTTCACTCTGCATCGTGATCGTTCCCTCGTGCAGTTCTACCAGTTCTTGTGTAATTGCAAGACCCAGTCCCGTTCCCCCATTTTGATGATTTACCTGGAAGAAGCGGTCCCGTACTTTGATTAGGTGTTCTTCACTAATTCCGATACCGGTGTCCTGAACAGCTGCAATGATCTGACCATTCTCCTCTTTGACCGACAAGAAGATCCAGGAATTCTCATGTGAAAATTTGATCGCATTATCCACAACATTCAGGAAGACTTGTTTCAGTCTGTTACCGTCTCCATGGACATTATAAGCACGAGTCTCGTCCGTTTCCAACTTGAGATGGACCTGTTTTTGTTCCGCTTTGGCCCAAACATTCAACATCGTTTCCTGTACAATTTCACGAATGTTGACGGTTCCTTTGACCAGCTTCATCTGATTCTGCTGCAATTTGGAGAAATCCAGCATCTCTTCAACAAGTCCAATCAGTCGTTCGGTTTCCTTGGAGATAATACCCATACCGATACGGGTTTCTTCGGGATCATAACCGCCTGAATCCAGTGTCTCGCTCCAGCCTTTAATACTGGTCAGAGGTGTCCTTAATTCATGTGAGATCGAGGAGATAAAATCATCCTTGATCTGATTACTGCGCACGATTTCATGTGCCATGAAGTTAAGTGTTGATGCCAATTCGCCCAGTTCGTGCTTATAATTTCCCTTAACCCTGACATCCAGCCGCCCTCTGGCCATTTGAGCAGATACTGCGGTGATGTTGTTAATTGGACGTACAATGGAATTTGCCATACCAATGCTGATGATCAATACAAGAGAAAGCACTGCAACACCTACAGCAGCTGCAAGCAATCCCATCACTAGTAATTTTGAATTAACTAAATCAAGAGATGTCAAGTACCTGACAACGTAAGTATTCTCGCCTCCAAGGTCAAGTTTATGGGATACTGCCATCACTTGTTCTCCTGTAATTGGCTGTCTCCCGACCCAACGACCTACATTCCCGTTCATCGCCTGAGAGATATCACTGGTCTGAAGAACAGCATGTTCTGACTCAAATGCTGTAGAACTGGCCAATACTCTTCCGTTCAAATCGAGAATTTGTAATTCAGTATTATCAAGTTGAAGATTCACAAGCAGATACGATAGATTATTACCATCTTCTGCCCCATTCACTAGAGACAAAGGTTCTTTAAAATCATTTGTCATCGTAATTCGCTGGTTTATAGTGTTATAAATGCTCTCATAATAGTATCTTTGCACTGCAAGCATAAATATGAATTCAACTAACAACAGAGCAAGAAAAACTACGATGAAGTAATGTAATACGATTTGTCTCGTAATGCCTTTTTTAATCATTGCTCCCGGCCCTTCCATTTGTAGCCGTGACCCCATACAGTCTGGAGGTATTCGGGCTCGGAAGGATTGTTCTCAATTTTCTGACGTAGACGACGAATATTAACATCCACAATTTTGGGATCACCCATGTACTCTTTGCCCCATACATGATCTAACAATACATCACGGCTGAGCGGTGTATTTTCTTTTTCAAGGAAAAACTGAATCAAGGAAAACTCCGTTGGAGTCAATTCAATGGCTTCATTCTGTTTCTTGAATTGCTTCGAGATCAGGTCCAGCGAAAATGGCCCAGACTGGAACGTAACCTTTGCCGCAGTTTCCCGATGCACGTTCACACGACGTAATAAAGACTGAATACGCGCAATCAACTCTGTTGGGCTAAAAGGCTTGCTTACATGATCATCTGCGCCAACAGAGAGTGCGTATACTTTATCTTGTTCCTGAACTTTGGCGGTTAAGAAAATGATACCCAGACGTTCATTGGTCTCACGGATCCTGCGGCACACCTCGAAACCATCTATACCAGGTACCATAACATCCAGTAGAGCCAGATCAATGTCAGGTACTGTTTGCAGTATGCGAAGCGCTTCATGCCCATCTCCAGCTTCAAGTACTTCGAATCCGTTTCTCTTCAAATTGATAACAATAAAACTGCGGATGGATTCCTCATCCTCAAGAATAAGCACTTTACTCATTAAGTTCTTCCTTTCTATTTGTCGGCGATAAATTTTCTAAGAGTCCAGGGTTCGCATCAAGTTGAGAACCACGTGAAGCAATAATATGTTCATTGTTTCGTGTGATTTCTTTCCAACTCTTTCCCTTCTCCTGTTCCCACTGCGAAAGTGTGAAATATTTAATTTCACCAACAGTTTCATCAGTGTCAATCATTTTAAAGCGAATATACTTGTTTTTTTCTGATTTAGTATCAATAGTTATTTTCCCATACCAATCCGATTTGAGATTTAAATGGAATGAATTTGCATCGTCTCTATACTGAAAAGAGACAAATTTCTTCCCGTCTTTTCCATCCCACTGGTAAAAAGTATAGAACCACATTCGCTCGTCAAAGACATAATGCTCCCAACCCTTTGGTGTTTCTTTTAATCCATATTCAATAATATCATCATTATTGACATCACTACTTAAAATTTTGTCATCTCTATAAGTTTGATCGGGTGATTTGAAAGCATTTATCAATTTATCTTCTTTTACATATATGATCTGTGAAAAGGTACTTCGATCATCTAACTCAGCATCCAAAACAATACCCATTTTGTTCTCAGCAATCTGTCCGCCGAGTGCGCTATATATTTCTTTCACAGTATAGTCAGTCTGCATGCGATCTACTTCTTTAAAACTACCCTCATTAAATTGATATAAGGCAATTGTGGCAAAACCACTCGTATTTAATGTCACTATCACAAAATCACTTTCGTTGTCTCCATTTAAATCCAGTGCGTTTCCTTGAATATCGTCAATAATAAATTGATTGTAGGGCACACCACCCATTACCTGTTCAAGGGCACCTCCTTTGTAGGAGTAGGCCATTAAGGCTTTCTGGGCTTCAACACTTACCCCCAGAACAATGTCTGGATTTCCGTCATCTGTAATATCCAATAATTTAAATGATTGCAAGCTATTCCCTGGAACGTCAAATGTAAGTTTTTTCACCCATGTATCACCCTGTTCCTCTAAGAGCATTCCATGAATCCGCACATTCTCATTAGGGGTTTCATAGAAAACAATAGCCTCACGAGTACCATCACCATTCAGATCTGCAACACGAATCATGCTCGTATTATTCAGATCTTTGGGCCGGATTAACTTGCTCTCCGATGGTTGCTCCTTCTGTACAATCGTATATAATTTCTCCTTGTCCATGGACATCATAGGTTGCTTCATCAGAAGCTTGGGGTCACTTATGACTGTGCATCCGCTTAGAACAGACCCAAGCATAGTCGCCATAGTTCCTGCTGCTACAAAGCGTCCCCACCGTGAATTAAACAATCTCATCACTCTTTTCAATAGTTTAAATCTGGTTTTTTTCTTGCTGTGTCAATCTCCGTCCACGAATATCAAAAGCAATCTTACCGTCTGCCAATCCCCAGATTCGCGTGGCATGTTTCTCAGCAAGTTCAATAGGCAATACTGCAATGACTGTTGCACGTTCTTCTTCACATAATTTGCGCAACGTTTCCAGCACCGAATCTGCTGTGTGAGGGTCAAGACCAATCACTGGTTCATCGGCCAAAACGACTTTGGCACCATGAGCAAGTGCTCTTGCAATAGCAACACGCTGCTTCTCGCCACCACTGAGCTTCTCTGCTATTTGATGTGCTTTATCAAGTAATCCCAATCCTTCGAGATAATCCATAGCACCCATATAATCATCAGAACGTACCATACCGGTTACCATTCTCCATACAGGAGTCTGACCCGATCGTCCGATTAATACATTTTTAAGAGCCGTACGTCTGGGAAATAGTTCTGGATTCTGTTCCAAGTATGCCCATTCCCGTTTGATTTTCCGTTTTCCGGACCAGCCTTCTTTCAAAATCTCGGCGCCATCCACCGTAAACCGGCCGGAATCCCATTTCTCCATCATAGCCAGACATTTGAGCAGCATGCTTTTTCCGCTACCGCTTGAACCAACTACAGCTATCATCTCTCCTTGTTGCATATCAAATCGAATATCCCGTAGAACGGGAACGCGGTCCACGCCAACGGATTTACTCAAGTTCTCTACTCTGATCATCGCGATGTCTCCTCTTGTCCATGTTTTTCCCTACCACTAGTGTACTCGGAAATGGACATCAATTTCCATGCGAACACCAGCTTCTATTTTAACACAGATTCGAACTCCGGTTTACGACGAAATAATATACCTGCCAAGCCGAAAAGAAGATACATGATTCCGAGCAAGGTAAACATGCTTCCGGGTGAAATCCAGTTGATCATCTGACCACCCAGATTCGGTCCAATAATACTTCCAATCGTGAAATGAAAGGAAGCCACCACGTTGGCTGCAGGCAGCAACACTTTAGGTAAAATATCTGCGGCATAGGCCAGGCCCAACGAGAAAAAGGAGCCGACCAGGCCACCAGCAATCGTTAACAATACAAGCGTCCACCAGAAATGCGTACCTGCGACTGGAACCAGCATGAAGATGATTCCCCCGCTGATGCCCGCAAACATCAATATCTTCTTACGCCCATATCGGTCACTCAACATCCCGAGTGGCAATTGAAGGAACAAACCTCCAATCCCGATAAAAGGAAGCAACGACGAAATCTGATTGGTATCGAATCCAATACGCAGTCCATACACAGGGAAGTTACTATTCATACCTGCTTCCATATATCCGTATAAAAGTGCTGGTAACAGTGCGTACCAAGCCCATGCCAGACTACGACGGAAGCGCCGTTCAGGGAGCTGGCCATGCTCTGCTTTTTCCGGCTTCGTATTCGGAAGCTTCATTAATACCAGTATAAGTACTGCTGCCATACATACGAACAATACCCAGAAAGGGACAGCATCACCGAAGCCAAGTAGCTTAATTCCCAGCGGACCAATACTGAATCCCAGCCCGTAGGACATGCCATATAGCGATATGTAGCGCCCACGTTTCTCAGGTGCCGTAACAAGCAGTACCCAGAGCTGAGCCGCGTAATGCAGTGCGCTGTCTCCTATTCCAACGATCAGGCGCAATATGAACCATATTTTAATATCTGGTAAATACGGAAATAGTACTAAAGGGACCATGACCAATATCAGGCCACCCACAATCAGTTTTTTGAACCCGAGTGCCCCTAATAGTCGTTCCGCAACTAGAGTCATGGCAAAAGAGCCAATGTACAATGCAGCAGCGTTTAATCCGTTTAAACCTGGTGAAACCCCTTTTTGCTCCAAAAAAATCGAAAGCACAGGCAGCAAAAGCCCCTGACTAATTCCAGCTACCACAATAACCGTAATCAAAATCAGATAATTGGCTGTCGAGTGTGATAGTTTGGGGCGAGTAATCGATGACACGAATTCATTCCTCCTGCGAGCACACAAAGAAAAATCGCCATCGCTGACGACTTTTGTATGATATACATATGGTTTTAAACTGCTATTCTTGAATCAGGGCTTTGCCCCGGACTTGAACATTATAGTGGACAACGCCCTGCAAAACAAGCCATAATAGTACTTAAGTCGCTGCGTACATTTAGATGTGACGGGAGGATTCTGCAACAATATGGCTTATCATGTGAAAATTGATGTTTCACCGATATATGAAATGCTCAACAGCTTTCTGGTTTATGTTACGAAAAAATGGATTCAGCATCTGGATATCGGTCCTGAATGGATTCTGGAAGTGGAAGGCAAACTAAGTTCCAATGTACGAGCTGCGCTCGCACCTGCTGCCACTTGGCCTTTTGATGATTTTGATGTCCTGTTTGCATGGGCTGCGTATCAAAATGATACGAAGGAAAATCGTGAATTTCTGGACATACTTGCCGGAATGACAGCGGAAGACCTGTATGCACGTGTGTCTCCTCTTCTGCCCGCTCTTACAATAGAAGAATCTACGCGCATTCGGAACAGTTATGTCCCATTATTGCGACTATGGGATGAACACTACTGTCAGAATATGAGCGAAGATCAGCGTGTATGGCTGGAAGAAGATGCCGAAGAAAAACGCATTTTGCTTGATAAAATGGGTCCTGAACTGCTTATTGAATATGCTACGGCAGGAGTTCTTGTTGAACCGATGCCTGGATTGAACGAAGTTATCCTGTTTCCAACGGTGCACAATCGCCCTATTAATATGTACTGCTTCTATGAGGGTATGATGATCATGCAGTATCCCGTAGATGCACCTGAAGAGAACGAAGACCAGCCGCCAACATGTCTTTTACGTTTCACCCATGCCTTGGCTGATCCCGAAAGACTTCGCCTGCTTCGTTACGTATCGGATGAACCCAAATCCCTCGCTGAGATGTGTGAAGAATTGGGTAAAGACGAAGACACGGTCAAAGACCAGGTTATGGCGCTACGCATCGCAGGTCTGCTACGGACCCATCTGCTCGGAAGTAACCGTAAAGAGAAATATAGTATTCGACCGGATGGCGTATCTGAATTAAATATGTTCCTGGAATCCTATATTCGCATTTAATTTAGTTGAACCATTGTGGATTTACTGGCTACAAGGAGTGAGTTAGATCATGAAAATAATGAAACAACATATTTTGTTTGACCTTGATGATACACTCGTATATTGCAACAAGTACTTCAACCTGGTTTTGGGAGAATTCTTTGAAAATATGCAAGAGTGGTTTGATGGACATTCTCTGACGACACAAGAGATTCGGGAAAAACAGCTGGAGATTGATGTAACCGGAGTGAACAAGCTTGGCTTTGCGAGTCATCATTTCCCGCAATCCCTGATTGATACCTATCGTTATTTCTCCGGCAAGTTCGCCAGATTAACCTCTCCCAGAGAAGAGTCTTATCTGAGCAAGTTGGGTATGAGTGTGTACGATCAGGAGGTTGAACCCTACCCTCATATGGTTGAAACGCTTGAGAACCTCAAAGGTGCTGGACATTCCCTTTACTTATATACCGGCGGCGAAACCGTGATCCAGCAGCGCAAGATTGATCAGATGAAGCTCTCGGCTTATTTTGATGATCGGATCTATATCCGACAACACAAAAACGTTGAGGCACTGGAAGGCATTCTGTCTAACGGTCCGTTTGATCGTCGGGCAACATGGATGATTGGCAACTCACTACGCACAGATATTATGCCTGCGGTAAAAGCCGGAATTCACAGCATTTATATCAAACAACCAAATGAATGGCAATACAACATCGTAGAACTTCAGCCTAATCCGGAAACGTCGATGTATACCATCACTGCACTGGAAGAGGTACCAAAAGTCATACACGAAAATATACAACAGCAGCAACAGAAAAGGACCCTTGGTTAAGGGTCCTTTTGCTTTATGATGACTAACATCAAGCATCATGCTTCTCACCAGATAATTTGCCTGTTACTACGTCCTGCAAAATAATACGTGCCTTCACCGTACTCCCGTCTTTTCGTTTGAACGACAGTACTTGTGTACTGCCCTTCTCTATCAGCGATTTTAACATCGTACTGGTGATTTTCTTTCCTGCATACTCTTTCCAGACCACAAATGAACAGCCTTCCTTGAAACGTGAGCATCCATAACCCTTCTTGCCCTCTATAATCTGACCTGTACAGCCTGGAGAAGGACAAGGTGCCAGTAACTCTCTCACTCCGGTTGGGCTCGCTGTTGAAGATGATGACTTGGTGGTCGTGCTTCTCCCACTGCCCGCTCTGGACGAAGATGCCGTAGTCTGACGGGACGTTTTTACAGCGGAACCACCACTAGCCGTCTTGGCAGATGTCCTTGTATTGCCGGCCTGGGTCCTGGCTCCTTTACCTTTGCCCCTGCCTGCCCGTGAATCTTCCCCAAAAGCATCTGCTGGGGCTGGGGCTTGTACACGCACTTTCTCAATGATGGACAAGGTGAATTTCTTGACGTTCTCCATGAACTTGTCCTGACCCGCCTCACCTTTGGAAATCTGATATAACCTTCTTTCCCATTGCCCGGTCATCTCAGGTGAAGTTAGCAGATCTACACCCGCGCGACGAATCAACTCAATAGCTGTTCTGCCTTTGAGCGTTAACTGCATTTTCTTCCCTTGCAGCGTAATGTAACCTACGTTTTTGAGGCGCTCAATTGTCGCCGCACGTGTAGCCGGAGTACCTAGACCACTATCTTTCATTGCGTCTCGCAGCTCTTCATTCTCGATCTGCTTGCCTGCACTTTCCATCGCTTTCAGCAATGTTCCCTCGGTATAACTTTTGGGAGGCTGGGTCGCTTTCTCCTTGAACTCACTCTTCGTACATTGAACAGGCAATTCAGGTTGTACAGCAAAAGCCTTGTCCGTCCACTCTTCAGCTTCCTCATCCTCATTGCCGTTTTTCTTGCTCTTCTTCTTGCCTGCACCGCCCTGTTCCCGATCTCCAGAACCGAGAACCACTTTCCATCCGAGGGACAGCAGCTCTTTGACAGATGTCTTAAACTGATGTTTCTCCACTTCGGTGAGCACGGTATGTTGCTTATACTCCGCCGGAGGATAAAAGTGAGACAAAAACCGTCTGACAATCAAATCATAGATGTTCTGCTCATCCTTGGATAAGGTACCTGGTCGCTTCAAAGTAGGTAGGATCGCATGGTGATCCTCAACCCTGCTCGGATTACATACCCCTTTATTATTCTTGTGAACAAGCTCTGGCTTGGCCCCTTGTGCAAGCTCACTATAGGTACCATTTTTAAGCAGGTTTAGTGTTTTGTGCATACCTTCAATATTCTGTTCTGTAACATAGTTGGAGTTTGTCCGCGGATACGAAATTACCTTGTGTTTTTCATACAAGGCCTGTGCAATATCCAGTGTTTTTTTGGCTCCATATCCAAACTTGGCATTGGCTTCACGCTGTAAAAGGGTCAGGTCATACAAACGATACGGATACTCCTTCGTCTGCTTTGCTTCGTATTTGGTAATCTGCCCTGTCTTGCCCTTCACAGTGGCTGCAATGGCCTCTGCTGCCTCCGCATCGGTCAACTTATCTCCCTGACGCAGTCCCCGGTACTCAACACCTTCCTGCCGAAACCAGGCGGCTACTTCATAAAAGGTCTGTGACTGGAACGCTTCAATCTCTATTTCCCGATCGTAGATTAGCGCGAGTACCGGCGTCTGCACACGGCCTACAGACAACAATGCATTATGGCGGGTTGTAAACGCCCGCGAGGCATTCATGCCGATCAGCCAATCGGCTTCACTTCTGGCGCGAGCTGCATGGGTCAAATTTTCAAATTCAGAGGCATCCTTCAGACCATCAAATCCACGTCTAATGCTCTCTGCCGTCAAATCCGATATCCATAAACGCTTTACAGGCTGACGCAGCTTCAATTGCTGTTGTATGAGAGCGAAGATGTACTGACCTTCTCTCCCTGCATCGCAAGCATTAACGATCGCTGAAGCCCGTTTTGCCAGTTCTCCAATCATTTTAAGCTGATCTTTAGTCCTCGGATTGGGTACAATCTTGAACTGATCGGGTATGATCGGCAGGTCCGCTATATTCCAGCGTTTGTACTTTGTATCATAGGCATCCGGTTCAGCCAGTCCAAGCAAATGCCCTATCGCCCAAGTGACGATGTAATGCTCACCCTCCAGATATGTGCGATTATTCTTGGCCTTTGGTTCTATGACGGCGGCAATGGTTCGACCCATGTCGGGTTTTTCCGCTATAACCAGTGTCTTCATCCGTCCATCTCTCCTCCTTCACCGTCCGCATGACGGCAAAAAGGGGCATTCCGCCGACGGAAGCCCCTTGCTTCTGAAACTCATTATATCAGATTTTGGATTCGGGAGCACCTTCCCGAAATGAATTATCCTGCTGCCTGTTCCTTTAATACATGTTTTTGTCTGCACTCTTTGCATACACCCTGGAAATCCAGACGATGATCCGTAACAGCAAAGCCATACTGACGCTCGATTTGTTGTTCCAAACGAAGCAGACCATCTTCCATAATCTCTTCCACTTTACCACATTCTGTACAGATCAAATGATGGTGGTGATGGGAACCGTCTGTACTTCGCAGATCAAAACGCGCAGCGCCGTCACCAAAGTTAATCTTTTCAACGACCTGAAGGTCACTCAGCAGTTCAAGAGTTCGGTATACGGTAGCCAATCCAATCTCAGGGAACTGCTCTTTAACCAGGAGAAATACTTCCTCTGCGCTAAAATGATCCTTTTCATGTTCAAGCAATACACGTACAGTAACTTCTCGTTGTTGTGTTAACTTATATCCTTTTTCAACCAATTGATTTTTAATGTGAAAGATTTGTTCTGAAATGGACTTGTCCCGGTTACTTGCCATAGCAGGTCGCACCTCCGGTTTATATTCATTGAATTTTACTTTTATCGTACGGATTCATGGTTTCTGTTAATCCTTATTTATAATCATTATAATATAATAATAAATCTTTATCACATAAAAAGCAATGATATTGCTCACACTTACGTGAAATATGTAGTCTTTTCTTTTCAATAGACAGCAAACAACCCTCGCTGATTCGCGAAGGTTGTCAATGATATCTTGTTCTATACTTTTACACCAGAACCGAAGCACCCATCAAGTATTTGTCCACTTCACGAGCAGCCTCACGGCCTTCATTAATCGCCCATACAACCAAGCTTTGACCACGACGCATGTCACCTGCTGCAAATACTTTATCCACATTGGTGTTGTATTTGCCGTAACGTGCCTTAACGTTTGTGCGACGATCTGTTGCAAGTCCCAGTTGCTCTACCAACGTTTGTTCCGGTCCATCAAAACCAATGGCAATCATGGCCATCTGAGCCGGGAATACACGCTCTGTACCTGGAATCGGCTGATAAATCTTGCGACCAGTCTCATCCACAATACGCTCGATCTGTACTGTATGCAATTCTTTGAGGTTCCCCTCATCGTCTCCGACAAATTTCGTTGTCATGATGGAGAACTCACGCGGATCTTGACCAAACAACGCTTTGGCTTCCTCTTGCGCATAATCAAGTGTGTATACGTTCGGGAATTGTGGCCAAGGATTATTAATGCGATCACGCTCCATAGGCGCTTGTGTATGCGTACCGAATTGAGTGATCGTACGACAACCATGGCGCAGCGATGTAGCCACACAGTCAGATCCTGTATCACCGCCACCAATGACGATAATATCTTTATCTTTAGCGGACAGATATTGACCATCTTCCAGATTGGAGTCCAGATAACTCTTAATGCTGCCATTCAGGAAATCCATTGCGTAATGAACGCCTTTCAAGTCGCTGCCTTCAATATTGAATTCACGCGGCTTCGTTGCACCACCGCACAATACAACAGCGTCATATTCATCCACCAGTTGTTGTGCTGCAATATCTTTACCAATCTCGGTGTTCGTAATGAATTGAATGCCTTCTGCTTCGAGCAGATCAACACGACGTTGAACTACGTTTTTATCCAATTTCATCGTTGGGATACCGTACATCAGCAATCCGCCGACACGGTCCGAACGCTCATATACGGTTACCGAGTGTCCTGCTTTATTCAACTGAGCCGCAGTAGCTAATCCCGCTGGACCTGAGCCTACCACAGCTACACGTTTACCCGTACGTTTTTCAGGAGGTTGGGGAACGACCCATCCTTCTTCGAAACCTTTTTCAATAATTGCTTCTTCAATCGTTTTGATGGTTACAGGCTGACCAATTAAGCCAACTGTACATGATCCTTCGCAAGGAGCTGGACAGATGCGACCTGTAAACTCTGGGAAATTATTCGTTTTGTGAAGGCGCTCAAGTGCTTCTCTCCACAGTCCGCGATATACAAGATTATTCCATTCTGGAATCAGGTTATGCACGGGGCAACCTGACGTGCCGCCAATCATATCTATACCTGTATGGCAATACGGGGTACCACAATCCATGCATCGTGCACCTTGTGTTCTGAGCTCTTCTTCAGCCATGTGTTTATGAAACTCTTCCCAATCCTTAATCCGCTCCGCTGGCTCACGATCTGTTGGCAGTTGACGTTTGTATTCCATAAATCCAGTAGGTGTAGACATCTTACGTTTTCCCCCATCCGTTCTTGTCTTAATCCCTTCATGTGCATGGTTCTATATGAAATGGATTACTCATTACTTGAGTTTTTGTCTATTGTATCACAAAATCTTCTCGAAGATATTTCAATTATAGTAGCATTTACTGTGCTGAATATTAAATGGATTATCCGCATAATTATTTGTATTTTATACATCATATCTTTCAAGTCTACCCATGGTCAATACCCTTATTTTGGTGTTTAATGTGGTTTTGAACTGCAAAATCTGTTGTGTGTTAAAGAAATAAAAGGTCGAAACGTTAAGTGAATGTCAGATAATTTGTCATCAAATCCAACATATTTTACTATAAATCGTTCTCAATTCCGAAGATCAGACTGGTTTTAGGGCTTCACAACGTTAAAACCTCAAAACTTTTACACTTTTTTACTGTTTAATGCTTGGTCGTATGTATAATATATATAAATACCAATTAATCATGTTATATTAATGTTATATGTATTCCAATTTAAACAAGTGACTCATTTTTTTATAAAAGAAAAGACGCTGTTCACGAATATTTCGCAATCAGCGCCTCTCATCATAAAAATACGACCGAAGTCAGGAATTTCTTATGCCAAATTTACCGTTTACGTTCGTAGAATTCGAATGTATACGCATAAACATTTTTTTCATCCTGTTCGCCTTCAATCTGTTCAATCAGTTCCCATTCGGACCAATCCACTTCAGGGAAAAACGTATCTCCCTCAAAATTCTCATGAATTTTGGTCACCACAAGACGATCTGCAAGTGGCAGGAACTCACGATACACTTGGGAACCCCCAATTACACACAGTTCCTCACCTTTGGTTACACTCAGCCCTTCTTCAATCGTATGTACGATTTCAGCCTGTTCCACCTTGTAGTTCAGATCTCTTGTCACTACGATATTACGGCGCTGAGGAAGCGGCTTACCACCAAAAGATTCCCATGTGTTGCGTCCCATGATAATTGTTTTGTTCAGCGTACGTTGTTTGAAAAAGGCCATATCCTTGGGTAAACGCCATGGAATCGAATTATTCAATCCGATCACACCGTTCTCCCCCATTGCCCATACCAGTTCAATACTCAAGGGTAATACACTCCTTCAATCCAAGTCTCTTATCGAGATTGAACACATAATTAGACTGCAATTGGAGCTTTAATGCCCGGATGATGCTGATAGTTCTCAAACTCGAAATCTTCAAACGTATAATCAAAAATAGAATCCGGCTTACGCTTGATTACCAGCTTAGGTAAAGCATAAGGTTCACGCTCCAGCTGAGTTTTAACCTGATCTACGTGGTTGGAGTAGATGTGAACATCCCCTCCAGACCAGATGAAATCACCCACCTCAAGATCACATTGCTGGGCGATCATATGAGTCAAGAGCGCATAACTCGCGATGTTAAACGGCAACCCGAGGAACGTATCCACGGAACGCATCGTAAGCATACATGATAATTTACCCTCTGCAACGTAAAACTGAAACGCAAAATGACAAGGTGGAAGTTTCATATTGTTGATCTCAGCCACATTCCATGCACTGACAAGGTGACGACGCGAATCCGGATTATTTTTAATCGAATCAACGACTGCAGAGATCTGATCAATCTTTTCTCCGTTTGGTGCTTCCCATGTACGCCACTGTGAGCCGTATACCGGACCGAGATCCCCATTTTCGTCCGCCCAGTCGTCCCAGATCTTCACACCGTTTTCTTTCAGATAAGATATATTGGTATCGCCACTCAAAAACCACAACAGTTCATGAATAACCGATTTGAGATGAATTCGTTTGGTTGTTACCAGCGGAAATCCTTCGGAGAGATCATAACGGAGTTGTCTGCCAAATACAGATTGTGTTCCTGTTCCTGTACGGTCTCCTTTATGCACGCCGTTGTTCAGAATATCCTGTAATAAATCGAGATAGTTTTTCATGTTGAAATCCCCTCACTAAAGAATATTTACACTTACCACTCCGATGACAGAACAACCTTCCGATCGCTGTTATCCCCAGATTTTTTTAATCTCCTTTTCCAAAGGTAAAATCCGGGGATAAAGGCGAAGCGTATGCTTCCGATGCAGCTTTCCTTCAGAAAGCTTTTAGCTCCGCTTCTTCAGGTTTTTTCTGTCCTCTACGTTCTCGTGTAAAAGGTTAGTTTAACTAAATATATAGACCGTGATTGGCTTGGAGCCACATCATGACTGATCATTACTACAGTGTACCACAATTGAGTTGTTGATAAAATCAATTCACTGAAACTTATGAGCGTGTAACTTTTCATCATATCACATACAAGAGCATCTTAAATTTCTCGGCTCTTGCTCAGAAAAAAAGAGACGAATAACGCGTTAACGTCATTCGTCTCTTCTGATATACGTATAATGCCGGACGGATCCGAAGCTTAGATGATCTTAACGGGAAATGATGTGGATCGGGTGACCCATAACCAATTCCGCAGCTTCCATCACGATTTCGCCCAAAGTTGGGTGAGCGTGAATTGTGAGAGCCAGATCTTCCAAAGTAGCGCCCATCTCAATTGCCAAACCAAGCTCAGCAATCAGGTTGGAAGCTTCCAGACCTACGATTTGGCAACCCAATACAAGGCCGCTTTCTTCGTCAGCTACGATTTTCACGAAGCCTTCAGCGTGGTTCAAAGATACAGCACGGCCGTTACCCGCATAAGGGAACTTGCCAGCTTTTACTTTGTAACCTTTTTCTTTAGCTTCTTTTTCAGTGTAACCTACGCTGGAACACTCTGGATCTGTGAACACAACAGCTGGCATACATTTGTAGTCAACTACAGATGGTTGTCCTGCGATTGCTTCAGCAGCCACTTTACCTTCATAAGAAGCTTTGTGCGCCAGAGCCAAGCCAGATACGATATCACCGATTGCGAAGATGTGAGGAATGCTTGTGCGACCTTGGTGGTCAACTTTGACAAATCCACGCTCGTCAACGTCAACACCAATCATGTCGAGACCAAGTTCTCCATCCGTGTTTGGACGACGTCCAACAGTTACCAGCAAGTAATCTGCAGTAACTTCTTTGGATTCACCATTTACGGAATATTTAACAGTTACGTCTTTGTCCGTTTGCTCAGCACTTTCTGCTTTTGCACCCGTAACGATTTCGATACCTGTTTTCTTCATGTTTTTAGCCACAAGGCTAGTCATGTCTTTATCGAAACCTGGCAGTACTGTATCCAAACCTTCGATGATTGTTACTTTTGCACCGAATTTAGAGTACATTTGACCAAGCTCAGCACCGATATATCCGCCACCGATAACGATCATGCTTTTTGGTACTTCAGGCAAGTTCAGAGCTTCTGTCGAAGACAGAATGCGTCCGCCAAACGGGAAAGGTTTCAGTTCGATTGGACGGGAACCTGTTGCAATAATTGCATTTTTAAATTTGTAACGTGGAGACTCGTGGTCATTGAATACACGAGCTTCGTTTTCGTTGATGAACATGCACTCACCGTTGAAAACTTCAACTTTGTTGCCTTTGAGCAAACCAGCTACGCCGCCAGTCATTTTCTTAACAACGCCGTTTTTGAACTCTTGAGTTTTGCTGAAGTCCACTTTTACGTTCTCAGCAGAGATACCAAAAGCTTCACCGTGAAGTGCAGACTCATATTGGTGTGCAGCAGAGATCAGGGCTTTGGATGGAATACATCCACGGTTCAAACAAACACCGCCCAGTTCGGATTTGTCTACGATCAATACGCTTTGGCCCAGTTGAGCAGCGCGGATGGCAGCTACATAGCCGCCAGGACCCGCACCAATTACTAATGTGTCGATATTGAGAGAAGCGTCGCCTACTACCATATCTTACACCTCCATAACAAGCAGCTCAGGGTTAGCGAGCAGCTGTTTAATGTAATTCATAAAGTTTTGTGCTGTTGCGCCATCGATGATACGGTGGTCAAAGCTCAGGGAAAGAGCCATTACAGGTGCTGCAACTACTTCGCCGTTTTTGATCACTGCTTTTTCGCTGATACGTCCTGTTCCGAGAATAGCAACTTCAGGGAAGTTGATGATTGGTGTGAAGAACATACCGCCAGCAGAACCGATGTTACTGATGGAGATCGTGCTTCCTCTCATTTCATTCGCGCTCAATTTGCCCTCACGACCACGAGCAGCCAGATCACGGATAGAATCAGCAATCATCCAGATGGATTTACGATCAGCATCTTTGATAACAGGAACGATCAAACCGTTGTCTGTATCTGTAGCGATACCGATGTTGTAGTATTTTTTGTAAACAATTTCGTTAGCTTCTTCATCAATCATAGCGTTCAGAGCCGGGAATTGGCGAGAAGCCGCAACCAGTGCTTTAACGATGAATGGCAGATAAGTAACTTTTGTTCCTTTTTTCTCTGCAATTGGTTTCATGCGAGTACGGAAAGCAACCAATTCAGTTACGTCCACTTCGTCCATGATTGTAACGTGAGGTGCTGTGTAAGCCGATTTAACCATCGCATTAGAGATCGCTTTACGGATACCTTTGAATGGTACGCGCTCTTCTTCAACGTGTTGATCAGCTGCAGCCGCTGCTGGTGCTGCGGATTTTTTCTCTTCTTGAGCCGGAGCTTCGGAAGATGCCGCTGCGGAAGAACCGCCACCGTTTTTGAAGGATTCAACATCTTCTTTGGTTACTTTACCGTTGTTGCCAGTGCCGTTAACCTGAGCGATGTCTACACCTTGTTCGCGAGCAAATTTACGCACGCTTGGTGTTGCCAGAACGTCTTTGGCAGGTACTGCCGGAACGCTGTTGTTGCCGCCTTCTTTAGCTGCATCCGAACTGGAAGCTGCTGCAGAAGAACCGCTTGTGTCAGCTCCGCCTTGAGCTGCATCTTTCTCTTGCTCGCCTTGATCGCCAGCAGGAGCGTCGTCTTGCTCAGGAAGTTCGCCTTCTGCATCGATGATCGCTACAACTTCACCAACGTGGCAGACTTGACCGTCTTTAGCGAATACTTCTGTAACTGTTCCGTTAACCGGACAAGGTACTTCTACAACCGCTTTGTCGTTCTGTACTTCCATGATGATGTCGTCGTCAGTTACTTTGTCACCGACTTTGATGTGCATCTTGATGATTTCGCCTTCGTGCAGGCCTTCGCCCAATTCAGGGAATTTATATTCAAATTTAGCCAACTGAAAAACCTCCTTGATTATGTGCTCAATCCTGAAAACAACCCTTAACTCCAAGAAACAACTGTTACTGCTAATGCAAATAACTGTTACTCAAGGGGCTAATGGCTGTTTACAGTGCAGCTTGCGCTGCGGTGTGAATCACCATACTGCGCCTTGCGGCATGTCAGATGATTAAATTAGAAATTTACGACTTTGTTAACCGCAGCAACGATACGCGCCGGGTTAGGCAGCCATGTATCTTCGATTTGTGCAAATGGATATACAGTGTCCGGGCCAGCTACACGCAGAACCGGTGCTTCCAAGTGCAGGATTGCTTTTTCATTGATTTGGGCAATGACTTCAGCTGCAACACCTGCGCTCTTTTGAGCTTCCTGTACAACAATTGCACGGTTTGTTTTCTTAACGGAAGCAACGATAGTATCGATGTCGATCGGGCTAACCGTACGAAGGTCGATAACTTCAACTTTGATTCCTTGTTTTTCGAGTTCATCTGCTGCTTTCACAGAAGTGTGAACCATCATACCGTAAGTAATGATTGTTACATCAGAACCTTCACGAACAACGTTCGCTTTACCCAACTCAACAACGTAATCTTCTTCAGGCACTTCAGCACGGAAAGCATGGTACAAGTTCAAGTGCTCCATGAAGAATACAGGATCGTTATCGCGAATAGAAGCGATCATCAGTCCTTTTGCATCGTAAGGGTTGGAAGGAACAACGACTTTGATACCTGGTGTTTGCGTGAGCAGACCTTCCAGGGAATCTGTATGCAATTCTGCCGCTTTTACACCGCCACCAAATGGTGTACGGAATACGATTGGAGAATTGTATTTTCCACCGGAGCGGAAACGCATACGAGCAGCTTGCACTACCATTTGGTCAAGAGCTTCGAAGATAAAACCAACGAATTGGATCTCAGCAACCGGACGGAAGCCTTGTACACCCAGACCTACAGCCAGACCACCAATAGCGGACTCAGCCAGTGGAGTATCAAACACACGCTCTTCGCCAAACTCTTTTTGCAGACCTTCCGTTACACGGAAAACGCCGCCTACATTACCTACGTCTTCACCGAAAAGCAGAACGTTAGGATCACGTTTCAACTCCACGCGAAGCGCATCACGGATTGCTTCTTTCATGTTCATTTGTGCCATTTGCTTCATTTCCTCCTTAAACATTGACAGTTCACATTTGAATTCGTACATGTATACCGGGACATTAAAGTCGCGGATGTTTATGCTTTATCGGAAAAAACTTATTGGAAATCAGCTTTTTGCTCTTCCAAGTGCTTAGGCGTTTGTTCGAACATGCTGTCGATCAAGCCTGAAATCGTCATTTTCTCGGTTTTTTCCGCTTTTTTGATCTCTTCATTTACTTTAGCTTTGGCTTCTTCTTTCACACGTGCTGTATCTTCTTCAGTCCAAAGACCTTTTTTCTCCAGATATTTAGCGAAACGTGCGATAGGATCTTTAGCAGACCATTCTGCCTCTTCTTCTTTTGTACGATACTTGGAAGCATCATCCGAAAGGGAGTGAGGACGGAAACGGTATGTTACTGCTTCGATCAATGTTGCGCCTTCTCCGTTACGTCCACGCTCAGCAGCTTCCTGAACAGCTTTGATAACAGCGAAGATGTCCATACCGTCAACTTTAACACCTTTGATACCTGCTGCTACCGCTTTGTGAGCGATGGACAGAGCTGCTGTTTGTTTAGCAAAAGGAGTTGTGATGGCATAACCATTGTTTTGTACAAAGAAGATAACAGGCAGTTTGTATACACCAGCGTAGTTCAGACCTTCATAGAAGTCACCTTCAGAAGAACCGCCATCACCTGTGTATGTGATAACAACTTGTTTTTGTTTCTTCAATTTGTAACCCATAGCGATACCCATTGCATGCAGAATTTGTGCACCAATGATGATTTGTGGCATCAATACATTAACGCCATCTGGAATTTGTCCACCATGTTGGTGTCCACGGGAGTACAAGAATGCTTGATAAAGAGGAAGTCCATGCCATACGAGTTGCGGAATGTCACGATAGCCAGGACATACAAAGTCTTCTTTTTCAATTGCAAATTCACTACCAACCATTGTCGCTTCTTGACCAGATACTGGAGCATAGAAACCAAGACGACCTTGACGGCCCAGGTTTACTGCACGGTCATCCCAAGTACGGGTAAATACCATGCGGTACATAATTTCTTTTAATTGATCATCGGAAAGTGTAGGCATCATGTCTTTGTTAACAATTTCGCCGTCAGGAGACAGCACGGACAGAGCTTCTACATCCTCTGTATACACTTCATAAGGAACCTTGCTCATTTTTTTCTTCACCTCAACAAAAAATTTGAATATCAAGTTCCGCTGTTATAATATTATTATACACCTGTTTCACTCCATACGTCAAAGAAATCCGTAATTTTTTTATGTTTCCTGCCGGATTGTATGTATAACAGGGGCTTAATATTGGTATAACAGCATAATACATGATTGCGTGTTTGACCTAACCCCGCACAAGGGTAATCTTACCGTATTGCGCGGTCGATTGCAAAAAATTAACCGAGAAAGGTGACGTTTTATGACGGATTCCCGCTATTTGAAACGCACGATTGTGAAGGAAGAGATTGAAAGTCGCTATCTCGGAGAGAAGCGAACACTCCGTATTTACCTTCCTCCGGGCTATAACGAATTGCTTAGCTACCCTGTCGTTTATTGTCAGGATGGCGAAGAATTTTTTAATTTCGGACGAATTGCTACAACAGCTAACCAAATTATTCTGGACGAAGGAGCCGAGCCTTTCATTATTGTAGGGGTTCAGGTCGATGTGTCTGTGAGAACGCAGGAATATGCTCCATTTGGAGATCGGTTCAAGGCATATACTGCTTGCTTCGCTGAAGAGATTATTCCCTATATAGAAGAGAAATATCCTGTACGCCGTTCTCCGCAGGAACGCATTCTTGCCGGAGATTCGCTCGGTGGCAGTGTTTCGCTTCATCTTGCTCTGTTATATCCGGATCTGTTCACACGTGTGATCAGCATGTCTGGCGCCTTCTACTCTGCTTCACAGGAAATCTATGCCGCAGCTGAAGATCTGTCCTGGCTCTCGATCTGGATGATCGTTGGTTTGCAGGAGACTGATTTCGAGGCAGACACGGGTACGTATAATTTTGTTCAATTAAACCGGGATACTCGAGAATTGCTCGAAAAACGTGGTGCCCTCGTCTCCTACCAGGAGAAAGACGGAAAACACCAATGGGGTTTTTGGCAGAAGGAATTGCCCGAAGCATTACTTTATTTTCTCCAGGAAAGATAAAAGGACCACTTTAACAGGCGGCTGAAATGCCGCTATTGTTTTTCATTTTAATGATACCGCTTACAATTGTAACCTGAAAAAGAAGCAGGATATCCTGCTTACTTTAAGTGCATGAATTTCGTTTGCTTTTTAGGCTAAGGAATGTTCCGCTTCAATCTTACTCAACAGAACATCGCAGCCTGCGTTAACCAGCTCGTACACCTCTTCAAAATTGCCTGTGTAATACGGGTCAGGTACTTCTCTGAGTTTTTCCTCGGGAAGCATGTCCATGAACTTGATGATGTCCGCCTCAGCTCCGCCTGGAACGTTACGCACATTATCTGCATTCGAATTATCCATACATACAATGTAATCAAATTGAGTAAAATCTTCGCTGGCGAATTGTCTCGCTGCCATATTGGCATAGGAAATCTGGTACAAATCAAGCAATTTTCGAGTCCCTTCATGCGGAGGTTTACCAACATGCCAGTCCCCTGTACCCGCAGAGTCGACACGAATCTGGTGTTCAAGCCCCTTCTCCACGACTTTGTGACGCAGAACGGCTTCAGCCATTGGTGATCTACATATATTGCCCAGACATACAAACAAAACATTAATCATATTAATCCCCCTTGCTTAGCGTACCTTGAAGTACCGACGATGCTGGCTGTGTCACAATGCTCTCCGGCTGAGGACTGACGTTCCCGGTCTCAGACGGCACCAACGAACGACGTGGTAGTTTCCATTTATAATGTACAGAACACATCCGGAAAAACACAACTGCCGCGAAACAAAGCAATAATCCGGCATTTGTTGTCAACCAACCCATACCTATAACAAAACCGGCTGTCATTGCCCATACAGCATAGATTTCGTCACGCAATACAAGCGGTTTACGTCCTGCAAGCACATCACGAATAACGCCCCCACCAATACCGGTCATTACTGCTGCAACGATAACTGCGCTAATAGGATGTCCCATGTTCGCCGCGTAGAGAGCCCCTTGAATTGCAAATGCTGCGAGTCCGATTGCATCAAACAACGCCTCTGTTCGCTTCCAGTGACTAATCCACTTGAGAGGTAATATAAATGCAATCGCTACTGATACTAAGGCTAACATAATAAGTGATCCCTGACTCCACAGTGTCGTTACAGGTATACCTATAAGTACATTCCGGATAATCCCGCCTCCGAATGCCGTGACAAGTCCAAGCACTAGTACACCCAGAATGTCATACTCCTCTTCCATTGCCACGAAGGCACCGGACATTGCAAATGCGATAGTGCCTATAATGCTGAATACTTCAAAAATGTGTAAGTCCAACTGTTCAAACCTCACTTTTCAAGTCATCTCCATGTCGCTCTACCCATTGTATCCGCGAGCACTGAAATTGTGCAACCACATTTTGTGGATTATACTGGTTTGGTGAATATATTTGTACAGGTTCCAACACTATATTTGAACAATGACCTATTTTTCTCTGAATTAGGAAGGATGAAATAAAATGACGGCGAAACGGATTATTATTTTTACAGGCGGAAACTTATCTGTAGAATTACTTCAGGAAATACGAGAAGATGATATGATCATCGCGGCCGATCGCGGTGCATTATTTTTAATTGAACACGGCATTCAGCCACACATTGCAGTTGGTGACTTCGACTCCATTAATGAAAAGGAACGTATTATTGTAAGTAACAATAGCATTCGGTTCATTACATGTGACCCTGTTCATAAGGATCTTACTGATACAGAAATGGCTTTTGAGACAGCGCTAGATTACGAACCTTCTCACATCTTAATGTTAGGTGCTACAGGTACACGTATGGATCACACACTCGCCAATGTACATATTATGGTTCGCGCGATGCAGCATCATATCTCCTGTGCCATTCAGGACAAGCACAATTACATGACACTGACCACATCCAAAGCTGTGGTTGAGCACCGTGACTATAAATATGTTTCTCTGCTCCCCTTGACTCATGAAGTTGCAGGAATAACTCTAGATGGTTTTATGTATCCGCTAGATCAAGCCACCATTCGCATGGGACAATCCTTGGGTGTAAGCAACAAGCTCTTAAGCTCCTCCGGTACAGTCACTATTGATAGCGGCTTATTACTGATTATTCAGAGCAAAGATTGAATCTATTTGCATGCTCCATAGTTATTTATTACGTTTTTGTAACCAGTGATTCAATGAATAAAATAGATTCACACATAACAAAGACCCTTGATATTCAAGGGTCTTTGTTGTTTCATCTTAATTCTTCATCCGTCAACGATTAATTTTTTGACATTTTTAATCATATTTTAATAAACATACCCAAACCATTGTGGCGCAAGGGATTACACTCCTCTATCCAATTTATAGGCTGTTACAAAGCTGTTATACTCGCTCTAGCAACTTAACGAAAACGAATTTTGGAGGTACTAACTAACATGAAAACAAACATCTTTGTCCAAAAGGCCGTAACCGTCGGGTTGTGCGCTACACTAGGTTTTGGAGCTGTACTAATGACTAACGCACCTGTTGCACAGGCAGCAACTGCTTCTGTATCCACAGGTCAACAAATTGTTAACTATGGCAAAAAATTCACTGGAACTCCATATAAATTTGGTGCTTCAACTTCAACAACCAAGGTTTTTGACTGCTCTTCTTTTATGAAATATATTTTCAAAAAGTATGGTGTAGATTTGCCGCGCACTTCCGTGAAACAATCCAAAGAAGGTAAAGCTGTGTCTAAAGCTAATCTGCGTGTCGGAGATCTGGTATTCTTCTCCAGTGGTAGCCGTTCTACCGGTTCCAATGTCACTCACGTAGGCGTTTATGCGGGAAATGGTAAGATTCTGCATACGTATGGATCTCCAGGCGTAACCCTCTCTGATCTGGATTCTGGTACTTGGAAGAGAACGTATGTTAAAGCTCGTCGTGTACTTTAGAATCACATCATAGCTAATCAGTAAGGACCGGAGGTTACTATCCGGTCTTTTATTTTTACCCTCTTTTTGCCACACTCTAAACTGGTGTTTCATGGAACTAACTTCGTAATCTAATTTTTATCATGCAGCATATAACCGATCCCACGCACAGTATGAATCAGTTTCACACTTCTTCCCTTATCCACCTTAACCCTCAAATGTTTGATATACACATCCACAACGTTGGTATCCATCGCATACTCATATCCCCATACTTCCCGCAAAATATCACTCCGGGTACATGCTTCATTCACATGCAGGGCCAGGAATTCCAGCAATTCGTACTCTTTTGGTGTTAATGTTAGGTATTCCCCCGCACGATTTACCCGTCTTGAACGCAAATTCACTTTAAGATCATGAACTACAATTACTTCTTCGCCCTCTGGTGTTGCATTCGCAAAAACACGCAATAAGTTTCGTATTCTGGCAAGCATCACGGTCAAGTGGATAGGTTCCTCCATCACGTCATTAGCTCCGTAATCCAGCCATTCCACGATGAACTGAGGAGATGCATTTGAAGTAATAACCAGTAGAGGTATAACCTGACCTTTATCTATCCATCGTTTTAACTCTAATTTCTGATTCTGACCACAATTCTTCTTCCCCTCTTCCCGGTCTACCAGGATGATTAGGTTAATATGCAGCAACGAAGGCTCGACGGATTGGTTTAGTTCGGACCACTCCATTCGTTTCACCTCATACCCTTCGCTACATAAAACATCCTGAATAAGGCTGACCTGCTCTCCTGCTCCAATCAGCAAAATTGCTGTTTTCACTCTTTTTCACCCGGCCTGTCTCTATCCCCACTGCTCGCAGCAATGGTTGGTACAGATAGCATGCCGTAAAATGAAAAAGTCCATTCCCTCAAGGGAACAGACTTTGCTTCTTTCGTGCTTTAACCAAAGTAGCGATGGACGAGCGTACGTGCTTCAGCTGTGTCTTTTGTTCCGTGTACGAGGACACGTCCATCTTGGAAAATGACCATTCTGTAGACCCCTGTTGTAAAAGAAACCAGAAACGGATTGGATTCCACTTTTCCTTCTTGAAGTCTATCCAGACGTTCCGCTGTTTGTTGAAGATCCAGATTCATGCGCCGTGCAGGTCGGATCTGAACGGTGTCCCTGCCACACAACACATCGGTTTTCTCCAGATTGGACGCAGAAAGATATGGATACGTTGCCGAAGTGCCGCAGGAAGAACAGTCTTGCTTTTTCGCACCATCCACATTGATGGATATGTATTCGTTCCTCCACACGTCAAATGACAATAACTTACGTCTCAATGCATTTGCATTGCCACTAAGTAACTTCATCGCTTCTGCTGTCTGATTTGCCGTTACCATCTGTACCGCTTGAGGTATGATGCCAGACGTATCACAGGTATCTCCACCCAGAGGAACTTCACCCAGCAAACAATTTAAACATGGCGTTTCTCCAGGCATAAACGTATAAGTGATGCCGTAACTACCTACGCATCCTCCATAAATCCAGGGAATACGGTGTTTCTGTGCGATATCGTTAATGAGTAGTCGGGTATCAAAATTATCCGTTGCATCCATGATCAAGTCTGTATGCTGAACGAGTTCTTCCAACTCATCTACTCTGACGTCCAACACTTTCCCTTCCACATGAACCGTGGAATTAATGGCAGATAAACGTTTTTCCGCTGCCATCGCCTTCGGCATCCGCTCAAACGCGTCCTGTTCTACATATAATTGCTGTCGCTGCAGGTTACTCCACTCCACATAATCACGATCCACAATCGTTAGGTGTCCGACTCCTGAACGAACTAACGTTTCTGCAATTCCTGTTCCGAGTGCGCCAGCGCCTACAATTAAAACTCGGCTGTCACTCAATCTGGCCTGGCCTTCCTTGCCAAGTGGCGCGTAACGTTCCTGTCTGGAATAACGATCGGCCTGTTCTGAGGATGTTAATTGATCTGTCATGTATGAACCATTCCTTCCACCGGACTACTGGCTGCTGCATAACGCTTTATGGGAATCATGCCTGCCTCATATGCCAATCTACCCGCTTCTACCCCCAATCGCATCGCTTTAGCCATGCTCACTGGATCCCCTGATCCGGATACGGCTGTATTTAACAACACGCCATCGGCACCAAGTTCCATCGCATAAGCAGCATCTTTTGGGGAGCGCAACCCTGCATCTACAATTACAGGTACAACGGCCTGCTCAATGATGATCTCAAGGTTATAGGGATTGATGATGCCTCTGCCCGCTCCGATGGGAGAAGCGCCAGGCATTACAGCATGTACGCCAAGCAATTGCAGCCTTTTGGCCAGAATGACATCATCTGAAATGTAAGGCAATACCGTGAAGCCCTTTTCAAGCAAAATTTCGCAGGCCGTGTACGTTTCAATCGGATCTGGGAGTAACGTAATTCCATCTCCGATGACTTCGACTTTTATCATATCACAAAGTCCTGAAGCCCGCGCAAGCTCGGCAATTCGCACCGCCTCTTCCGCAGTGGAAGCCCCAGCCGTATTCGGAAGAAGAGTGTATTTGTCCAGATCCAACGTATCCAGGAAATGCTTCTGGTTGCGTTCCTCCAGATTCAGACGACGAACAGCAAAGGTTAAAACTTCCGTTTCAGATGCTTCCACAGCCTGACTTTGCACTTTCAGATCCGAAAACTTGCCTGTTCCGAGCAACAATCTGGACTCAAACGTATATTTACCAATGTTCAACATCATCAACCGCCTCCTACAAAATGTACAATCTCAATTCGATCGCCTTCTCTTAATGCCGTTGACTCATGATACTCACGCGTTAAGATATGCTTGTTCAGCTCAACAACTACAGTCTTAACTTGCAGGTCAAAAGATTGGAGCAATTTATCCACACGATTCAATCTTTCTTCAATCTCCATCCGTTGACCATTAACGATGATATTCACTGCACCACTCCCTTTCTATTCAATCGCTCAGGGCTCAGCTCCTCAATTCCGAGTTCTTCTGAGCTTTTGCCAGCGAGCAACTCAGCGATAAGCCTGCCTGTTATCGCACTAAGCAAGATACCGTTGCGGTAATGCCCAAAGGCGGCGAACAGCCCGGGTATACTCTTGCAAGCACCTATATAAGGCAGTCCATCGGGAGTTGCCGGTCTTACGCCTGCCCACGCTCGTATAAATTGTGCTTCTTTCATCCCAGGCACCCAGTGGGTAGCCGCTGTTAACAGCTTCTGAACACCCTGTACAGAAACGTTCAGATCCGTTCTGCCTGGCAGACTGGTTGCCCCGAGCCAAACTTCTCCATTGGCTTTGGGAACAATATAGATATCCTCTGCATACACCGTTCTGTCAGGTCTGTACCCTGCATGTTCATCTGAGAACTGAACGGCGGCTATTTCACCTTTTACCGACCACACAGGCAAGCTCAGATTCACATGTCTCATCAACTCTTCACTCTGTAATCCAGCCGCTATAATGACATGTTTGCATCTCATCTCACCGATCGATGTGGTGATTCCCTGCACACCGTGTTCGTTTGCTTGCACACGTATATCCTGTATGTCCTCCATAACCCGTGCTCCCATTGCTTGAGCGGATTCGGCGTATGCCTTCGTTAGGTGGACTGGGAGAATTTCACTCTCGTAAGGTCTGTAATAGGCTCCATACGTATCTCTGTTAAGCCATGATGCCTCCTGTTGCACAACGGAACGATCCCACCACACCTCATCAGCAGAAGTAGACAACGCAGACTTCCGATTGTCCTTATAACTACTTAATTCACTGTATGAACGAAAAGGAGTTAGGAATCCCTGGCGTTGCAGACCAGTCTCTACCTCACTGAGTGTAGCCATTAGCACCTGTTGCTCGGTAAGTAACTGTCTACTCTGCCTGGCAAGCTTAGCCATCAAAGGATGAGCAAAATCCTCACTGTCGGCCGCCAGCATTCCAGCTGCTGCGCAAGAAGTGCCTCCTGCAATCACCGAACGCTCCAGCAACAGCACATCCTGTCCACGGGAAGCAAGTTCATATGCAATGGCACAACCAACAACCCCTCCGCCTACAATAATCGTTTCTGCATGAACCTTATCCGGTCTATCAGTAATGATCTTCTTCATCAGCTCATCTCCTTGATTCAGCGGCTCAGACTTTATGTATCAACGATAGCCTGCCTTAATAATGCAGCCGCCTGATCCGGGGAATCGCTCGCCCATACATTCGAGATCACAGCGACTCCCTGTGCGCCTGCAGAGCGAATAGCGTGAATGTTTCCCGGTTCGATGCCCCCAATCGCCATGACAGGAATGGAGACACCAGAGCACACTTCAGCCAGAGCATATAATCCTCTTGGTTCAAGATCAGGCTTACTGTTGGTTGAGAAGACATGCCCAAAGAATAGGTAATCGGCTCCCCGTTCTTCAGCGATTTTTGCCTCATCGATTGAATGAACAGATACACCCAGACGAAGGCGTTGCACATTGCGTATAACAGCAGGGTTATAGTTTCGTATCGCATCTTGCCCCCAATGTACACCGCCATAGATGTCATTCTGTGAAGGCAGCTCTGAACCATTGATGACGATCCGGCAAGATGGAACGCCAATGCTGCGCAGACTTTCAGCCCAACCGATCTTGTCTTGCCATGTGAGTTGTTTTTCTCGTATGTGAATATAGTCCACCCATGGCCAAACGTCCTTTGCAGCTTTTACAAAAGATGCCTGATCCCCTGAACCCGTAGATACAACATGCAGTTCAAATGATCCGTGTACATGTTCATGAGAAAATACCGTACTGTTCATCTCCTTCCAGGCATGAATGCTATGAAAACACAAAAAAGCCACTCCCGTAGGGGAGTGGCTGCGTATTAATTATAGGACCAGATGACTGACTGATACATACAGTTCATTTCGTGCAATAAAGCTATAGACCTTATAGCCATAACGTTATACACGCAACTGCATGTTTCAATTCGTTAAGCAGACGGTTGAAATCCTTTCGAATTGCCGTTTGCTGTCATTCACTGAAACGCGCTCGCCACTTCCCTACGCTGGTATGATCCAGATCAGGTGCAAAGGGTCCGGAATCGCATTCTTCCATCTCAGCCGCATCGTGCGGCCCCCCTAGTGTTCATATGAAGTTGTAGCTTATGTTACCATAGACGGATTTTTTTGTCACTGTCATTTCTGTTAAACATTGTCTTAAATCGTCTAGTTTTTCTCAGACCATTCTTCGACATTCCATGTTTTGGTGACCCAACCCTCGTAAAAATCAGGTTCATGAGATACCAGTAACACCGTTCCCTTGAATTCTTGCAAAGCACGCTGCAACTCCGCTTTAGCTGTGACATCCAGATGGTTTGTCGGCTCATCGAATAGAATCCAGTTGCTTTCACGCATCAAGAGTTTGCATAAACGAACCTTGGCTTGCTCTCCACCACTCAGCATGTTAAGCGGACGGGTAATGTGCTCGTTTTTCAACCCACAGCGAGCGAGATGACCCCGGACTTCGTTTTGGGTCAAATGTGAAAACTCATTCCAGACGTCCTCAATCGGCGTGATATTCCCAGCACGAACTTCCTGCTCAAAATAGGCCGTTTCGAGATAATCTCCCAAAAAGGTCTTTCCACTGAGTGGAGATATTTTTCCCAGGATGGTTTTCAACAGCGTCGATTTACCCACACCATTACAACCTACGATGGCAATTTTCTCACCACGTTCAATTGTCATTGTCATCTTAGGCAGCAAAGGATACGTATATCCAATTTCAAAATCAATGCCCTCAAAGACCGTTTTGCTACTCGCACGGGCATCCTTGAATTTGAATGTTGGTTTGGCCGCTTCATCTGGACGATCAATACGTTCAATTCTGTCCAGCTGTTTCTCCCGGCTCTTCGCTCGACCTGAAGTTGAAGCACGTGCCTTGTTACGCTGAATGAAATCTTCCTGCTTCTTGATGTACTCTTGCTGCTTCTCGTACGCATCAATATGCTGGGCTTTATTCATATCAGCCATCTCGAGGAACTTGTTATAGTTCGCTGCATATCTCGTTAATTTGGCAAATTCCAAATGATAAATGACATTTACGACTTCATTCATGAATTCCGTGTCATGGGAGATTAAGAGAAACGCGTGCGGGTAGTCCTTCAGGTAACGTGACAACCATTCAATGTGTTCTACATCCAGATAGTTGGTCGGCTCATCCAGCAAAAGAGCTGTAGGTTTCTCGAGCAGAAGCTTGGCAAGAAGCACCTTGGTACGTTGTCCACCACTTAGAGCTGCGACATCTCGATCAAGACCAATTGCGGACAAACCAAGTCCATTGGCCATCTCTTCCACTTTTACGTCAATCAGATAAAAGTCGCCCTGTTCCAGTTGTTCCTGAATATCGCCCATCTCTTCCAGCAACTGCTCCAGCTTGTCTGGATCTGCATCTGCCATCTGGTCCGTAATATTCATCATTTCTTTTTCTAATTCAAGCAACGGAAGGAATGCATCCTTAAGAACGTCACGAATAGTTTTGCCTGGGGTAAGCTTTGTGTGCTGATCCAGATATCCATAACGTACCTTAGGTGTCCATTCTACTTTTCCACTATCTTTAAGCAATTTACCGGTAAGGATGTTCATTAATGTGGATTTACCCACACCATTGGCACCAACAAGTCCTACGCGCTCTCCGGCAAGTAAACGAAACGATACATTTTTAAATAACGTGCGATCTCCAAAATTGTGACTTACGTTCTCTACTGACAATAAACTCATAAGATGAGGTTGCTCCTATCTATTAGACATTACTTTTGTTATTGTTCCGAAATCCTATTCTAGCACAGGTCCCGTCTTTTCTGAAAGTAATGTAAACAGTTCAGGAACCTCTTACATGATTTTATCATACAGGCTCCCCTAACGATTAGAGCATTTATATTCAAAATAGCCTTGTGCAGCTGCTTGTCTTGCGTCTGTAAACACCTCTTCAGCACGGTAACCATTACCACATGTGGAGGGGTAATAGTACTTGATACCCGTTAAAGGATCTACCCCACCTACGATGGCCGTTTTCTTCACAAGTCTGCCTCCACCGATCGCATAATTGTTGATCTTTTGGTCACCCACACCTATACCTTGGATAAAGGCCATAATCCCTGTATCGTTAATGGAGTTGTACCAATCTTCCTGCGCAATCAGGGGCATCGTAAACGTATAGGAA
Organism: Paenibacillus sp. GQ49; assembly: GCF_059759055.1. Classification (NCBI taxonomy): domain Bacteria; kingdom Bacillati; phylum Bacillota; class Bacilli; order Caryophanales; family Paenibacillaceae; genus Paenibacillus; species Paenibacillus sp. GQ49. Next base: position 74,533 of record NZ_JCAXEL010000009.1, read on the forward strand.
ATACCGTTCTTTCTGGCAAACTCATTATGGCGGTTAATCACATCAGCCAGATCATCCTGTACAACAGTCACAATCCGGCTTTGTCTAACTTGCTCAAATACGCTAGTATTCTGAAGTAAAGGAATCTGTGTGCTTGAGGCCAGTTCTTTTTGGAATCCCTCAATCCATTTCCCTGCGCTTGCGTCAAAGGCATATACGTAGTCGTCCAGTGTAAAGTTAATACTGTTACCATTAGAATCTGAATATGTATAAGGTTTCTTGGGGCTCCATACTTGCCTGAAAGAATCTTCAAGGTTACCTGTCAACTCTGTTTCTGTGGACAACATATAATAGCCATCATAATCCAGAATAACCACGGCAGGAATGTAATTAAACATGTTTCGAATAGCTGCGGGATCATCCTGAATCCCCATATTCAAAGCCATCGTCTGAGTAAATGTAATCAAGGCAAGCTCCTTGTCTGCTTTAACAAACTTAGTTGAATCATAACCTGCTTCATCATTTTGTTTCTCATTCTGATGCATCACTGCACCTGCATCCATGACTGCAGTTTGAAGTGCAGATCTGTATCGTTGACCTAGATATTGAGCCTCCTCGACATCTTGCGTATGGAGTGAGATGATCCAGAAAAGCGGGAAAAAGATCAGCATGAATACAATGGAAAGCTCAGTAATCTTCATTGAGAACCATACCTCCGTATGTTACAAATACTGCTGAAGCCTGAGCCGTACCACTCAACCATTCACGAATGAGCATGGAAGGTGTACGATTTGTATTTTGGAGAGTCACGGTGAAAAAATCCCCTGTCGTCAACGTATATCTTCGGCCAGGATCATCGACCGGTATCACACCTGAAGATGGGAATAGTCTCTCTCGAATCTGAGCTGCATAATATCCATCCTGCACTACCTCATAGGTCCCGGTAAAACTGTTATTGTCCATCGGGTCTGTATAGTGAGGTACATATTTCTTATGTAAATGTTCCATCGACACCTCATACACATTGCCCGTCTGGGCCAGTTGCTCCTCAAACTCAGCCAACATTCGAGGTGAAATATACCCTTTCGTTCGGACGGCATCAACAAAACGTGTTACATTCTGAATAGCCGTCATACGTGCTATATCATCCTGCCGATCGGCTGTTTCAGCAGCTGGGTACACATAGAGCAAAAGGACTGCGAGCAATACGGCAAGCAGCTTGGATGCGGCATTAATCAATTCACACTGGCCTCCTTCCAAAAAACAATCTTGAGCAGTTCTCCATGTTCATTTCGTACATACTCAGGTCTGTAGGTGGCATCGAGCTGGACAGGAATTGTCGCTGTTTTGTTGACAAGTGGATCAATCACATACGAAGTCCCATCTACCTCCACAGGAATGCCTGTACCAGTCATCTGCCTCACGGTATGCAACACTTCTGCACCACTATACTGATACGGATTGGTGGTATGCAGTGTTGTTGTCAGCCGACCTTCCATGCCTGCTGTTGTCTGTACTCTGTCGTTCAAGGCCGCTGATAAAATCTTAACATTCTGTTGCCCGTACAGGCAGGCTGTCACAAACAGGACAACCGCCGTACAAAACAACATGAGATGCTGTGTATTCCGGGACATGTTAAACCAACTCCTGTCAGGATTGCTGGAAGATCAGCCCTCTCACCACGTTGGATCGGTCTTTTACGATAATGGCTTTGAATTTACCACTTGGATTGACATATTGATTGTCTTTTTCACTCATGGTCTGGTTAATAATCCCCACTTTATCGTCGGGTGCAATAACCGAGCCGTAGTCCGCATTATTGAGATCCTGTGAAATGTTTAATTGATTGCCGTACCATTGACCCGCTTTATTTTTACCTGTAATAACTTGAATACCGAACTGGTCCTTGTCCGCATATTTACGCAGCGCATTCGTTACCTGTGATCCACTGATGGTTGTTCCGTCATATACCGTAAATGCAGCCTGGGACAACTCGGTTTGGATATCAGCAAAATTGTTCTGGGCCGTCTTGGTTGCCTCCTGAGCCGAAATAAACAACAGAACTACAATTGTGATCAAAGCGATTGTTAAGAATATCCCTGCTGCCACCTTTAAAGCGCTTGATGCATTGTTCATGATAAATCCTCCCAAGTTATAAGTTATTAAACTATTTCAGACTGTCACACAGATGAATTGTGCTACAGTTTCTGAATTTGCTCATAATAAATGCTCATCTGTAAGAAACTCATACCGACCAATGGAATGACCAGATACAAAAAGATAAGGGCGTACATAGGTGTAAATCCGATGGTTCTGCCCCATGATGCTTTGACATCTATCATTTTGCTGTACTCCTGCTTGCGTTGTTCAAAATAAAATGCCATCATGCTCTCGAGATCATCGAAGGCTTCACGTATTGAGATTTTGCCAAGGGCAAGCTGTAATTTATCAACCAGTCGCTGGAACTCGGGCAAGCCCGCCTCTTCCTTTAATTGTTCAAGTGCAAGCTCTGGTCCATGTTCAAAATGCAACAAACATTTTTGCAGCGGGCGCTTGAAAATGACGGCAAATCGATTAAGCCACTCCAATATCTCCTCGACTGACATCCGGTCCATCTCACGTAAAATGGAAATCACTGTCTGGAATTGATAGATTTCATGTCGCATATCCAACCTTCGCATTTTCCGCTGAAATAACATGAGCCATACGGGCATGTAGTACCCTGCTACACCCATGAGAATGGCTATAATCATTTCCCACCAGCGTACATATTGCTTGTTATACACCTCAAGTTTCTGCATAATGCGCGCGATCGTCTCAGCCTGAGTATCATGGTCCAACTGAAAGGGAGATAACTGCTGTAACGCTTTGGAGACTTCTTCATATGTAGCTCCTCGGTTCATTTCTACACTTTTCAGCACGGATTGATCTAATGCTGTTTTTTCCTCAGCTTTCCTGAGATCCGCTTCAGCCATTGCACCAAACATTCGATCATCCCGGATCGGATCATGCAAGATGTGGTTACGTTCAACCTGGTGCAACAGCAAGATGCAAGCCATTGTAAGGACCAAACAACCTGCGAATAACATCACTCGTCGAATGGCAAGCCATTCATATTTCAACTCTGAACTGCTCTCCCTCATGAGCCGTATCGTTTGACTGTACTGTGCACTGCCAGGTTTTGCTGCAAACAACATTGCCAATTTCCGTATGAAGGTTTGCCTGTACAGAAACTGATCCAACCATGAATGCTTATGCCCTGACCGGTAACGGGTCTCATCGTATTGCTGGAGCCTTTGCAAAAGCAAATAAGCAAGGATGATGATGACATAGATCGATATTTTGGTAACAAAACCGATTTTGCTGCGATAAAATTCATCCATCGTTGGGAAACTGACTCTGGCCCAGCGTTCGATAGGAGCGGTGAACAATACCGGAGCTAGCGCAATGATATTAAGTCCTTTGAGCAGGTAATCCAATTTATCACGCCGCAAAATCTCCAGATGAATCTCCTGAGTCAGGTTACCCAGTCCTTTAAGATAGATAGAGCCTTGTGCTCTGTCCTTATCCCCAAACTCCATGACCATATAGGAAACGCCAGCGAATCCTTTGAGAAAACGGTTGGGAGCCACTTCATAATAACGCTCAAGTGCTTCATTTGGATCTGGAGAAGTCAGAGCTTCGTAGATCAGTCTTACCTGTTCTGCCGCTTCTCCTGTACCTGCTTCAGCGGCTTCATAGAGCGCTTCCTCAACCATGCCATGCTGATGATACCGATGCCTTACATCTGCGAAGATATCCAACATCTGCACCAGCAACCTTTTCTCCATACGACTGAGGCACATATCTAATACCAGACTGTTTAGCACCACAGCACAGAGTACAGAAAGTATTACAAAAGCGATACCCGGCTGTAGTAAAAACAGAATGACACTTATGCCTCCATAACCTCCAAGAATAATCAGAACCACTGTCATCGTCAGCCTGCGAAGTGAAGGCTCATCCCCAACATGGCGGAATGAAATACGTTTCTGAACCTGTAGAATATAAGCTGATAGCAGTGGCACTTTCATTCCAAGACGGTAGGACTGCAACAAGATTGATCCGAATCCCTTGAATCCCTTCCCGCTAGGAGCAAAAATCACGCCGGATTGAATTGCTGAACCACCTCCTCTGTGACGTAACATACTTAAAACCAGAAGTGTGATCAGCAAACCTCCTGCACAAATACTTAATACGAGGAGCAGAATCCATTTAATTGTCATACTGATCACCCCAGTGTTGCTTCATAAACTGTTCAAACTTCTCAGCATCCTGTAATGTCATCTGGTCTCGCATATCCATCATGCATCCAGAGGAGATTGGAGCTGTTGCAACATACGCTCCATCTCTGTACTCCACAACATTACGAAATGTAAAACCTGCCCTCTCTTCCACGCTGTCACCTTGATTCGCACGAGGAAGACATTCCGTAATCCGTTCGATATATCTTCGTCCCTCAGCATCTTTCTTCATATGAACATCGAAATTGATGACACTCACAACCTGCTCCTCAGCAATATGCTCATGCTGGAACATACCTGTCTTGAGCAAGGAATTACGGAGGGAGAAGACCAGATCACGAAACGTTTTGGCATGGTGGGTAAACAGGGTAAACAGACTGGCAACCTGAGACATTTGAATCATCCATGCGGCCACTTCATCACTCGCTACCTCACCAAGTATATTGACGGTACCATCCGTTTTTTTCTGCAAATCAAGCCCTTGTTGACCTGAAATGTGTTCAGTCTCTCGGAAACTCAAAATATTACGTCGGCTATAGATCCGCCTTAATTGAAGTTCAAACGCCATCTCCTGCACCCGAAGGGTGTACGATGCATAGATGTGTTTCACCATAGCCATAAGCAACGTTGTTTTACCAGAACCCTGTGCCCCGGTTACAGCTGTAATCCGGCTTCCTTTCATGAGGTATTGAAGCAATGTAATTGGCAGATCTGCGTTGTTACCCGTAACCAATTGTTCAAGTGAAGCATTCGGAATATCGAACTTCCGGACGAAGAATGCCCACGATTCTGCAAAAGGAGGTCTAACTACAACGACACGGGAGCCGTCTTTCATCTCGTTCACCTTGTAGCCACTTGCTTCCGACAACTGTCCGGGATAATTGTATTTGTAAATATTCTGGCATACCCTTTTCAGTTCACGAATACTGCCGAAGGACAGAAAGGATAGATGAATGGACTTACCTTTATAGAAAATCCAGACACTTTCCATGCCGCTAAGCGGTTCTTCATGTGCATCATCCTCCAGTCCTTGATCCAGCAAATCATTCCATGATGCCGGTTTTCGAAGTCCCATATTATGAACAGTATCAAGCATACCGCTGACACCACCACTAACGCCGTCAATACGTTGGTCCCTTATCTCATCAACAACCGAGAATCCTTTATAATGTTGGTAGATACGTTGCACGATGATATCAGTCTTTTCTCTGAATCCAAGCTCTCGATATTCGCACTCGAACACATACTGAATATCCTCCTCAGAGATATAATAACTTCCTCCATCGTCCGTACCTTCATCCATTCTCAGTCTGCCAAGATCGTAGGTATCAATCATTCGGGAGAGTGCATCCACACCGAATTGCTGTCGGTACAGATAAAATACAATTTCGAATCGGTCCTGGATCGTCAACAAATCTGGTTCTGCAAACAAAATAACTTCATCTACATTTGATTTGTTCAGCCCTATGCTTCGGGTCAGGAGATCCCCTATCAGATTTTTAACATACGTTTTGTCGCTGACACTGCCTGAGACACAGCCCTTCAGCGCTTTTCTCATCTCGGCACGTTGATTAATTCTCCGACGATATTCTTCTTCATGCAGACCCGCATCCGCGAGCTGACTATGACTAAGCTCATGAAGTGAGTTCTTCACCTTCTCAATCAACATGCCAATCGTGAATGATTCCTGTTCAGGAACACGAGCATTCTTTTCACGAAGAAACGTTCTATACTTGAACCAGATATAAGTCAGGCACAGAATCAAAATTAAACTTATCCATATGGTATTCCAGAGCATCGGAGGTTCAGGCTCCCCTTTCCAGCCTCTTCAGAACTGTGCGCATACCTGCACCGTCCATAATCAGGCGAGCGAGTTCGCTCATGCTTGCAGCAAAACTCCCTTTACGAATATCCTTATCCTCAGTCAAACTTTCCAACTGCAAGTACCTGGCGACATCTCGCCGATTCATTGCATCCAGGTATCCGGTTGTGTACGGTATCGCGGATATCGTGCCTTTATATTTGAACTGTCGCTTAATATTGGAAAGCGTTGCACGGGAATGCAAATCGTATTTGTTAATGACAACATGTATATTCTTATTGTTCATTCGTTCTGGCAGGATCTCTTCAAAGAACAACTCCAGATTTCGCATATTTTGATCGAGATTAATTACAACATAGTCCGCCTGTTGCAGCTTGAGCTGTGAATCAACATCAGCATGATCCGCATCCAGAAGAACCAGATCATAATACTCGTTAGCTACATTTAGCAGCTTTTTCACTGTCTCACCATGTTCCTGCGGGGAACGTTCCATCTCATCCATTCTTCCGGTTAAGAAATCAAGTCTTTCCTTCAGAAGTGGCTTGGTATAATCCCTGAGATTGTGCTTATTCAGACTGCCACTCGAATGCAGCCGTTCAATCGCATCCCAACCACCCTCTTCAAAGGAGAACATAAAATCCGCTGAATCCGTATCTTTGGATGGTAGAGCAGCTTCTGTGCCAGTTCCTGCAAGGCCTGCATTAACAAGTAACACTCTTGTCCTATAGTGAAGTGCCATCGCATAAGCACTAATTAATGTGCTCGAAGTGCAACCTGTACCTGCAAAAGGACTCCAAAAGGTAATGGTGCTCATGCTCTCATCCTCTCTGCTTCTTTCATCGCACGGCGACTGCGAACACTTTCCCAACCTGTTAACTGCTCGACCACGCGACACAACGATTTTTTGTAATTTCGTGACAAAGGTCCAAGATGAACTCGGCGATGATGCTCATTCTCAAGCTTAACCGCAGCTGTTAACTCATCCCAAGGAAGCACTAAGGATTCTCCTGTCCACACAAACGGACTGCCCTCCAGATACGCCCATAGATAACGAGCTTCAAGCTTGCAGTCAACCCCGTTAATTAAGAGCCGCTGAAATGACAGCTCACCAGGTAATGACTGTTCTTCAAGCAACCGCTTCAACCATCCCTTGCCACGTTCCAGATTGTAACGCTCATAATCACTCACCCAGACTCTTACATCAGCGGTTAGCCAGAGATTACGTGAAGCAAAATGCGAGGTCTCCATGTCATATAACACATAGTCATAACTGTCCAATCGCTCTCCATTTACTTCAAGATGATTCTCTACAGCTGCTGAAGTGACAAAATGACAAGCGATATCAAATCCTTCAAATTCAGTAATTCGCAAAGACTGCTGACTGTCACCTACACCGTACCCATACTTCTGTTGTAAGGTTCCATCTACGAGCAAGACCTTGTTGCCTGTTGAAGCCAATATCTTGCAAAGATATAACATCAAATCATTCTTCTCACATAAACCCGCAAAGATCCATGTATGCATAGATGTTACAACTCCTTTCTTTTTCTTAAACTCCCTGTTATCTGAATTAGACTAATGTAAACCTCGATTCGATCTCTATTCTCCGCCCGTTAGCAGGCTCTGCTGTTCATCTGATTGTGAAGCCTGCGCAGAATTATCTGAGCTTCCCAAATCAGCTCCTGCTCCGTTTCCTGAACCATCATTCCACATCACTCCATCCGACGTTGCCGGATTATTTGATGATGGACGACTGTTATAGGTAACTGAGGATTGTGCCACATCCTGTTCAACCCCTTTTGACGGTGCTGTCATGGAGGCGGCCAGTGAACTTTCAAGCGAACTTCGCACCTGTCTGGATAACTCCTGTTCGGCTCGTCGAACAATGTTCGGATCACTCTCCAGCAGTTTTAACACTTCTGAATTGGCAGGATACGTCGCGATTGCAGGTGTCTGAAACTGTGGTTCTACATAGGTTAAGGCATAGATTGAAGCTTTATGTAAATAGGCATCTACAATTGCACTTGAGAGTGACAGAATCTCTTCCTCCGTCATCGTAATCCATAAGGTAGCTGCATTGAGTCGTTCCACTTTTTTCTTCGATAAGAGAACATAGTCTTGTCCGGTAGGGAATTGGATACGAACATCAATAATATCTCCCTTAACAAGTGAGGACGGCAGTAATACAACTTGCAGCTCTCGATTTCTTAAATCAGGCGGAGCCGGTACATCCTCATACACCATCTCGGTGGTAATGGCTGTTCCTTTTTTCAACTCTATTTTGGCCACTTGGCCCTCCATCTGCTTGGTACTGGACCAGAGATTTCGCGGTGCTTGTGCATCCGGAACAGCAATAAGCTTCAGATCCTCCGGTAATATCGGTTCACCTGCTTCAATATCCCGAATCGTAACCCATCCTTGTGCTCCCGAATCCCATTGTTGCTTTAATTCAGCTTCCTTTTCCTCATATGCCGATAAATAACGGGCTTCTACAGCTGACCTGACATCCCCCATCGTTTTGACATTGTAAATAACATATCCTCCGAACACCAACCCTACAGCTCCTGCTCCGATAAGTCCAGCATAGATCAGTTGACGGCTTTGTTTTCTTAATTTAGACAAAAGAGGCTCTCCTTTCGTAATCTTCTAATCATGTACTTTCCTTCTTGAAAAGAATGAACGTTTCTTGGGCTGCTGTGCCATCATATGCGTTAAAATATGAGAAAACACTTTATCCATCTGTGCGTCCTTGTCAAAAGGGTCAATATGTAATGGCAGCCCATACACACTCGATGTATCCAGAGCTTTACGAATGCGCTGAACTGCTTCACTTGCTGCCAGGGGCAGACAATAGATCCATTTCTCTCGTGGATACCGATGATGTGATCGAACAAAAGCACCAATCTCCGCCTGTCTCCATTCGGCACCTGAGCCTATAACAATCGGCAGATCTGCACGAAGGAATTCTTCCAGCCGGTTCTGGTCCTGACCACTACCGAGATCCATCACGATGAACTGATAACTCCCCCCAAGCAAAGACAAAATATCCGCTCGCCCGGATTGTTTCCAATAATGCACACCATCCACTGCAAACTGTCTGCCTACTGGCACCGGTTTACCCGCTTGAGCGATTTGTTGAATCCTTGCAAAGGATTGAGAGCGAGGTGACATTTCAATCACAGCTACTTTGAAGTTTTGCCTTTCGAGATAATGACTGATAGCTATAGCCGTGTGGGTAACCCCTACACCAGATGAAGCACCAGTCAAGGCAATCACTCTTGTTCCGCCATTCAAGGTCATGGTTGTATCTCCACCAGGCGTTATTCCACCGGGTATTCGGAGCAGTTCCTTCCGCACCTCATCGGCAGATTGGAATCGCTCCTCGGCATTATATCTTAACAGTCTTCTTGCCACAGGGATGTACGTCCGCGGAACATCACTCCGGATAGAGCTTTCCACACCCTGAATCCATTCCGTGTAGGCCCCACTTGTCATAAGATACAGCAGCAATGCGCCGAGTCCATATAGATCTGAACGCGCATCAGTCTGACCCGAGCCATACTGTTCAGGTGCGGCAAAACCAGCAGTTCCCAGCTTAACGGTATCTTCGGCACTTTGCGGTTTGTAACTTCTGGCGATGCCAAAATCAATTAATCTTACTTCATGTTCCGGTGTGATCATGATATTTGATGGTTTCAGATCCCTATAGATCACAGGTGGATTCAGATTATGCAAATAACTCAACACATCGAGCAATTGAAGTACAAGCTCCATCAACTGCTCCATCGGGATCTTCCCACGACACTGCTTGAAATACTCACTGAGCGTTAACCCGTCGATGTATTCCATCACCAAGTATGTGTACCCATCTTCATCCGGGACAAAAAAATCAACAATTTGCGGCAATCTTGGATGACGAAGAGATGTTAGCAGAGCTGCCTCCGTCTCCATACTGCCTTCATATGGCATAATCGTTACGCTTTCTTTAATTGCCCATATCTTGCCCGGCAACTTCAGATCCTCCGCCTCGTATACATGGCTCATTCCGCCTGTTCCCAGAATGGATACGATACGATATCTACCTCCCAGCAGGCTTCCGCGTTCCAGCCTGGCCGGATGTCTCATACCAATTCCTCCTTTAATACACAACAAAAAAGGGAAAGCTTCACCGAAGAAGAACAGACCGGATATCCGGTTTTGTTCACTTCGGGATGCTTTCCCTCAGGTTTGTTATGGTTAATATTGGTATCATTATAGTACAGGCAGGAATAGATTGTAAAGCACAAAATAAAATGAGCTTAATCGAATCAATTTCATAATACCTTTAACTGCTTTAATCAAGCTAGATCTCTTAATATTTGACCATATAAAGTGTAATCTCTTCCCGGTTATGGAACAACTGCTTGGAACGTTGAATCTGCATCCGCGAACGCTCAAACGTATCGATAACATCCTTAATGAGTGCGAGCGGTTTTTTATGCAATAACTTCACGGTAACAATCGCTGTTCCTCCGGGTTGCAGGCTATATAGAAGATCCGATACAAGTCGGCTCATCAGCTTCGGACTCCAACTCATATCACATACGAGCAGATCAAATTCTCCTTCGCGGAAACGAACATCCCCTGCATTCTTTTTCAAGAAAGTCAGTTTGGGTGATGCCAGCAGCGTTGCATCCATCTTCGCCGGATCTACCGCCGTTACTTCAAGCCCGCGTTCAAGCAGGAACGAGGTCCATCCACCTGGTGCTGCACCGATATCAAGTGCTTTATGAAATGAAGTAAAGTCAATGCCAAACGTTAGCTCGGCTTCAAGCAATTTGAATTTGGCCCGCGAGATCTGCCCATCTTCTTTTTGAAAACGTACGGCTCCCCCGCTCCAGTCTGACAGGTTCTGTTCAGGTCTGGATATACCAGCATACAACATATCATTCGTTGCAAATACAGAAATGACATATTCAGCATCACGTACAACCCATTCACAGCCTAGCTCATCCAGCTTTTCAGTTAGCAGTTGCTTCAATGAGGCTGCATTTTCTTGCCAAAAGGCCCCTTCTGTCTTCCGTACCTGTAGCACGACAGAGGTACCGTTCAATTCCTTATGATTCAACACAAATGCAATCAATTTCTCAATAGACTGCTCCGAATCTTCAGTATTCTCCTGAAACTGAACAGGTTGAATATGACGTAAAAACGTTGGATACTCTGCCCACAGCTTATCTGCAACTTCTTCCTCCGCTACAGGCAGACCCGCAAGCAGTATTTCTCCTGGTACGAGTACCGTGCTCTTCACCGCACCAAACGTACGGCGCAACTCTTCCTGAGCATAAGGGGCAAAGCCATGATTGGCTGTGCAGATAAAACGGGAGAAGTTGCCTTCTTCCCAAGACGATTGTGTACTCAAATTGTGTTACCCTCCAGAACGTACGCGTATCCACGGACGAGCATTATCCCACTGGATATCGACCGGAACATCGTACGTATTCTTAATTGTATCTTGTGTCAAAACTTCATGTTTGGGGCCAGCTGCCGCAATACGTCCATCGCGGATCAAGGCCACATGTGTAAATAAAGGTACGATCTCTTCAACATGATGTGTTACATACACAACTGTAATGTTACGCTGGCGCAGACGATCAATTTCAGCCAGCATTTTCTCACGTTCATATAAATCTAGGCCAGCACAAGGCTCGTCCATAATCAGCAATTTTGGCTCGGCCATTAATGAACGAGCGAGCATGACTTTTTTGCGCTCCCCTTGGGATAACGTTCCAAGCGGGTTGTTAGCCAGGTTGGCAAAACCCATGTCATCCAGCAAACTAATTGCCTTTGCTTTTACTTCATCCGGAATTGTCTGATAAAAACGCAAAAAAGCATAAGCTCCTGTAGCGACGATCTCCCATACCGGATCTCTGGGTGTGAGTTTCTCAATCAACGTTTGGCTGATATAACCGATTTCCTTACGTACTTCCCTGACGTCACATTGTCCATACAGATTACCGAGCACTTCAATACGTCCCTGGCTTGGAAACATATATCCGTTCATCATTTCCAGTAACGTTGTTTTGCCAGAACCATTCCGTCCCAGAATAACCCAATGTTCGCCTTGTTCGATGCGCAAATGTACGTCATCCAAGATTTGATTCTCTTCTCGTCTAAGTGAGACATGTTCCATCGAGATTATACTCATTTCAGCACCGCCTTCCGGATCTCCGAGAGCAAATGCTCCACAGAGCTCATCCGATAAACCATTTTTGGAACATCTTGCTGGCCGTCAAACAGCATCACTGCTGGTACGCTTGAAATTTGAAATTGTTGTACAAGTTCAGGAATGTCATGAATGTTCATTTCGAATAAAATACCTTCTGGCAGCATGTGCTCAACGACCTCTAACATACGCCGTGCTGCCGCACATGTCCCACATAAAGGGGTATATATAAATACAGCCTGTGGCATGCCTTCCCATACACTGCGCATTAACATTTTGGATGTAATTGGCTTCATTAACTTTCTTCTCCCGCGGCAACACGCAGCATGACCTCACCCGTCATTGGTCCATTATGAATGGTTACCGAATCCGGTTTATTGCTATATAACATCTCGTACATCTGGCGTTTCCCAAACATACTGGACGTATGCAAATAGATCTCGCGCGGAAATAAACCTTCTCGTACAATAGATGCCGCGACCTCACCGCCATTGGGCGAGTCTGGACCAAGCTCATAATCCAGAGATAAAATGTCCACGTCACCTTCTCTTAGCAGCATCAGGCACTCTTCTGCATTTGTTGTGAGAACAAATCCTTTCGGACATGCCCGATAGTCATCCAAAAAAACATGCATACAATCGCTCCTCTCCCCATTATAACCAGGAACGCATGAGCGCTATATCATCACGGTGCGTTCCATCTTCGCCCGTTTCTGTCTCGAGCACAACAACCGCATTTTGGAACTCAGGCGCCTTTAACAATGCTTTCATTGATTCATTTCCGATATATCCCTGTCCGATCCTCGCATGTCTATCCTTACACAAACCAGACGCATATTTGGAATCATTAAAATGGACAGCAGCAACATTATCCCAATACCCGAGCATCCTGCCCTTATCGAGCATCGCCGCTTCGTTGCCTGACGACCACAAACCTGAAGCAAAAGCGTGGCATGTGTCAAAACAAAAAGCAATATGCTCCGGATATCGGCTCAATTTACGAATCTGTATCATTTCTTCCATCGTCGTGCCCATCGGGCCATGATCACCTGCCTGATTTTCAATCAGCACCTTTGAATGTCCATTCCAATTCTCCAAGGCGGTATCCAGACAATGAATGAGGTTCTGATAACCCTCCAGCGGATCGTTTGTTTTGATATGTCCAAAATGGACCACTGTCCCAACAGAACCGCAAGCATTCGAAATTTCAAGATCATTGCGAATAGAAGCTATTATAGCATGAAACCCCGCCTCTCCACGGGTCATGCCCAACGCCGGATTCGTGGGATAGGGTGAATGTGCAATCGAAGCAAGTCCCTGCTGTTCACACCAATCCCTGCACTGCTCAGCATCCTTGAGATCCAGACTTTTCAGACCAAGACTACGCGGGTTCTTCGGAAAATACTGAAACGCCGTTGCCCCCATCGCATGTGCTCTCTTAGCCGCCTGAAGAAATCCACCTCTCGTGCTGACATGTGCCCCGATTCCGATTTTAGGCTTCATGCTGGCATTTCGGACAGAAGAATGCCTTCTTGCCTGTAATTTCCACTCGTTCAATCGTTCCCCCGCAGCGCGGACAAGTCTCGCCTTCCCGATCGTATACGCGACATTGCTCGTCAAAACTTCCTGTCTTCGTATCCCCTTGCATCAGTGGCATTTCCATATAACCACCCTCAGAAGCTGCTTCGCGCAACACGGACTGCATCGAATGGAACAAGCGTTCCGTCAGCTCTGGTGAAGTCGCGATGTTCTGCGTTTTGGAGCTTGGTCTCAGACCGGCAGCAAAGGCAATCTCATCCGAATAACAGTTGCCAATCCCTGCAATGATATGCTGGTTTACCAACGTTGTCTTAAGTGTACCCCGACGACCTTTCAACAGAGAAGCAAAACGTTCCACATTCATCCGTCGATCCAAAGGTTCAGGTCCAAGATCAGACATCGCCTCTTCGGTTTCTTTCGAAGTAAGCAGATGTAAATAACCCAAGCGCAGTCCGATAAAGAACAAAATGTGATCGCCAAACTGAATTTCCACTTGTGTGGAACGATCAGGGCGTTCCTCTTCCGTGCCCCAGAAAATCATACCGCCTAACATGAGGTGCAGCACCAGACGTTTACCATTAGCCAAGTGGAAAATCAGATGCTTCGCTCGGCGCTCAACAAATATGATGCGATTACCTGTAAGTTCATTGATGAACAGATCAGGCTCCGTATTTATCGTTTTATCACGGTTAATTACCACACCTGTAATCAGTAGATCAAGTATTTTCTCGGACAGCAAGGTCCGGTAATTTTCCATTTCCGGTAGTTCCGGCATCGTACATTACCCCTTTTTGGAAGCTTGGTCTGCCTCTTGCGACAGCCACTCCATCAATTTATGCAAATCTTCAAACACATGATCAGGTCGAGCCTTCGCCGCTTGAATGTGTCCATCCATATTATCCCGTGTTGTGATACCGGTAAGTACCAACAGTGTCTCACACCCTGCTGCCACTCCAGCTGCAATATCGGTTCGCATATTATCTCCGATCACTGCCACTTCATGAGACGCCAGGTTTAGCCTGCTAATGGCCGACTTCATTATAACACTCGATGGCTTTCCTATGACTGTAGGATGGACTCCGGTTGCTGCTTCAATTGCTGCTCCAATAGTCCCCGCCCCAGGTGTCAGTCCATCATCGGAAGGAAGCTGCAGATCCGGGTTGGTCATGATGAATTTTGATCCCGCATTAATCCACCTTAGCGCCTTGGTCAGTTTATGATAGGAAAATTCACGATCAATCCCCTGTATCACATATTCTGGCGCATCTTCCGTCAGCTGTAGTCCTGCTTCTTCTATGGCTTGCAGCAATCCTGCTTCTCCGATACATGCCACTGTTGCACCTGGGGACTCTTCAGCAACATATTCAGCAGCTGCCACTGCAGAAGTGCATACTTGAGACGCGTCGGCAGGTATGCCCATCCCGTTCAGATGATCTGCCACACCTTGTGGTGTACGGGAAGAATTATTTGTTACGAATAAATACGGCTTTCCTAGCTCTTGCAGTGTTCGAATAAGCTGATCGGCTCCTTCGATACGATGTCTGCCATGATAGAGCGTACCATCCAAGTCAATCAGATAGGCCTTAATCACACACAGCACTTCCTTTCTTTATTCCATTAACATTTCATGTCCTTAATCATCTACCTCGAACTTGACCGCGAACCTATGTATTCAGGCAAAAAATAATGGCTTGCTGACATATGTACGCAACAAGTCGAACCGGATCGAACACCGACGGTTTAACTCGCGCGTCTTCTGTACAAGCTTGTCATTTCCTGCGCTTTCCCGGAAAATAATTTGAATCATTTCCCTCTTCATATTGCCCATCCTACACGCTTTCTGACCAGATTGCAAAAGGGACCGCGGGAGTTCCTCTCCCTCAGTCCCGTGCAATTACCCGGATCTTTATATGACGTGTTTAACCGTGCACTGGTTCGCAATCAGGGTTAAGATTCTTGCTTGCGATGCACGACAGGAATAAGCTGGTGTTCGTTTGCAAGTCTGGTATTCGGGAATACGGACTGCGCCTCTTCCAAAAGGGGCTGAAGTTGATCCTCATCCTTATAGCGTGAACTGAAGTGAGTCATGATTAGTTGCCCTACATTGGCTGCTCTAGCCGCTTCTGCCGCTTGTTTAGAAGTACTATGATAGTACTCATGTGCTGTATCGGCCAGATCATGCATGAATGTAGCTTCATGTACAAGTACATCTGCATTGATGGAAAGAGGCTGTACATTGTCACATGGACGTGTATCACCCAATATGGTGATTACCATACCACGCTTTGGCGCTCCCAATACATCTTCTGGACGAAGCGAATCACCGTTATCCAACGTAATGGTTTCTCCACGTTTCAGCCGGCCGAACAATGGGCCTGGTTTCAAACCGTATTCCGCCAGTTTGGCTGGGTCCAGGCTTCCTGGGCGATCTTTTTCCGTGATCCGGTATCCATAGCTGTCAATCCGATGCTCAAGCAAAGCTGCTTCCACAATAAAACTGTCATCCTCGAACAGGACGCCGCCCGTATGTTCCACGATATTCAAATCATAGTTAACCCGGGATTGGCTAAGCTCCATTGTTGTACTGATCATTCGTTCCGTACCTGGCGGACCATATACGGTTAATGGTGTGGTGCCACCTTGATAGGCTCTGCTCGAAAGCAGTCCTGGAAGTCCAAATACATGATCACCATGCAGATGTGTAATGAATATTTTCTCCAATTTGCTCAGTTTAAGCGGAGAACTTAAAATCTGATGCTGCGTTCCTTCCCCGCAGTCAAACAACCACAAAGCTCTGCGCTCATCCAACATGCGTAACCCAATGGAAGTTACATTCCGTTGAAGCGTAGGTACACCAGCATTAGTTCCCAGGAAATATAGTTCCATTCTGGATCGCACCTCTTTCTGTTGCCAGCAAAAAACCTCCGACAATGCGGAGGGCTTTGCCTGACACTCTACTGAATTTATGCCTTCTCTACATTAAAATACTTAGCTTGCGGATGGCTGAATACCATCGCTGATACGGAAGCTTCAGGTTCCATCATGAAACCTTCCGTCAATTCCACCCCGATATCCTCAGGCTGCAGCAACTTGAACAGCGGCCCTTGGTCTTCCAAATCCGGACAAGCCGGATATCCAAAGGATACCCTGATCCCTTGATAGCGTGCACCGTGACGTTGCTTCATGGTCATCTGGGCTGAATCCGGGAATCCCCATATATCTCTCATCATATGATGCACACGTTCAGCTAATCCCTCTGCTACTTCAAGCGCTACGGATTGCAGAGCATGCGAGCGAAGGTAATCCCCTTGATCTTTCCACGCAGTAGATAGTTCACGCACACCGTGTCCGGCCGTAACAACCATGAAACCAACGTAGTCCATCTGACCGGATTCAACAGGTTTCAGGAAGTCGGACAGGCACAGGAACGGCTCGACTTTCTGACGTGGGAACGTAAAAGTATGCAAAATATTGCTGGTGTCCTTTGGATCATAGATGATGATGCTGTTACCACTGGACTGAGCCGGGAAGAAACGATACATGGCATGTGCCTGAATAATCCCGTCACGAACAGCCTCTTGCATGATATCATCCACGACTGCTTTCAGGTCGGTAGCCTTCTTATCACCTGAAGCAAGCAGTTGTTCTACTGAACCGCGCAACCCCAGATGATGTCCAAGCAACATCTGCATGTTCACATATGGCAGGATATGTGATAATGGGTAGTTACGCATCGTATGCCGCTCCAGGTCAGGCGGGACAAGAACCGGATTATCTACAGCAATATCCGAACGCTCCACTCGCGTAAGCTCTGGAAGAGCCTGAACAGCTACAGCACTTGAAGCATCAGCTTCTTTTTCTGCTTCCATCTCCAGTTGCATCACTTCACGTGAAACGGGATTCATCAATTTGTTCGCCAGATCCAGACCGTCCATCGCATCTTTCGCATATACAACCATTCCGTTATATTCAGGACGAATACGATTTTTGGTGAATTTACGTGTTAGCGCCGCTCCGCCAACCATAATAGGCACATCAATACCTGCTGTTCGCAAATCCTGAGCGGTAAGAATCATCTGTTGCGCTGATTTTACCAATAGACCCGAGAGGCCGATTGCGTCGACTTTTTCTTCTCGGTATGCCTCAATGATACGTTCTGGTGGTACTTTTATACCCAAATTAATGATTCGGTAACCGTTATTCGACAGGATGATCTCAACCAAGTTTTTACCGATGTCATGCACATCGCCCTTGACCGTGGCCAGAATGATCTTGCCTTTAACCGAAGTCTCGTTCTTCTCCATGAATTGCTCCAGATATGCTACAGAAGCCTTCATAACCTCCGCACTCTGCAACACCTCAGCTACAATCAACTCATTGTTGTTAAAGAGACGACCTACTTCCTCCATCCCCCGCATCAGTGGACCGTTAATCACTTGAAGTGCTGTGTATTTGGCAAGTGCCTGTTCGAGATCCGGCAGCAATCCTTCTTTGCTTCCTTCGACTACATATGAAGCGAGACGCTCTTCTAATGAAAGGTTCGAGATTTTTTCCTTCTTCTCAACCTTCTTGTTACGGAACGCCGCTACGAACGCCGCCAGAGTGTCATCATTCGTGTTATATAAAAGCTCTTCGGAGAGTCTGCGTTCTTCTTCAGGAATGGAGGCATAACGCTCCAGTTTCTCTGTGTTCACGATCGCATAGTCGAGACCTGCTTTGGTACATTCATATAAGAATACTGAGTTCAACACCTCACGGCCCGCTTCAGGCAGTCCGAATGAAATGTTACTGATCCCGAGGATCGTATGACATTCTGGCATCGCTTCCTTAATCACTCTTATACCTTCAATGGTTTCTTTGGCTGAACCGATGTACTGTTCATCTCCCGTACCTACCGGGAACACCAACGTATCGAAAATGAGGTCTTCTGGTTTGAGACCATATTTGTTCACCAGCAAATCGTAAGAGCGCTTGGCTACGTCAAGCTTGTCTTCCCGACTAATCGCCTGACCCCGTTCGTCAATCGTTCCGACAACTACTGCACCACCATATTTATGAAGCAACGGCGTAATCAGCTCAAATTTCTCTTCGCCATCCTCAAGGTTAATGGAGTTAATTATCGCTTTACCTTGCGAGTACTGGAGGGCCAGATCAATTACTGAAGCATCTGTCGTATCGATCATGAGAGGAACTTTTACTTTTTTAACAACCAATTCAAGGAACTTCACCATGTCTTCAGACTCTTCACGGTCCGGGTCTTGTACACACACGTCAACAATGTGCGCTCCATTTTTCACTTGAGCACGAGCAATTTCCGAGGCTTCTTCATATTTGCCCTCTACAATGAGGCGTTTGAATTTCCGTGATCCCAGCACGTTCGTACGCTCACCGACCATATATGGACGATTGTCCTGTTCAATATAGATTGGTTCTATACCAGACAATGCCGGTGGATGTGTTCCGTTCATTTCTCTTGGGGGGTACTGGGCAAGTGTGTCGCGCATCGCCCGAATATGTGCAGGGGTTGTCCCGCAACATCCACCAGCAATATTCAACCAGCCCTGTTCGGCAAAAGCACCAATCTTCTGAGCAAGCGAGTCTGGTGACTCATGGTAATTACCATTCTCATCCGGAAGACCCGCGTTCGGGTAACAACTAACGGCAACCGATGCCATTCCGGAAAGAGAGCGAATGTGATCACGCATGAACTCCGGACCCGTAGCACAGTTTAGTCCTACCGAAATTGGGTTAAGGTGTTCTAAGGATATATAAAAGGATTCGATGTTCTGACCCGCAAGGGTCGTTCCCATCGGTTCGATCGTTCCTGATATCATCAGAGGCAGTGTAACGCCACTCTGTTCGAAGGCCTGCTGAATTCCAATGCTGCCTGCTTTTACATTGAGGGTATCCTGTGAGGTTTCGAGTAGTAGCGCATCAACGCCTCCCTCTATTAAAGCAAGCGCTTGCTCCAAATAACTGTCGATAAGTTCCTGGAACGTTACTCCCCCAGTTACAGACAGTGTTTTGGTTGTTGGTCCCATCGCACCTACCACATAACGTGGAGATTCAGGTGTAGAGAAACGATCAACCGCAGCTTTCGCAATTCTGGCTGCTTCCAGGTTGATCTCGCGTGCCCGATCTTGAATATCGTACTCAGCAAGCACAACGGATGTCGCACCAAATGTATTGGTTTCAATTAAATCGGCGCCAGCCTCCAGATATTCTTCATGAATGCGCTGGATCAGCTCTGGACGAGTAAGCACTAACATTTCATTACATCCATCCAGATCTTCGCCGCCAAAATCTTCGCCAGTCAGATCAACTTGTTGAATCATGGTCCCCATTGCACCGTCGAGGATTAATATTCGTTGTTTTAATGCATCGTGTAGACTAATCTTATCCAATATCTTCACCCCCGCAAAACGTTAGATCTTAGTTTAACAGAAACTAACTTATTGTGAAAGATCGGGTTTGGTCCCGAAAGATGGCGGGTTTGCACGAATATGAACGGAATTTGAGAATCGACAAAAACAAAGCAATCCGATATAATTCAATTAAACCAAGTGGAAAAGAGGGAAAGAACATGGCTGAAATTGTTATCCGAAATACGAACGAACGCATCACTGGCGACGAAAATGTTCGAAATTTCTTGAACAAATACGATGTATTATATGAGAAGTGGGACGCTTCCAAACTGAACACTGATCTGCAAAATAACTTTGGATTAACTGATGAACAGAAAACCGAGGTTTTAGAAACTTACGATTATGAAATCAGAGATTTGGCTGCACGTCGCGGATACCAGATCTGGGATGTCATCACACTGTCCGAACAAACACCAGATATCGAAGAAAAGCTGGCCAAGTTCGAAGAGATCCACACCCACGCTGAAGATGAGATCCGTGCAATTGTCGCTGGTAAAGGAATCTTTGTTATTAAAGCTACAGATGATGTGGGCTACTTTAATGTAGAACTGTCTCCTGGAGACGTTATATCTGTACCTGAGAATACACCGCACTTCTTCACCTTAATGGAGAACAAACAAATTATTGCTGTACGTCTGTTCATCGAAAAAGATGGCTGGATTGCAGATCCATACCCTGATCCTACTTTTATCAAACAAGCCTAAACACTCTCATGTTACAACTTGCTTAACCAAAACCCCTGTTCAATTGAACAGGGGTTTTCGCATATGCATATGGAGAGTAGTATACAACATCGTGCATTATATAAAATAATGCGGGTATTTCGCTTTTATCGATTCCTGTTCAATAACAACTAGTCTAAGATGAGCTTCCATCACCTGCACAGCTTGCTCGGTCTGACGCTCTGTGATAAGACGATAAATCTCTTTGTGCTGGGAGATGATGACCTCCAGGTTGGAGTCCTCCGCTAGACGTAATAAACGCAACCGATTAAACGGAATATTCAGTTGTTGCAACATTTTCCATGTTCTCAGCTTACCCGTGCCCTGGAACAAAATCTGATGAAACTCTTCATCCAGTTCAAAAAGTCGATAGAAATTGTTTTTCCCTATACAAACTTCCTGCATTGCAATGTTGGTTTCAAGTCGAAATCTGAACTCTTCAGGAAAAGAAACACAAGCCAAAGTTACGATTTCCTTCTCCATCTTCTCCCGCATAAACCTGCCTTCTTCCACATGCTCCAGATTAATATGAGAGACAATCGTTCCACTCTGGGGAATAATGTCCAGCAGTTCTTCTTCAGCAAGCTTCATGAATGCTTCTCTCACGGGTGTTCTGCTCACCTGCAGTTCATCTGCAATCTCTTTCTCTGAAATCTTGGTACCCGGCTTAAGTTCCAGGTGAAGAATTCGTTCTTTTAACAGGTTATATGAATATGCCCGGGTCGAGCCTCTAATTTTTTGATTAAGTGACATGCCTAGACCTCTTTCTATCAGCCGTATTCATTCATCTTAGCACAAATTACCGTTCCACTTATATATCGGTGTGAAACGGTAATCTGGCCAGCATCAACTATATTATTGCTTGTTTTCTTTGTAGGCTTTGTACGTGTCATTTGCCAGCTTCAGATAATTGGATAAGCCTTGACTATCCAGCTCTTTGGCAAACGTATCGAATTCAGACAAGTCCCGCTCACCCAAGATAAATTTAAGTGTATTTTGATCCGAATAATCTTTCAGTGGTGTACTCAGAAGTGTCACCCGTTCACGGTCCTCTGAAGAGTAAGGAATTGGTGGTTCTGCCGGGATTACTTCCTTGGTATCCTTCATGTCTTGTTGGAATTTCAACTCTTCTTCACTAAACATCGATTGCAGCAGATCTGTCGTACCACCGTAGGCAAATACTCCACCAGAGAAACCAAAGTCAATACGCAGATCCTTCTTGCCTTTAGGATTCAAGCCATTGTAGTTCACATCTTCTACCAATTTACGTTCTCCGCCCTCTTTGGTAAATGTTTCGCCTTCAACGCCCCATTTGGCAAACTCTTGACCCTCATCACTGTAGTATAACCAATCCACAAATTGCATAATGGCTTTGAAGTTTTCGCTTTTTTGAATTTTCCCGGAGATCATGACACCGTTTTCAAGTCTGGAGCCAGACATTAATTGCCCTTTTGGTCCACCAGGTACTGTAATCTTTGCAACTGAGTATTTACCTTCTCCCAGCGTTTTGTTCATATCATTTCGGTGCAGCACCACCGTTTGGGAATTACCATTAATCATGAATGATTTGCCGGATACAAATTTCTGTACAGCCTGATCATCATCCTGTGTAAAACTCTCCTTATCGAGCAATCCTTCGGATACCAACTTGTTAAAGTACGTTAGCATCTCTTTGTATTCTGGTGTTGTAGCCGTGTACACAAATTCATCCTGATCTTCCTTATACGTCAATCCGTTACCAAAACCCCATCCAGCCTTGGTACCAAAGCCGGTAGCCGCAATACCTAATGTGCTATTAAATTGGAATCGGTCCGAGAACGGAACGGAATCCGGGTAGAGCTCTTTGAGTTTCTTTGCAGCGTCATACAGTTCATCCCATGTGGTTGGGATAGCAATGTTATTTTCTTCAAAAACATCTGTTCTTACGATTAATGTATAATCTGGCCATACTTCTTCATGCAGACCCGGGAGTACATAATACTTGCCATCTTCCTGTCGAAGTCCTTCGATTTCTTCTTCCAATCCCCATTTTTCTACTTTATCCTTGAAGTTGGGCATCAAATCAATATAATCACTAACGGGCAGAATCGCACCGGAAGATACAAAAGCAGATTCTTCACCAGGATAAGTCTTTGGAATAACCAGCGGTGCATCACCAGAACTGATTAGAAGAGATCTCTTCTGAGAATAGTCACTCATAGGAACAATCGTTGGCTCAAGTGTAACACCAGTCATTTCAGTCATCTTTTCGAAAAGCAACCAGTCTTTTTTGTACGGATAGGTAGGTTGATCACTATACAGTATCGATAGATTAAACGGCTCAGTCGCCTTGAATGTATCCCCTACATTGTACGTCTCCATCGCTGCCTTGGTTTGAACTTCTGTGACATCACCTCCAGCTCCGGTACCGCTACTACATGCTGCCAGAACAACGGTCATCATTGATGCCAACACCATTTTACCAACAAACTTACGTGGCTTTTGATTCATTTAGGTTATCCCCCTGAATTTGGTTTAGGTATTCTAGCTGCTACGTATTACTGTTTAACAGACCCTAACATGATACCGGTTACAAAGTATCTTTGGACAAATGGATAGATGGTGAGTATCGGCAAGATGGTTAATACCATCGTTACTGACTTAATATTGGCAGCAATCTGTGTCAGGTTATCAGCTGAGGTTGCACCGGCAGATGCACCGCTTGTCGCTCCTGCAATCATATTGCGCAAATAAATGGTGACCGGGAACAGTTCTTTTTTGTCCAAATACAGAAAGGCTGGGAACCAGGAATTCCAATGACCTACTGCGTAGAACAGCACCATGGTTGCCATAACTGCTTTACTAAGCGGCAATATAATGCGTAGCAAGATCCCGTAGGTGTTCAAACCATCAATGGAGGCAGCTTCCTCCAGTTCTTCAGGCATATTTTCAAAAAATGACTTCATGATCAGCATGTTGTATATGCTAATTGCGCCAGGAACAACAAGTGCCCACATGGTGTTGTTGAACCCAAGGGAATTAATCAACACATAGTTTGGAATCAATCCACCACTGAAGAACATGGTAAATACGGCGAACATCGTCAGAAACTTGCGACCCATCAACCTCTTTTTGGACAGGGCATATGCGAAAATAGTCGTCATAAACATGGAGATTAATGTACCTACTACAGTATAGATAATCGTATTTTTATAATTCGTCCAGAACATGCTGTCACGTGAGATAGTCTTATACGTCTCCACATTGAATCCTCTTGGGAACAGACTAACTTTACCCGAATTAATATAGGACTCACTACTGAAGGATTGTGCCACGACATTTAAAAATGGATAGAGCGTTATAAATACCACGAACAGCAGAAAGATAACGTTGAATACTTTAAATACCTTGTAAGATCTGGATTCCTGCATGGTGCTCCTCCTTTACCATAAGCTTCTTTGTGTCAGTCTGCGTGAGATGGCATTTACGGAGAACACCAGAATCAGACCGATCAGCGATTCGAACAAGCCAATTGCGGTAGCATAACTGAAGTTACTGGATTCCAGTCCCACCCGATACAGGTAAGTGGAGATCACATCAGATGTCTCATAGATAAGCGGATTGTATAAGAGCAAGATTTTTTCAAATCCAACTGCCAGGAAATTACCCATGTTCAAAATCAATAACGTCACAATCGTTGGCAAGATCCCTGGTAACGTTACATGAATCGTTTGCTTCCACCGATTGGCACCATCGATACGCGCAGCTTCATACAAAGAATCATCAATGGTTGTCAGTGCAGCCAGATACAGAATCGCTCCCCAACCCATACCCTGCCATACCTCAGAAGTGATATAGATTGTTCTGAACCACTCAGCCCGCTGCATAAAAGGAATATTGTCTCCGGTGAAGAAAGCCACCAGTCCATTAATGGAACCATTCACTGCTGTCAGCTGCAGGATCATACCTGCAACGATAACGATGGACAGAAAATGAGGCAGATAAGACGCGGTCTGTACAAACTTTTTGAATCGTTTACTCTTCACTTCGTTAAGCATCAAGGCAAAAATGATTGGAACCGGGAATGTAAAGAGCAATGCAAGTCCGCCCAACATCAGCGTATTACCAAATACTCTCCAGAAGGTAGGGTCCTCAATGAACATTTTGAAGTACCTTAATCCAACCCACGTTTCTCCAAATATACTTCCCCCGGGAACAAAACGTCTGAACGCAATCACATTACCAATCATCGGCCCATATTTAAAAATAAGGAGATAGATGATGGGAAGGATTAATAGTGAATACAGCTGCCAGTCTTTGCGAAACAAGGTTGCTGCCGTTCGTAATCTGCTCTCTTTACGTAAAGATGTCATGGTTAACGTTGTTTTAGCGGTTTCCGACTCCATGTGTTTTCACTCCGATCCAGGACTTGATAAGTAAGAGTAATTCATATACAACTCCCATCGTTTCTCCTCTTGTAGAAGACAACAACTCCTTTAAGTTCACCCCCACTACGAAATAGATAATTGCTAAATGTAAGCGATATCAATTTCATGTATTATGTAGAATCACACAATCCAAGGTGCTTCACATCATTCATTAGCACTTACTAAGTGGTGTGATCTCCAAATCGAAAGAAGATATTCTAAATTATTAAGCGCTTACATTCAATCGAAAATAATAAGCAATAACTCCCTGCCTCCATTTAATGTAGTAAGTCAAAAAGAAATTGCTTTAGGACAATCTAAATACTAGTCATACTAGTATGTTAGTTATATTCTAATTCAGCTTCCCCCTAATTTCAATAACTTTTAGCAAAAAAAATGGAGATCTCATTTAACAAGGTAATTTAGTCAACAAGCTCAAATAAAAAAACATTGGTAACTTCAAGAACGACATCATCGTTCATTGAAGCTTCCAATGTTTCAGGGTGCTGAGGAAAGATGTTATAGCTGATCTGCTTAGAAACTAGCAATAAGCTGATTCAATTCCGATAAATGTGTTATTTCATGGTCTGGCGCATACGTTTCGTTGTTGGTCTTATGCTCACGGTTAATCCATACGGATTGGATGCCAGATAATAAAGCACCACGAATATCAGTCGTTAACTTGTCTCCAACCATCATGCTCTCTTCGGGTTTAACACCTAGTTTACTCAAAGCATGTTCAAATATCGACGGATCTGGTTTTCCTTTTCCGAAGTTACCCGAGATAATAATCTCATCAAAGAAAGGAGTCAATTCAGGTACACCATCCAACTTCTCTTGTTGCAAAGCAGGACAACCGTTTGTTAACAACAACAGTTTGTACTTTCCTTGTAACTGACGCAAGGTATCCATCGTTTCTTCGTATACATGAGGTCTGGATCTCCGTTCTACTCCAAACTGTGCGGCCAGTTGTTCAGCAAGATCTTCCCGATCTATACCCAACTTCAACAAGCCAAGACGCCAAGATTCTTTACGGTATACTGGAGCAAGTTGTTCCAACTGACGAAACTCAGGTTGATCCCCACCAGTAAAGTTAGCCCATAGGCCTTCAAACGGATTGATTCCAATCATTTTGGTAAAAGGAAAGGTTTCATATGATTCATACAGTCCACGTGCCTCATTACGAACAGCTTCTTCAAGTTCTTCCGGCTTGGCCCCAGTCTCTTGCGCTGCGATTAGACAAGTCTCATGAAAAGCTTCTCGAACACTACGCTCATCCCACAATAAAGTATCATCTAGGTCGAACAAAATCGCTTTTAACGCCATTCCGATCATCTACCCCTTTATGCAATAATTACTTTTCGACGGTTTCCACGGTGATCTGGTGTGCTTTTGCAAACTTCAGCAAACGTTCTGCAATCGCATCTGTATCGTAACGGTTCAATAACTTGGTAAACACCCATCTTTTCCCGCGACTGTTATGTTCGATAACAACTGTACCTGGTTCAATTCTGAATTTAACGATATCGTCAACCCCAATTGAACGTTCACGATTACCCTTCGTCGTTATAATCCGATTACTGCTAATCTTGATGTATGGACGGCGAAGCATGAAGATGACTGCCAAAAATACGTAAAGCAGCATCGTCACCCAGTCCCAAGTTGTCATTGGAGCTTGCACAAGGAATGTGCTCATAAACAGATACAAAAAGGCGAGACCGATCAAAAATATAGGGAACAAAAGGCTGCGTCCCTTAAAGACTTCTTCACCTGGTGTACCTGTGATTGGTTGACCACTTTTTTTGCGTTGCTGATTTAACTGCTTGGAATTTTTCTTAACCGTTCTCTCGAACGAACGCGACATGAGAATCCCCCTTATGTGTCTTTGTATCGGCTTACATAATTGCAAACCAACATTTCCCCCTATAAATTGCATACTCAAAATAACAGGAAGAAACCTAAATATCATAATGATATCATTAGGTTTCGTTAGTGTTTGAGTTTGCCTTGGTGGCCTTTGTCATTCTCATCATCAACAATCTCAATGGTATCCAGTTGTTGTCTGAAATTACTGCGAATATTGCTCAAATAAATCTCTCTTAGCTCGGCACGTTCAGCAAGTTCTTCCTCCGACAATCCCGTGGACTTTTGCTTACGAGCCAATTCGTTAATGCGTGCTACCAGACTATCTATATCCAAGCTTGTCCCCTCCAAAAATACAAAGTCATATTAACTTTGCCATTATAAAGGCTGCTTGTCAAGCTGACACGCGCTAACACTCATTGATGTGCATTTTATTCTGCAAATTGCGGTAGAGCTAGTACTTGTCCCACTTGGATGGAAGTTGTATGAAGTTGATTCACTTTCTTAATTGCTTCTATATAAATACGTGTGTCCATATTCGTCGGTTTATGTTCCAAAGAAATACTCCATAATGTTTCCCCTTGTGAAACAGCTATCTTTCCTCCAGGCAGAACATCATTCTCATTGCCGGCAAATACAGTTAAAACGGTGCTGCATCCAATAAATATAATCATAGAGGTAATGGCTACCTTTAACATCCATGAAGAAATCTTGAAACGCACTAAAACCTTCTTGTAGTTCCCTATGTTAGACTTCACCAGTTCCGAATTCATTGGTTCATAAATGCTTTGATAAGTAGAATATCTCATTAAATACCCGCCTCCAAACGTTTGTTCCTATCTGTTGAAATCAATATAACACGAACACTTGTTTTGTTCAATAGATTTTCAGAACAATTGTTCGCTTCTTTTTTGAAGGAGAAATATCTTATTTCACTTCCTTTTGCAAAGCATTTGCAGTATTATGCTCTGACTTTTGGACAATTTCTATTCTATAAGTTAAAAAACACTGATTTAATGCTATTTTATTTAGAACTTATGTTTGTACGAACGGAGGTTCTATGTTATAATTTTCCCAAACGTTACTAAAATGGGGTTGATACGGTATGTCGAAGATATCCAGCAGGCAGCAGGCTATTCTGGAGTTTATACGAAATGAAGTCCGGTTGAAGGGGTATCCTCCTTCCGTACGGGAAATTGGTGAAGCGGTTGGACTTGCTTCCAGCTCAACAGTACATGGACATTTGGATCGTTTGGAGAAAAAAGGTTTGATCCGACGCGACCCTACCAAGCCAAGAGCCATTGAGCTTTTGAGCCAGGAAGAATCTGAGCATTCTCATCAATTTGCTCATAGCGTTGCACGTATTCCTGTCGTTGGTAAAGTTACAGCCGGGGTTCCAATCACTGCAACCGAGAACATTGAAGACTACTTCCCTCTTCCTACACATTATGTAGGCGAACAAAAAGTGTTTATGCTTTCAGTAGTCGGAGATAGTATGGTGGAAGCTGGAATCGTTAACGGAGATTACGTTATTGTCCGTCAACAGCAAACTGCTGATAACGGTGATATCGTCGTTGCAATGACTGAAGACGATGAAGCTACAGTGAAAACGTTCTATAAAGAGAAAGATCATATTCGCCTTCAACCGGAGAATGCGACCTTCGAACCTTTACGTTTGAAACACGTTAGTATTCTGGGTAAAGTCATTGGCCTTTTCCGAGATATTCATTAATATTTAACTTGAGTAACAAAACTAGATGTAATGAAATACGAAAGAGGTTGCCCTGATCAACAGGACAACCTCTTTTTTCATTTTTATGTTAGTTTAGCAGCTAATTATTTACTGCGTTTCAGAACACTCTTGTGATGCGAGAACACATCAAAGCTCTGTTGCCCGTGATATGAGCCCATACCGCTCTCTCCTACACCACCAAACGGGAGATAGTGTGAAGTCATATGAGAAAGTGTGTCATTAATACATCCCCCACCGAAGGATACTTGATTCAGAACCTGATCCTGCAGTTGCTCATCCTGTGTGAAGAGATATAGCGCCAATGGTTTTGGCCGGCGAACAATCTCATCCAGTATAGGATTCAGGTCCCTGTACGTAAATACAGGAAGAATCGGACCGAAGATTTCTTCTTGCATGACAGCCGATTCCCAGTTCACATCTCCAAGTACAGTTGGCTCAATAAGCAACTGATCACGTACAGAACGTCCACCAATTAGTACTTTGCCATCTGTGAGGAATCTCGACAACCTATCAAAGTTACGCGAATTAACAATATGCGGGAAATCAGAGTTCTGTAACACATCATCCCCAAATTTATCTTTGATCTCTGCGCTAATCAGATTGATCAGTTCATCATGAACTTGTTCATGCACAAGCAAGTAATCCGGAGCAACGCATGTTTGCCCTGCATTCAGGAATTTACCACGAACAATACGTTGGGCCACCAGCTTCAGATCTGCATCACTATGGACAATAGCAGGACTCTTGCCGCCCAACTCAAGAGTTACAGGAGTCAAGTGCTCCGCAGCTGCCTTCATAACAATGCGACCAACACCTGTGCTACCTGTGAAGAAAATATAATCAAATTTCTCTTTCAACAATGCTGTGCTGACCTCAACTTCTCCTTCCATAACCGCAATATACTCCTGAGGGAAGATCTCCTGAATCAGATCGTACGTTAGACGAGATACGGCTGGTGTTAATTCAGAAGGCTTAATAACTGCACAGTTACCGGCTGCAATTGCTCCAATCAGTGGACCAAAGGCCAGTTGGAAAGGATAGTTCCAAGGTGCAATAATAAGAGCCACTCCGTATGGTTCAGGATAAATGGTACTCACCCCATCCGGCATAGCCGAATTGGTTGGGACTTGTTTTGGCGCAGCCCATTCCTGCAGGTGTTCTAATGCAAAATCCAGTTCACCCAAAACAATGCGAATCTCGGAACCGTAAGCTTCCGCCTCAGATTTGTTCAGATCCGCGTGAAGTGCATCTTGGATTCGTTGCTGATACTTTTCAATTCCCTTTCTAAGCTGTTGAAGAGCATTAATCCGATACTCGATATTTTTAGTTTGTCCTGTATAAAAAAATGTACGTTGTTCTGTCACAAGTTGTTTTGCCTGATCCATATTAACATCTCCAATTAATTATTTAAAATTAAATTGCTCAAAATTTAATTAAAGTATACCTCTTCTATATGAAACTTTCAACATACAAATGAAACATCCATTTGTATTTATTTGAACGATGGTTGGAATTTTGAAAGAGTGAAAGCTAGTATTCCTTTCTATTTCGTGGCTATCAGAATTTCTAAGGAAGTTTGATTTAAATCTTTTGTTTCAGACAGTTTAATGCACTGTAAGAAAGAATTAATTTCAGTTTCTCTTTAATGGGTTACTAGATAATGACAATGGTTTTTGCGCTGTTAATAACATGAATTGATACATTTCTTCAAAATAGGAAATGTTTAGTTACCACATATAAAAAACTCCCCTTTCATTAATGAAAAGAGCGCTTTACGATTATATATCGGTAACGAATGCATCATGTTAAAAGTAAGCCATGGTTACAGACAAACATAGGCTTTTTTGGTGACCCTTTTATCTGCTTCCATCTATATAACTCATCATCAGTTATTTTAAGTTTTCCACGCAATCATGTAACTAGTTTCGTGTTTTTTAAGAATTGCCCATACCTTGATTTGATGGTAATCAACAGGCTCTATTCTTAAACATCCCGGGTTTGCACACTTTCCACCAGTCTCACTAAGAAGTTTTTTTGTTTTTCTAGATACGTTTTTCCTTCTTTATGCAACTCCCTAGGATAATTCGCGTAATAATTACACTATCCTGTCCGTTATCTTAAAACTATTTTTAAGTCTAATTCAGCTGGGCTACACTTAATCGGAAAGAAAACATAATACCTTTTTCACCAAACTTGATTTATAGTCTTAATTGCTACGTTTGGAATCTTTTTAATCGCATTCTTTACAGGTATACTGCCCGGTTTTATACCAGCCTTCAAAATATCTGTAGCAGCTTGTCTGGTAAGACACGAAAAAACCAACGTTTTAACTTCATCATCTTTTGGATTATAACCACGCATGTGAGCAATGGCAACTATCACTCGTATTTGCACGTACATTAATCAGCTGGTTTAGCTACTGGAAGAGTGACAACACCACCTACGCCAGTTAGAAACCTGCTTGTTACTCCTTTAATATTTTGCCAACGGATTAAAGCATCAATTGCTTTATCGGTTGAGCTTTGCTTTTTCGTAAGACCACTCTATCAATTTATTTAGTTTCTGCTAAGTAGTTAAATATTTACTTAATCGGTAATCGAAAAATGAACTTGTACGAATAAAACAAAAAAGCCGCTATAATAGCGACTTTAATGGGATATTTTCTATCCGACATAAATAGATTTAATATTCGTTCACTGGACCACAACCAAAAGGTTGGCAAGTCTGGATTGTCGAAGCGGTATCAATAAAACCGGTATAATCATGATATTTATAATAGTAATGGTCCTTCCTGATGAATAATGTCGCACTAAAATCACTATGCCTAACATCTCTAGTGTATGTTTTTGTTACCCAGTAGGCTCTAGGAGCATCCTTAGAAAGATAATAACCACCGATACTTACAAGTATGCCTGCTATTTTTCCACCTACAGGTCCTCCAATAAAGGAAGCGAGTATACCTGCTATTGCAGAAGCAGTGGCATATATTATCTCAGTGGAAATTTCCACTTTGCCTTTATATACATAACCATCTGCTAATGCTTGTGGCGAGAAAATGAGATCTTCGTGAATAGGTTTTATTTCGTTTGTAGCATAATTCACTTCGCCAGTTTGAAGATTTTCATACTTTACTTTAGTCTCATCAACTTTTGTAATTTTTAACTCATCTTTACCATTTAAATCTGTTGCAATATAATAGCTGTCATATTGAATTAATGTAGAACCGTCTTTAAAAGTGATGGAATTATCGGTTGTACTTTCGACTAGTTCTAAAAGGCTATTTTCCACTTGAAGTGCTGGTAAAGAATTTGCCTGATCTTGAGCGAATGCTGGAATTGAGATAGATGTAGAAAGCATGACTCCGGCTAAAAATGTTTTAGCAATTTTCATTGTTTGTATCATTTTAGTCCTCCATTCAATTCTAATCTTTCTTTTTTCTAAAAAAATCGAATTTGATTACGTAATCAAACAAAGATGTAATCACAATAGCCCCAATTGGAATAAACAAATAAACCCAGAACGGATTATTTGGAGCTTCGCCAGGCGGAGAATCTGTTAAAATAAAGTAAAGAACAATGCAATAGATTATAGCCAATACAATACCTGTTATGTTTCTATTTTTCATAGTTGCTCTCACCTCTTGTTCACAGAATCAAGTATTGTATGTCCAACTCAAAAATATTATGATATAAATTTGGTATATTTTCTCTTATATACCTTAAATTTTTTAAATAATATTTATGATGATAGCTTTAACTGCTCAACAGCTATTTCCAATACTATATTTCGTTTTTTAATATCTGACTCCCTATCTCAGCGTTTCAGTTGCTATATAATAATATGTAACTTCTCATGCGCTAGGATACTAAATGATATTTTCAGTTAAACGCACAATGATTAGACACATCTCTATTCCGACACTTTGTACAAGGTACAAGTTCTGGTCTCGAACTAAGGACATGAACTATAAAGCTAAAGTATGGTCAAATTCTCTGAAATAGGGTAGAGTTGTTCTAGTTACTTTCTCAGCGATAAAACAAATGTAGTAGACTAAACATAACTTTCGGAGCCAAATATGACTCCTGCACAAACGAGCCTTATATACAAAGGCTCGTTTTTTGATGTATCTTGTAAAATATCTTTTCCGTTACTAATTCGAAGATTTTCCTTTTTACATCTTTCAACAACAACATTTTACTGCTCTGTTCGATACTTTGATTAACTTGCGCTTACACCGCTGTAAGGCGGTTTTGCATACACAAAAAAAGAAATAACGTTCTATACAGTACCCGTTCTCTCGACATGTGCCATCATCTCTTATCAGAAGTTTTCCCATCATTCCTACAGCTACCCATTCTGGACGCTCCAACCGAGAAACGTAAGTCTGTAAAGGATCATACTGATGATTGATTAATGCTGTTTTCAACGTGTGTGATGGGACTGTAACCTCCCCGTTCCCATCTTTTCATGGACGCTCTCCTCATTTCATTTAGTGTATCTGAGGTGGCTTCGAGTGTCCAATTGGATTAGGAGGCTTTAAAGATATAAAAGAGGTTCTTAATAAATACATTATGCTAATTCTGCAGAATATGAAGTTTAAAGCTTCACATAATCAATGGTTTGATGCAGCTCTGCCTTCTCCATACTTCCAAAAACATTAAAATCTCTGAGGAACTCATCGAACTTATCCCTCAAATCGATGACCAAGGAGCACTTCGAAGCTCCCCCTCCAGCTTCGTTGTTAACTTTACCGCATACGTACTCTCCGTATAGGACGGATGCTTTCCATATAAAGCTCGACTTCCATAATGCCTCAACCGTATTTGGCATCTCGCTGACCTGAACATCCGGCGCAAACCATCAAGCCCCTAGAAAAGAAAAAAAGACGACCCACCAATTCGAGTCGCCTTCATTCCAACTCAATGCCAGTTTAAAAAATCACGAAACGACCCAAACAGCTCCGTCAAAATACACCCCGAAAATGAAGGGGAACTAGAGTAGCTGAAGAACAATTGGATCGGACAAACTTCATGAATAAGCATAAATCTTCATAATAAACAGAAAAGTTTCAGCGCTAAGTACACAAGTAGATCTTATATAAACTCGAAGTCATAGCTCACGTTTTTAAAACTTGATGATACGAACAAACACTCTAAACAGCGACCTATTGTAAATCATCACCATAAGATATCATTATTTTAGCCCGGTATCGGTTAGTATTAATCCACATTTACAGGCTCGATCACTTCGAATAAAAATGGATTACCATTTAAATATTCTCTTATGTATGCTTGGGCATACTTTTGTTCATCGATTAAACTGGTTGTTTCTCTTGGATCAGAGGAGTGATGGCAGGAGTTCTCGATCATGAACATGACAAAAAAACATTCCAGATCCCGAATATAGTCCGTTTCCAACTTCCTAATACTCTCATAACCTTGGATAAGCATCCATCGATGCTTTGGCCAAAGCTCCAATATGGTGCCTGCCATATCGTAGAGATAATATCCGTACCCACATCTTCCAAAATCAATCGGATAGGGTTGATTATCCTCAAAAACCATATTACCGGTATGTAAATCAGCATGAATGAGCCCATAGTTATGTTCACTTGGATGCATCGTGGTAAGTTGGGATACAACCTTCTCAGCTGCATCTTGATACAGCTTCCATCCCTCTTCTGATAAAAAACGCTCATAGTAACGTTCCAACTTAGCCATTTCACGTTTAAAACTTTCTACTCCCCAAGTAGGTCTTACAAAATCAGAAGGTGGATTGAAATCCTTTGCTGCTCCATGGAGCCTGCTCATTAATACACCTATATTATATGCTTGACTATCTGTAAATTCACCTGTTGCTTTTTCACCCTCTATCCATCGCATCATCGTTATATAAGGGCGCCTATATCCTGTCTCTGTTTCGATGTCCAATACATAAATACCATCACAATTTGCCATCCCTTCTGGTACTTTTAGATCTTTCGATTTGTTCAGTGCTTGTAACAGTAGGAGTTCCGAACGAATTTCCTCTCTGCTTAATCGGTCCGAATGAATGCGAAGTAAATAATTGTTATCTGTACTGGTTTCAATTTTATACGTGATCGTATCGGATAGTTGAATAAACTGGATGTTATCCCATTCTAAGTCATACTTTCGAATTGCAGATAAAGCGACTTTCCTTGCTCTGATTAATAACGCCCGCCGTTCTTCATCAGTATCAAATCTAAAAAAATCATTCATTTGTTATCCCCCTGCAGTTTTTATGAAGTAAATCAACTACTTCTCTTATATGTTATTATAACGATAGTAAAAGCTTGAAAATATGTAGTAAACAATTTAAACCATACTATACACAAAAAAGTCACATCAGAATTTCTTCCAATGCGACTTTTGTTAAACTATTATTTTGTATAAACGATCTTTTTAATAGTATCGCTTGAAAGGCAAAATCGATCTGAAAGTTTCTCGATAGTGTCACCATCGAGAAACTTTCGCCGGATTTCATCATTTCTAAGATTAAAAATTTTCTGCTGCCTGAATTTTCACCCCAATTTTTTACGCAAACCTTTTGATTTAGGGACGTAAACCAATTCACCGTTCATATACTTTTGTATAGTAATTCTTCTGGAAAGATGATGTCGGCATTTACATATCTCAAGATAGCCGCTCCTAAAAATAGTTGAATTTTAAGGTAGCAAAGTCTACACTATAACAATTATCACTATCCCGATTTAAGCGGTTACTTATATTATTAGCTCTATACAAACAACCGCCGTTGTTCATAAAATAGACTTTGCATAGAACATATCTCGAACCTTGTCATAGTGTCTCTCCTTCCTAAATAACATTCAAACTAAAATATGTCTTCATCGGAAATAGAATACTATCTCAATAGTAACATATCACTCCAAGTGGGCGAAGTGTCAACACTATACAATTAAGTCGTTTGAGCTAAACCGTCACATCTCATCTATTCCTTACGGACCATCAATATAAAACACTCCACATGTATCCAGTACGTGAATACTTTAAGCTCCTTCCTGCAAACTCAGCGTTGCCGATGCGATATCCAGTTCAATTCTCAACTTTATCACTAGCGATGTTATGGTTCACCGCAGTTAATCTTAAACTAAACTGCCCGCTAGCTTAATGAATTAGAGCAGTCACAAGTAGTTAAATACTTATCTAATCGGTAATCAGATCATTTCCTTGTCCTTTTCGGCAATCAGTACAAGTTCTGGTCTCGAACCAAGGACAAGAACTTTAAAGCTAAAGTATGGTCAAATCCTCTGAAATAGGGTAGAGTTGTTATAGTTACTTTTCCGCAAGAAACCTCAGCACTAATCCAAACATAGTTATTGGAGCCAAATATGACTCCTGCACAGACGAGCCTTAGTTACCGAAGGCTCGTTTTTTGATGATTTCTTTAAAATATCTTTTCCGACTCTAATTCGAAGCTCTTTCTCCTTTTTCATCTTCAACCCAGAACATTTCACTACTCTGCTCAAAATTGATTAACTTACGCTTACACCGCTGTGAGGCGGTTTTACATATACAAAAAAGAACTATCGTTCTAGTAGGAGGAATGAAATTGGCAGTTTTCAAGAAATTAAAAAGTGGCTGGAGATATCGGTTAAAGTACACCGATCCGTTCACTCAACAACAAAAAGAGAAATCCGAGGCTGGCTTTTGAACTAAACCAGAGGCTGAACTAGCTGCTCCTGAATTTTTAAGGCAGCTAAAGCAAGGGTTCGAACATTCCTTTGGTCGATTACATTCGAAATTGGATAGACAACTACAAAAAAGGTGTTGTAAGAAAGAATACGATCAAACAACATGAAAACAACCTAAACACCCATATCAAACCCTATTTTAAGCGTCTGATGCTCAAAGATTTAAAACCAGATATGTATCAGGTCTTTCTGGACTCTCTATTTAAAAAGGGACTCAGAAAACGCACGGTCGAGATCATTAACTCCACGGTATACTCAGCCATAGAGCATGCGTTGATTCAAGGGAAAATATTACGCAATCCATGTAAAGGTTTAATTATTAAAGGAGAGCACAAAAAGAAGACGATCCAATTCATTGATTCAGAGGACTTTCCCAAATTTCTTCATACAGCTCGAGGAGATGGGTACATTTATTGGATTTTCTTCAAAGTGCTCATTGAAACGGGTTTACGAAAAGGTGAAGCTGCTGCTCTCAGGTGGTCGGATATCAATTTCAAAGAAAAGACGATCCGCGTGGATGAAACACTCGATTTTCAAGCCGCAGACGAGGATGAACTTTTCGGAGATACAAAACCAAAAAATCTACACGCACCATTAGCGTAAGTAACGGCATCATAAATGATTTGAGGTACCATGCTTCATGGCAGAATCAAAATAAGATCAATTTAGGGGAGTCAATGTACAGACACGATTTAAATCTGGTCTTGTGCAGGAATGATGGTAGTCCGATACCTAAATCCAGTCTCTTTAATGCTTCAAAGAGGATTTTGAGAAAGGCTGGTTTGAGTGAGGAATTAACAATTCATTCCTTGAGACACACATATGCTGTACTCATGCTTGAAGCCGGTGCAGACATAAAATTTGTTCAAGAACAGCTTGGTCACGGAAGTGTGCAGATCACCTCTGATATATATGCTCACATCTCCAAAAAGTTAGAGCTACGCAATATTGATAAGTATGAAAAGTATACCGCCAACATTC
Organism: Paenibacillus sp. GQ49; assembly: GCF_059759055.1. Lineage (NCBI taxonomy): Bacteria > Bacillati > Bacillota > Bacilli > Caryophanales > Paenibacillaceae > Paenibacillus > Paenibacillus sp. GQ49. The sequence goes on from NZ_JCAXEL010000009.1 coordinate 112,242, forward strand.
TTGGTTCAAAAAATCAAAATGGGGGACATTTGGGGGACACTCCTCAATAGAAGTATAATCCCCATTCAAACGTCCCCCATTCAAATCCTCAAAAAACCCCGTAGTTACAAGGTTTATTCAATTAGTACAAAGTAATATATTGATCGCGTTCCCATTGGTGGACTTGTGTACGGTACATATCCCACTCAATTTCTTTCAGCTCATAGAAGTGAGCCAAGGCGTGGTCGCCCAGAGCATCACAGATGACTTCGCTGCGGATCAATTCATTCAATGCTTCTTTCAGGTCAGCTGGCAAGCTTGGAATGCCTTCTTCCACACGCTCTTCTTCTGACATGATGTAGATGTTACGGTCAATTGGAGCTGGTAAGGAAAGCTCACGTTTGATTCCGTCCAGACCTGCTTTCAACAGAACAGACAAAGCCAGGTAAGGGTTAGCAGCCGGATCCGGGTTACGAACCTCAACACGTGTACTCAGACCACGGGAAGCTGGAATACGGATCATTGGGCTACGGTTACTAGCAGACCATGCTACATAACAAGGTGCTTCATAACCTGGTACAAGACGTTTGTATGAGTTCACAGTTGGGTTAGTAATTGCTGCAAACGCACGTGCGTGCTTCAGAGTTCCAGCCATGAAGTGACGAGCAGTTTTGCTCAGACCCAACTCGTCCGACTCATCAACAAATGCGTTCTCATTGCCTTTAAACAAGGATTGGTTACAGTGCATACCGGATCCGTTCATACCAAACAGCGGTTTCGGCATGAATGTAGCATGTAAACCATGCTGACGTGCAATCGTTTTAACAACCAGTTTGAACGTTTGGATCTGGTCAGCAGCTTTCAGAGCATCAGCATATTTAAAGTCGATCTCATGCTGACCTGGAGCTACCTCATGGTGGGAAGCTTCGATCTCAAAGCCCATTTCTTCAAGTGTGATAACGATGTCACGACGACAGTTTTCACCAAGATCCGTAGGCGCAAGGTCGAAATAACCACCTTGGTCATTCAGCTCGTTAGTTGGGTTTCCTTTTTCGTCTGTTTTGAACAAGAAGAACTCGGGTTCAGGACCAACATTAAAGGAAGTGAATCCCATATCTTGGGCTTCCTTCAGGTTTCGTTTCAAGATGCCACGTGGATCTCCTGGGAACGGATTACCATCCGGAAGATATACGTCGCAAATCAGACGTGCAACACGGTTCTCTGCAACCCATGGGAAAATAAGCCAAGAATCTAGATCTGGATAGAGGTACATGTCGGACTCTTCAATACGTACATAACCTTCAATGGAAGATCCATCGAACATCATTTTGTTATCCAGAGCCTTAGTCAACTGACTCACAGGAATCTCAACGTTTTTGATAGCTCCAAGCAAATCAGTAAATTGCAATCGAATGAATCGTACGTTTTCTTCTTTCGAAATGCGGAGAATGTCTTCTTTTGTATAACTCACTATAACCTCTCCCTTTCTTATCTGCGTATTTGGCTTGCCTGTTATATTTGTACATTAGAAAGTTCCACGGGTCAAGGAGTCTCACACCAAAAGTGCATGTTTTCCCCTCACTCGCCAAGTTATGCGAATTTAGTTTTTATTAAAGAATCGGGAAAGCTCTCCCTGAATGAGAGATACTTGTCCTGGTCTCTTACCTGATACAAGCTGCTGCTTCAGCAAGCGGTGCAACTGCGTATCGGACAGCTCTCTGCGTTTAACTTCAGTATCCGGCGTGATCACTGTAGCTTCCTCGGATTCTTTCGAAACAGGATTCATCACTTGTTTGATCCCCGCGATGTTAACTCCTTTTTCAATCAAAGCCTTGATCTCTAGCAATCTCTCTACGTCATTAAAAGAGAATAACCGTTGATTACCTGACGTTCTCGCAGGAACGATCAAGCTGTGCTGCTCATAGTAACGAATCTGACGTGCAGACAGATCCGTAAGTTTCATTACAATACCAATTGGGAATAAGGCCATATTTCTGCGGATTTCATCACCCATGTTCATCAACCTTCCAGTCATCTATTCTTCACCCTATTGTACATTTAGTTATTACCAAGTGTCAATGATGTGTTAGATAAACTCACAATAATTTACGATCTTTCATAGTCTGTAACGCCATCAAAACGCCATATTTGACATGAGAGTACGTTAATCCGCCTTGCATATACCCGATATATGGCTCCCGAATAGGCGCATCGGCTGATAATTCCAGACTTCCACCCTGAATGAACGTACCTGCCGCCATAATGACAGGGTGCTCATAACCAGGCATATCCCACGGTTCAGGAACCACATGGCTGTCCACAGCTGCTGCACGCTGAATCCCCTGCACGAAGGCGATCAGATGCTCGGCAGAGCTAAACTTAACAGCCTGGATCAGATCTGTGCGAGCTTCATTCCAGGCGGGTTTGGTTACAAATCCGGATTCAGCAAACATTGCAGCAGCAAACGTACTTCCTTTGATAGCTTGTCCTACAATTGTCGGTGCCATGTAAAGTCCTTGGTAGATGCCACGTGTTGTCCCCAGCATTGCTCCCACCTCTCCCCCAATTCCAGGGGCTGTCAGACGATAAGCTGCCAACTGTACGTATTGTTCCTTCCCACATATGTATCCACCGGTTTCCGCAATGCCTCCACCAGGATTCTTGATCAGTGATCCGGCCATCAGATCAACTCCGACTTCTGTCGGTTCATGTTCCTCCGTGAATTCACCGTAACAATTATCTACGAATACGATGACATCCTCCTTAAGCGCTTTAACACGCGTAACCATCTCAGCAATCTCAGCAACACAGAAGGAGGAGCGCCAGTCATAACCACGTGAACGTTGAATCCCAATGACTTTTGTAGCCGGTGTAATGTTTTTTTCAACTGCTGCCCAGTCCACTCCACCTTCATCAGTTAAGGCCGTCTCACGGTAACCGATACCAAAATCACGTAATGAACCTGTACCATCACCGGGTCTGCCAATAACTTTATGCAATGTATCATAAGGCTTACCCGTGATGTACAATAATTCGTCCCCTGGGCGCATCACTCCAAAAAGAGCTGTACTAATCGTATGTGTACCTGAAGCAAAATGAGGACGTACCAACGCAGCCTCCGCGCCGAAAACATCAGCATATACTTCATCAAGCACTTCACGCCCTCGATCGTTATACGCATAACCTGTTGAACCTGCAAAGTGGAAATCACTTACTTTTCGTTGTTGGAAGGCATTAATCACCTTCCATTGATTGTGATCTGTGATCCGATCAATCTGTTGCAGTTGTCCTTCAATCTGACGCTCCACTTGATGTTGAAGTTCAGATATTTCTGAATCAAAGCTTACCATCTTACTTCATTCCCCTTCATAGCACGAATCTGACGTTAAATGTCTATTATCGTGTCAACTTATCACATCAATATGTCATGAGTATTACAATTCGATGAAATCTTCAAGCATATGACCAAATTTCTCATATTCACCTTTTTGTAATTCCACTTCATAAATTACATCATTTTCTTCAAAGCTGGTATCTACTACATCACCAATTTTGTAGAGGACCGACGTAAGATCACCACGTTCTGCCGGAATCCGGAAGCGCTTCGTGTCACCTGTAAGCTCTGTCTGGATCAATTCACGGATTTTAAGCAGATCCTCCGCGTCTAATGCGCTTACTTTAATATGGCCTTTATCCAATGGAAGCATCTCAAGCTGCTCTGGTGTGCACGCATCTTTTTTGTTATACAGGACTAACTGCGGCTTGTCCCCTGAACCAAGTTCTTGCAGAATCGTATTAACCGTCCGCATCTGATCCTCACGCATAGCTGATGAGGCGTCCACAACATGCAGGATCAGGTCTGCTTCATTCACTTCCTCCAGCGTTGCACGGAATGCTGCAATCAGATCATGCGGTAGATTTTGAATAAATCCAACCGTGTCGGTAAGTACGATTTCTTTTCCACTTGGAAGTTCCATCGTACGTGATGTTGGATCCAGAGTAGCGAATAGCTGATCTTGAATATACACATCTGCAGCCGTCAACTGCTTGAGCAAGGTTGATTTGCCAGCATTGGTATAACCAACAAGGGCCACCTGTACAATACCTGTCTTTTTACGGCGTTCACGATGCAACTTACGATGACGAGTCAATTCTTCCAGATGACGTTTCAGATCATCGATACGACCACGAATGTGACGGCGGTCTGTCTCCAGCTTGCTTTCACCTGGGCCCCTTGTTCCGATTCCGCCACCAAGTCTGGACAGGTTCTTGCCATGACCCGACAACCGTGGCAGCAAGTAGCTATGTTGAGCCAATTCCACTTGAATGATACCTTCTCTAGTGTTGGCACGTTGTGCAAAGATGTCCAAAATTAATTGGGTACGGTCAATAATTTTAAGATCGAGGGTTTCTTCCAGATTGCGAACCTGTGCCCCTGACAATTCCTGATCAAAAATAGCTGTTGTTGCTCCGAGTTCCTCCGCGATTGCACGGAGCTCTTCCACTTTCCCTTTACCAATAAACCATTTGGTATCACGTTTTTCCCTGTTCTGAGAAAGTACACTTAGCACTTCCACTCCAGCTGTCTCGGCAAGTTTCACCAGTTCCTCTAAAGAGTACTCAGGGTTGATACCTGTACGTTTTACATCATCCGTAACAAGACTCACCAAAACGGCGCGATCTTTTTTGACCATATCTGTATCATGTGTGCCATTTGTCATGTATATGTTCACTCCCTCTAATTACTAATCGTTTGATATTCATTACCACGAATACGCCATGGCATGCCTTAAGCCGAACCGGTTGGCCCGGCCGGCTGGTGTAAAAACTATATTATCGCTTACTTTCGCTCAAAGTTCAAATCCTCTGTACGGATTGTCATCAGCTCCAGTTTTCCTGGACTGCCTTCCGAGTATTGTTCCAACAAACGAACCGCCTGATGCCTGATCGAACGCTCAATGGCATTACGAACGTATCTGGCGTTACTGAACGCATGCAGCGAATCATTTTTTTCCTGAAGCAAATGTTGCTTTAGCTTGAGTATGGTCTGAGGCATTAGAATATAATCACGCTCTTTGGCCATAATCTCAGAGATTTGAATCAACTGATCAATACTATAGTCTGGAAACTCCACTTGAATGGGGAAACGAGAAGGTAATCCAGGATTCGTCTGGAGAAAAAAATCAATTTCTTCTGAGTACCCGGCAAGAATCAGTATAAACTGATTTTTATTGTCTTCCATGGACTTTACAAGCGTATCGATTGCTTCCTTGCCAAAATCCTTCTCTCCACCTCGGGCCAAACTGTAAGCTTCGTCAATGAACAATATCCCACCGAGTGCCTTCTTGACCAGATCTCTTGTTTTCTGCGCCGTGTGACCGATATATTCTCCAACCAGATCCGCTCGCTCTACTTCAATAAGATGTCCTTTACTTAACACACCCATCTTCTGAAAGAGTTTGGCAACGATTCTCGCCACGGTGGTCTTACCGGTCCCCGGATTGCCTTTGAAGATCATATGATACACGTGCGCACCACTAAGTAAACCTGCTTCAGTACGCATCTGAGCAATCTGTAGGAAAGCATAAATCTCAAATACCAAGTCTTTGATATTTTCAAGTCCAACCAGTTGCTCCAGTTCACCCTGTATCTCCTGGAAATGCGCATGTTTGGTTATACTCTTGGCTGCCTGTACTGCCGCTGCTTCATCTTTGACCAACATCTGAGGTTCCTGGTTACGCAACACAATATTAATTTGTCTGGATGGTCTGCCTCCTGGTTGCTCTCCTGCAGCCATTACCCGTCCGTTCATTCGCCATCACCTCTATTTTATCGGGCTGAACTCTCCTGATTATTAATGTATTCTATCAGGTGCTCCAATATTAGAAGGATCATGAAGAAGAATTCTACGGCGAAGTACATGCCTCAAATCTGAATGTTTTTTCGAAACTCTCCGTTCTCAAACAAACTCTGCCTGTGCTTCAGTGATAACTGAAAGTATGGGAATACATGTGCGTCAATAGCATGCAGCAGTTCCTTTGCCGTCTTGTTAGCCAAGTCATAATCACCTGTAGTAATATGCTTCCGTGACAGTGCATCTTCAAGCTCATCTTCATCCAGCAAAAATACTTCTCCATCTTTCAGTACAACGACATCCAGATACAGGTCATCAAACCAAGGAACACCCTGATCGGTTATCCCCTGACTACGACATGTATCAATGTACCACTCTACAATCCGTTCCTGATCGTCAAACATTGCTGTAACTACAAAGTGCTCTCCCTTCGGATAGTATTGCAGCCAGGAATACCCTTTATCTGCGATACAGAAGGTACTGCCTCCATAAGTTTTCCACAGAGGTTCTTTCAAATCCTGTATGGTGTACAACGTAATATAACCTGTGAAAATTTTGGATTGAACGAACCGGCATGTGAATTGTCGGTTCGTAATCCGGCGCCAGTTCGCGCGGTCCCCGAATTTCCGTTTCATACGAACCCCTCTTTGCCGACTACAGGTCCGTGACCTGCTCTGATGTTATTGGTGAACAATGTAATAACGTCCGCCTGATGGATTCCAGCGCTCTGGGCCCGCTCTTGCACAACGTATTACGAATAGTTACAGCTTACCATATTTAAGGTTTACACTCAAAATCAAGCTTTGTCCCACCTATCCATCAAATCAGCTTCCATTACAGTTGGTTCCGTATACCAAAAAAACTGCTTCACCGGTTTTCCGGGAAGCAGTTTTTTCAATGTAGCTATTTAGTGATTCATTGGCTTAGCCGCCGGTTCCAGCTTGAGAATCTGCGGGTGCATCTGTCCCTCCAGGATCCCCACTTGTTCCGTTGTCGGGAGTTATAACCTCACCTGGCGTTGTTACGGCTCCATCATCGGAACCTTCACCGGTACCGCCCGGATCTGTTGTCCCCTGACCAGGCGGGGTCGTATTTCCTTCCCCAGGTTGACCGTTTCCTTGGCCAGCTCCGCCGTTGTTACCATTGTTTCCGTTATTACCATTACCATTTCCGTTGTTGCCATTTTCATTCCCATTACCATTACCATTATTACCGTTCGAGTTGCCATTATCCGGTGAACCATTGTCCGGATTCTCTGTACCTGGCTGCTCAGGATCTATCTCTGTTCCAGGGTCTATACCAGGATCAGGTTCCTCCGGCGGCATTTCCTGCGCTTCAATCATCAAGGAAATGGTGTTGGAAGGATCCGTCTCAAGTCCTGATGCCAAGTCATAAGCTGTCACATAGTACTCATAGGTTAGACCAGGCAACGCACTTAAATCTTGTGCATTGGTCGCTCCTATAGCATCAATGAGATGAGTGAACTGGGCTTCAGATGTTTCTTTCCGATAAATCCGATATTGCGTACTCGCGTCACCCGTTCCAGTCCAACTCAGGGAGACGGTTTGTGCATTTGGATCGTATGATCCACTCAGCCCACTAACGGACAGAGCCGGCTTTTCTGGTTCTTCTACTGGCGGTGGTGCCTGCCCTCCAGCTGGTGCTTTGAATTGCTTCACTGGAACGCCTTTTAAAGCATCTCCCATGACTTTGGCAAAGAAAGCTGCTGACAGCTTACTGCTGTTCTTAAGCATATGATTGGCATCCGGATTGTCATAGCCCATCCAGACTGCGGCAGTCCATTCCGGTGTGTATCCAACAAACCATACATCACGGTTGGCACTGTTGCCAGAGATACCACTTTGAACTGTTCCTGTTTTACCCGCTACCGGACGATCCAGACGTGCTGAACGTCCCGTACCGTCATTAACGACGTTCTGCAGCATCTGTGTAAGCTGATACGCATTTTGCTCACTCATGACACGCGTTGTGTCCGAGTTATCATGTTTGTAAGTGGTTTTGCCTGCGCTATCCTTGATTTCTTTAATCGCATAGGCTTGTCGGTACTCTCCGAGGTTGGCAAATGCACTATAGGCTTGCGCCATTTCCAGTGTATTTGTACCTTTACTTAGACCACCGAGGGCAATCGCCAAGTTTTTGTCCTCATCTGTCAGCTGTATGCCTACACTTTTGGCAAAATTAATGCCTGTGTTAACGCCTATTTTATCAAGTAGCCAAACCGCAGGAATATTTTCCGATTTCGTAATGGCTTCCGTCATACTGATCGTTGAAGAATATCCATGCAAGTTACCAGGACAGTAGTTACCAAAACATTGCTTCGCATTACTCAGCGACGAGTTGGCACTGTAATTTCCTGATTCAAGCGCCGGTGCATAAGACACAATCGGTTTAAAAGCTGAACCTGGTTGTCTTCGACTCTGCGTTACACGGCTATAACCTTTAGTCTGATAATCCCGTCCACCCAGGAGGGCAACGAGGCTACCATTCTCATGGTTCATGATTACCATGGAACCTTGGACCTGTTGATCATCTTTGCTTGCCTCGAACAGACTGTCATCTGTGAAGGCCGTTTCCATCGCTGTTTGAGCCTGAGCATCCATGGTCGTATAGATTTTGTATCCGCCAATATTCAGATCATCTTCCGTTTTGCCTGTTACACGTTCAGCTTCACGGAGCACATAATCAATAAAGGCTTGATATTTCTGGTCTTTTTCTGGTCGCTTGTAGTTATAATCTACCGCTTTAGCTTTATCCATCTCTTCCTTCGTGATGTAGCCTTGTTCATACATCAGCTGCAATACCACACCGCGGCGTGCTTTTGAGTCTTTTGGATTGCTCACCGGATTGTAGGCAGAAGGGCCTTTAGGCATCGCGGCGAGTGTGGCAATTTCCCACAATTCAAGATTATTTAGATCTTTTTCTCCAAAGTAAAATTCAGATGCTGCTTTAATCCCGTAACGCTGATGGCCGAAGAAAATCCGGTTCAGATACATCGTCAGGATTTCGTCTTTTGTGTACTTGCGCTCTAATGCCATGGCAATCGATACTTCCGTTGCTTTACGGAAGAACGTTTTGTCACGGGACAAGAACATGTTCTTGGCAAGCTGTTGGGTTAGTGTACTACCACCTTCCACCATGGAACGAGCCATGACGTCCTTAACGGCTGCACGCCCAATGGACCAGATATCCACGCCCTGATGATCGTAGAAGCGTTTATCCTCCGTTGCGACAAAGGCTTGCTTCACCAGCTCAGGAATATCATCTTCTTTGACAGGTTCCAGCTTCTGAATGGATAGTTCCCCCATTAATTGGCCATTGCGATCATATACTTTTGAAGTTTCATTAATTGTGGTTTTGTCCTTGTTGGCTTTGAGCAGATTCTCACCACTCACCATAATAAATAAATATCCACCAAGTGCACAGAATATGGCGATTGCCATTGTGAAAAACAGTGTCCATCCAACGCGTTTACCCGTAATTTTTTTCTTTTTAGAGGTCTTTGGCTTCGCTTTTTTGGGTGACTTGTTATTATTGTTGCGATTGTTAGACCTCGACAACGGATCGTTTGGCATGTTAACCTCCTGACTCCCTTTCGGTTGCATAATTTCTATTCGTCTATAGGCTCAGGCATATATTAAACATATTTTGCCCGGAATGAAAAGAACAACCCTTTATTCAGGTTGCTCTGTTTCAATACCTATACTTGTAGACGAAATGGTTGGTGAAAAGGTTTCGTAATTTTTTAAGCTTCGCCGCTGTTATCTTGCTGCATCAGCGATACGCTGCGTTGCGGCGTGAACGTGGAGATGGCATGCTTGTAGACCATTTGCTGGCGTCCGTCGCTGTCAATGACGATCGTAAAATTGTCAAATGCCTTGATCGTCCCGCGGATTTGGAAGCCGTTGGTCAGATAGACCGTAGCAGGAATATTTTCTTTCCGCAGTTGGTTCAAGAACGTATCTTGGATGTTGATGGACTTGTTCATTAGCCGTACCCCCATTGGTTCATTTGAATTCGTGTTCAAGTAATATTCAATATCGCTGAGTAGCTTTCGTGCTATTATATCATGAACAGTTTCATATAATCCACAAAAACCCCTTGTCTGCTATTTTACCCCCATTCTTGGCGAGGTGAAAAAATAGAAGACTTACCCATTATACACCGCTTGTCTGTTTTGCAAAAGAGGGACTAATTCTTCATTTTAAAGCACATTTATTCGTTGTTTAGCGAATGCTTAATCTCTACCATCTGTTCTAATGGTAAATAAAAAACCTCTATCCTTTTGATACTACAAGGTAGAGGTTTACATATCTTGATCTAATCGATGCCTGTCAGAAGAATATTAATAATCGCTTAAATCAATCAAATTTTCGTGTAATCAATTCACTAATCTGCTTGTATTTCCCTTCAAAATCTTGGGTATCCGTCATGTCCACCCATTCAATATCCTTCATATGGCGGAACCAGGAAAGCTGCCGTTTGGCAAACCGACGCGTATCCCTCTTCAACCACTCAACAGCAGCTTCCCAACTCACTTCCCCTTGCAGGAACGCTGCAATCTCCTTATACCCCAGTCCTTGCATGGAAATATGACCTCTGGCCACTCCGCGTTCCAACAGGGACTTCACTTCATCCACCAGACCTTGTTTGATCATCAGATCAATCCGCTCTTCTACCCGGGCGTACAACTTCTGCCGATCCATTGTCAAACCAACAATAAGAAGGTCATAAGGCGACTCTTTCTTCTGTACTGCCAGCTGATCAGACCACTTCTCGCCTGTGAGATGATGGATCTCAAGCGCACGTACAATTCGCCGCTGGTCATTGGGGTGCAGACGATCCGCACTAACCGGATCAACTTCCCTCAATCGATCATGAAGGGCCTGTGCTCCGTGTTGCTCCGCATAGCTGAATTGTTCCTCTCTGAACGCTTCATCTGAACCACTATCCGAAAATTGGAAGCCGTAACATACTGATTCCACATATAGACCAGTGCCACCTACAATAAAAGGCATTTTACCGCGTTCATGGATTTCACTAATCAATCGTGTACAACTCTCTTGAAACTCGGCCACAGAATACGGATACTCCGGTTCATGGATATCAATGAGATGATGAGGTACACCCTTCATTTCTTCAGAGGTAATCTTGGCAGTTCCGATATCCATTTCACGATATACCTGCATCGAATCCCCTGAGATAATCTCACAATTGAAAGCTTGGGCAAGCTCGATGCTCATTCTTGTTTTGCCTACTGCTGTTGGTCCAACCAGCACCAGCAGTTTAGGTTTGGGTTTAACTTCCACTTTCAACATTAATCACTCCGTACAGGGTTTTTGCATTGGCCCGATCAAGTATTTCAAATCCGAGCCTGTCAAACTCCGCGCTGCCGCGCTTTTCTTTCATGACTACCCGTTTACGGGCAACCCGTTTTGCTTCCATAATGCTCTGTTCATCCAGCGCGTGAGCATTTGCATAATCTCTCAAGGGCTGTATTGCACTTGAATCCATCATTGGCTCACGGAACATCGGGTCAAAATATACAGTATCACAGCTTCGATCCGGCATGGACCGCAGTAACTCAAGATGATCCACATGCCGTAGATTTATGCGCCGGAAAGCCTCATCCACCAAGGGCTGATTGCTCTTATAATGAGACATGCCCTCCAGCAGCAGGGTATAGAGCGGTTGAGAACTTTCACATGCAATGACTTGTCCACTCTTCCCAGCCGCAACCGAAAATACCAGCGCATCTGAACCGAGTCCAGCGGTACAATCAACAATGGTGTCTCCTTCGAGTACCGCACCAGCTTCCAGCATAGGATCGGCTTCCCCTCTTAAAACACGTTTAGCGCGAACAAATCCCATACTGGGGTGAAACTCAAGCTCCGTCTCATCTTTGCGAAACAAGCGTGCTCTGCCATTAAGCACGACCAGTATTTCGTTGATACCATAATGTTCAATCAGTTTGGGTAAAGACGTTCTATTGCGCGGTACGTAGGTACCTCCTGTCGTTTCGGCGAGCTTACGCGCACGCTCCACCTGAGAGGCAATCTCCTTGTCACCGGTTGTAATGTACATAATGTCCCCCTAAATAGCTACATCACTCGTTTAAATAATTTTTCCAGATCATACGTTGAAAATGAAACCACAATCGGCCGCCCATGTGGACAAGTGTAGGGCTGACGACATGAACCCAGACGCTGAATTAGCACTTCTGCTTCCTGATCCGTCAGCTTCTGGTTCGCTTTGATGGACGCCTTGCAGGAGCACATAATGGATGCAGCTTCTCGCATCTTGGCCACATCTATGCTGCGTTCACTAAGAACCCATTCAGACATCTCTTCGATAATGTCTTTCTCATCCCCTTTGGGGAACCAGAACGGATGGGAGCGCACGCGGAACGTCTGTCCACCAAAATGCTCCAAATAAACACCTGCCTGCTCGAACCATGCCAGCCTTGTTTTTAGTTTTTCCGTCTCCGAAGGTGTGAACTCCAGCGTAATCGGCAGCAGTAACTCTTGTGAGGCCTGTGCAGGGTTGCCAAACTTCTCGTAATAGTACTCATAATTCACGCGTTCATGAGCAGCATGCTGATCAATCAGATATAAACCTTGGTCATTTTGCGCGATCAAATACGTACCATGATGCTGTCCAATCAGACTCAGCTCTGGAAAAGCAGGCATGGATGCATTTGATTTAATGGCAGCAGCAAGTTTAGTGGCATCAGGCAGACCGGAAGTTTTCCACTTCCGTTCGCCTCTTGCAATCAAAGACGGGTTGTAGGTTGACCGAGCTTCCCTAACCGGTGAATTTACGGATTCGGAGCGATACGTAGTCGGTTTGCCTTCTTCCAGCGGTTTCTCTCTTGCTCCACGACTTTCAACATCTTGAGAAGACAGGTCCGTTTTGGTGAAAATTTCGGAAGAACTTGTACTTACATCCTTAGTACCTTCCTGCACGTCAGCGGATGTCTGCACCCCTTTATGACTAATCCCCTTCTGCAAAATATCCCCGCTCCAACTTTCTAACTGCTCAGGAGGGGTTGTAAACTCAGGTGGAGCTGCGGGCAATGGCACTGAGTGACCCTGTTCAGATACCCCCTGTGCTGCGGACACATCCGCCGGAGCATCCAAATCCAGATCATCATCTTCGGCAGTCAACTTCAGCGGTGCAACAGTAGGTTTCCCGAGTGGACCTTGTTGCCCATATCCTTCTGCATCAGATGCATCTTTCAGAGGACCCCGTGGAAAGAGGAATTGTTCCTGGATAAAGGAACTATCGTCTCCGCGTCGAATCTGCTGTTTTTTGACCTGTGGAATCAATACCTCCTGCCGGAGTATACCCCGCAACGTCGTCTCTATGAATTCATATAGTTCTGGTTCCTTGCTGAAGCGAACCTCCAACTTGGCCGGATGCACGTTCACATCCACAAGAGATGGGTGCATCTCCAACTGCACCACGACAAGCGGGAAACGGTTAATGGGCAGCAAGGTATGGTAGGCTTTGAGAATCGCCTGATTGAGACCGTAATTGCGAACAAATCGCCCATTAACAATCGTAGACATACCACCACGATTCGCTCGTGTCCATTCAGGCAGGCTGATCAGCCCGCTCACCCGGTAATCCAGACTTTCTCCCTGGATGGGAAGCATCGCTTTGGCAGCACTTGTCCCATAGATCGCTGCAACTACTTGCAGCAGATCACCGTTGCCCAATGTCTGAAGCAACACATTCTCATTATGACGCAGTCGAAATGAAATGTTTGGATGAGACATCGCCATCCGGTATAGGACATCTGATATATGTCCCAGTTCCGTCTGGATTGTTTTCATATATTTAAGTCTGGCAGGTGTATTGTAAAATAGTTCTCTCACTGCAAAATCTGTACCTTGGGGTGAGGTTGCATCTTCATGAGAGACAAGATTCCCGCCTTCAATCACGATGCGGCGCCCCCGCCCATCATTGTCACTTGCCGACAATACCTCTACCTTGGACACGGCGGCAATACTCGCCAAGGCTTCTCCGCGGAATCCAAGACTTGTGATCTGAAACAGATCTCGGCCATGGGCTATTTTGCTGGTCGCATGACGATAAAAGGCGGTTTCCATATCCTCTGGCTCGATACCTGAACCATTGTCTTTAACACGAATACTGAGGAGTCCGCCTTCTTCCACTGTTACTTCAATCTTGGTGGCGCCTGCATCCACCGAGTTTTCGAGCAACTCTTTGACAACCGAAGCAGGCCGTTCAACCACTTCACCCGCCGCAATCTGGTTGGCAATATGTTCATCAAGCACATGTATTTTCGCCACAGGTTTTCCCCTCCCTTATATTCAGGATAATTGCTGTGCCTTCAATTTGAGATCATTCAATATCTGCATCGCCTGAAGAGGCGTCATATTCATGACATCGATATCTTTCATCGTACGGATGAATTCTCGCGCTGGTTTATCCACCGCAACTACATCCGGTTTCGTTGCCACATTCGGCTCATCGTCCCCAAAGATGGACAGTTGAACCACATCCGAATGCCTTGCACTGGACTGTACTTCGCTGTTTGATTTTTTGGCATGTTGCTTCTCGACCGAATCTTCAATAGAAGGTGTGTACTCTGCACTATCCACAATCTCGTGCTCCCGGATCAAAGGTGCTGAAGCCGTGTGCTGGAATTCTCCACCTTTTAATTTCAAGCCTGCTTCCTGCTTCTCGTTTCCGATATATTCACTGCCCACAGCTACTTGGGCAGCCGCGTGTTCGAACCCATGCAATAGTCCATTCGCCCGCTCAATAATGCTATCAGGCAGACCTGCAAGGCGTGCACAATAGATACCATAACTGCTGCTGGCTGCCCCGGCAATCAATTTGCGCAAGAAATTAACTTTGTCACCACTCTCCTGTACCGCCATCGAGTAGTTGGCCAGCTTGTCCAGACTCTCCTCCAGATGAGCAAGCTCATGGAAATGAGTTGATACAAGAGCTTTACAGCCGATGATATCATGTACATATTCAATAACAGACTGAGCAATGGCCATACCTTCACTGGTCGACGTTCCCCGTCCCAATTCATCGATAATAATCAGACTGCGTGGTGTGGCTTTGTCCGTCATGACCTGAATGTCGGCCATCTCCACCATGAATGTGCTTTGTCCGCCAATGAGATCATCCGCGGCACCGATCCGTGTGAAAATACGATCCATGATCGGCACTTCCGCCTGACCCGCAGGTACAAAACAACCCACTTGCGCCAAAATGGAGATTAAAGCGACCTGTCGCATATACGTACTCTTACCAGCCATATTTGGTCCAGTAATCAGCAAAATACGTGCCTCTTCCTTGGTCATTGCCGTGTGATTGGCAATAAATGCGCCATCTCGCATGACCGCCTCAACGACCGGATGGCGTCCTTCTTCCACAACCAGATCATAACCGTCGGTCAACGTAGGACGTACAAAGTTTCGCTCAGCACTAATCACCGCAAAAGATTGATACACATCAATTTCGGCTACCTGTTCGGCCAGCTTCTGCAATCTTGCAATCTCTTTATTTAGCCGCTCGCGCAGCTCTGCGAACAGCCCATACTCAATATCAACCATTTTGTCCTGAGCTTCGAGAATCAGCGTCTCTTTTTCCTTCAACTCCGGCGTAATGTAACGTTCTGCATTGGCAAGTGTCTGTTTACGTTCATAACGTCCCTCTGGCAACGCGGACAGATTGGACTTGGTGATCTCGATATAATAACCAAACACTTTGTTATATCCAATCTTCAGCGATCGAATGCCTGTCGCCTCACGCTCTCTCGCTTCCAGCTCCGCAATCCACTGTTTCCCGTTAACCGAAGCCTCACGCAATTCATCCAGACGTTCATGGTACCCTTCACGAATCAGACCTCCGTCCCTTACCGATACCGGCGGCTCGTCCACAATGGCTTGCCCGATAGCTTCACGCAGATCATTGCAATCATCCATCGTTTCGGCAATATGCTGCAATGTTGCGGAAGATGATCCTGCGCAATGTTGACGAAGTCCTGGAATTTTCTCCAGTGATGATTTGAGCGCATTCAGGTCACGACCGTTGGCATTACCAAACGCAATCCGGCCTACCAAGCGCTCCAGATCATAGATGTCTTTGAGTTCTGCCCGCAGGTCCTCACGCAATATAAACTGGTTGTACAACGTATCCACTGCTTCAAGACGCTCATTAATCTTCCCTTTTTGCAATAATGGCTTATCAACCCAGCGACGAAGCATTCTTGCACCCATGGACGTCTCGGTCCGATCAAGCAACCAGAGTAATGAACCTTTTTTGGAGCGTTCACGCACGGTTTCCACCAATTCCAGGTTCCGGCGGGTAAACGGGTCCAAGATCATATAATGATCTGGCTCATACGTTGAGATTTGTGTTAATTGTCCCAGAGAACGTTTCTGTGTCTCACTCAGATAGGAGAAAAGTCGTGCAATACAGGCTTGACGTTCAGGCTCTAGTCTTGCCCACACAGCCTCGCCAAACTGCTGACGGACCAAATCTTCCTTATTTTTTGTCCACGACGTGTAGACCACAGGGCGACCGATTGGAGACGCCCCGGCTTCTATCGTTTCAAGCAGCGCTGCATCCCCCACCAGCTCCGATGGTTCGTAGATGCCGATTTCATCCTTGAGCCATTCCTTGGAATAGGGTACGGATGTCACATACAACTCACCCGTTGACAGATCACAGGCCGCGAGCGCCAGCGTATTTTGATTACCTGTAAGACAGACCATGTAGTTGTTGGACTTATCCCCCAGCGTTTTGCCTTCCATCACCGTTCCGGGTGTAACCACACGTACAATTTCACGTCGTACCATGCCTTTTGTTACACTTGCATCTTCCATCTGTTCACATATCGCAACTTTATATCCTTTTTCAATCAGACGCTGTATGTAATTGTCAGCCGAATGATAAGGTACACCGCACATCGGAATTTTATCATCCGTGCCTCCGTTACGTGCGGTCAGCGTGATCTCAAGTTCACGGGAAGCATTAATCGCATCCTCGAAGAACAATTCATAGAAGTCACCCAATCTAAAAAATAGAAAAGCATCCTGTGCTTCGGCCTTCACTTGCAAATATTGTTGAATCATTGGCGTATACTGAGCCATGATGAATATCCTCCATCCCGTTCCTATAATGTCAGGAAGAAACACGTCCTGGAAGGACAATAAGACGGTCAGGCACTATGTTTGCGCCTCCGCCTTATGTGTTGGCTATTCGCCACTTCCTTCAAGGGTTGCTGCTCCATATCTTCCGTAGTAGCTTATTACTCATAAAAGACTTGTTTCTTATTATATCAAAAAAACGTCCGTACTTCATGAACCTGCCCGAATATTCCAGAGTTTGCGAATATCGCGGCTCTCATCCCAAGTTCTTCCCAGTTTTAATTGAAGGATTAACGGAGACGCATACCGTTCATAACGTGCATATCCATCCAACCTCTTCAGATCATCTACGAGGGCTGGGATGTGTTCCTTAATCATTTCCCGCTTTCCTTCATAAAAAGCGGCATGAACCTCAGCTTTCGCCAACGGACGCTGCCGTAATTGAGTATACCCGCTCGCGATCAGACCTGCCAAGGCCACAACACCTTTCGCAACAAGGGGCGACACAAGAAAGCTGGGCAACGTCCGATACTCAAAACCACCATAGGATTTCAGACGAAAATCACCAAGTGCTCCGTAACGGGGTCGTCTTCCCGATCCACGGGGGTCTTGAAGAAATGCCAGTGGCAATGCCAAATAATTGTCCAGTGCACGAAGCAGTTCCCCGGTAAGATTCACCCCGCTAAAATGAATATGACCACCCAGAGGTAACCCCCGCTGTGGCATCCCTCCTGCCTGCCAGATGAGCGAGTGATCACTGATGCTGCGGGAAGCGGCTGCGAATGCCCTCATCAGATGAGCCAGCAGTTCTCGTGGTTCGGAGCTGGGAGCCGGTCGCAGTTCGGCAACCGGATATATGCGCCGTCCACCAATCGTCACAGAATCACAGCCTGCCATTCCTGTACGTTCAAGAAATCTGGAGGCGGGTACGATTTTGGATTCCGGCATTTGCACCAGAAGAAACTCCGGGTCCATGCCGAGTATTGGAGTGGGTCTGTGACTCGCCTCCTCATCCAGCAGTTCCTGATGCTGCTTCCAGCTTTCCCTATAGGTAGCAGCAAGGTTGGTCACCCCTTTCCAGGGACATGGGTCAATCGAAATCACTGCACAGCCGCCGTTTCCTGAAGATTCCATTCGAACAGCTCCATGATCCAGCCCTAGCGTATACAGCGTTTTGATCGCAAGTCGTTCTATGCGCTTGAACAAGGTTGAACTCGCTTCACGCTCCAACAGAGTTTCCTGTGCCCCTCCCATGCCACTAGTATCCTTGCGCTTGATCCGAATCGCCTGCAGACAGCTTATCTCTACGTTATAGCGTACACGCAAGCCTGGTTCACGTTTGCGCCGATCTTGTAATGATAATACTTCAATGCCTGCCTGACTCAAACGTTCTGCACGTTCTCCGGAAGTCATCCTTTCATATCGGCGCAGCGCTTCCTCCGCTTGTTCCGTCACATTCATTACGTCCCCCCTCCCGGATTATGCAACTAAAATAAAAATAACCCCGCAATGCGGAGCCTTCCCGTGAAAGGTATTCCAGGCACATTGCGAGGCTCGTTACCACCCATTTTTTAATATTTAAGAAGAAAGAGGGCTTACGCCCTCTTCACCGCGCCTTCTGGCGCATATGATACCTTAGGTTATCAAATACAGGCGTCAATCTCACAGCTCATCGTCGAGCAGATCGGGATCGAGATCGTCATAATCTCCATCGGCACTGCCAAAGTCATAGTCCTTGTCTTCGTAATCACCGCAACCATCTGTGCAGACCTTCACACAAACTTTGGTTTCGGCAACGAGTTCCACAGCGAATTCCCGTTCTACCCGGATAATTACGCTGCTTCCACCTGCTGATACTGTGGCTTCCACACAGCTAGGTTCCTGCGTTGCATCCGCAGATACCTCCACTGTGGAGGTCCGGTGTTTCGGGTCCAGATAGGACAAAGGCACATGTTCTACATACGAGACCGTTTCTTTGGCTACATCCGTCTGCGAATTCTTGTCATAGGAATACCAAATGTTGATATCGTAAGTACCAATAACTTCAATTCCGTCACCCGCTGATACGGCTTCATATTGGTGGTTGATAATCCAAGCCCCCAAAATACTTGTCGGACCATTTGGCGGAGTCACGGTATGTGTTACGGTAGAGAACTTACGACCTTTGCCGCAGATCGCCTTCGTGATAATCTCTCTACATTGATGTTTATGACTCAATGACATCTTTAAACCTCCTCCATACAATCATTCACTACAAGTGTATGCAGGGCATTCGTCTAGGGTGACAACTATTTTCTATTATTCGTTTGTAGATTGGGACCGGTCCGAGATTGGGGACGGTGCTTTGTCCTTCTTCGCGACTTTCAGATACAGCGCGAGTTCGCGGCACAGCTGGAGAATTGCGGAACGAATCTCGAATTCTTCCCTTGTATCCGGCAGCTCCATACGTTTGAATTCTTCTTGCACATCTGCAAGAAGTTTTTCAGTTCGTCCGGTGTAGGATTCAGTAAGTACATCCTGACTAAGCTGATCGAACAGTTCCGATACCATTTCCGCATGTGGCATCTTCTGATAGATCTGGGACACCAGATGCATCATGTGCTGGATGGAGTCCAGTTGCGTTTTGCGCATATAGAAGTAGACACTCCATTCCTCATTCGGATGAATCACCTGATTCTCCAGAGAACGCTTGGCAGCATCAATACCGCCAAGGATCGCTTGATCTGCTTCAATTAGCTCTCTCCCCGCCCATGCTTCATTGGGATTACGCAGCGTGGCCGCAAATTCCTTGAAAATCTTCGAGAAGAGTTCATCGATTCGTTTGCGAATGCGCAGCATCTGTGGATCTGCTGCCGGCATGTAAGCCAGGTTAACCGCCATTGCGGAACCAAGACCAATTAACAGCAAAGCAATTTGTACGAGGACGACATGCACGTCCATCTCCCCGCCGCCGAACACCCGAAACACCACAACAGAACCTGTAACAATACCTTCTTTGAAGCCAACCCGGACAATAGCCGGGAATGCGATCAATATGTATACCGCCAGCACCCAATAATGGAAGCCTAGAAAGTGAAAAAGTACACTTGCAAATAAAAGTCCAACTACGGAAGCAAAGAACCGTGCCGATATGGTGCGAATACTTCGTTTCCTCGTTACATCCACGCCAAGAATGGCAAGCAATCCCGCTGATGTTGGTCCCGGCAAGCGACACCAGTCTGCAATCAATACAGCCATTAATGCGGCGATTGCAGTTTTAATTACCCTAAAACCCATTTAACATTCCATCTCCTCTAAGCTGCAAAAAAATTCTTAGCCAGCTCGTCGCCTCATTCATTTATCATGACTAGTATGTCTCATCCAAAAGTAAACTAGACGACATCAACCGACATGCGCATGCATGCCGGTCACAGCAACACGCCCCGAATGAGGGACGCTGGCAAGTTAGATCGTTGCGACAGAACCTCAAGGCCCTCTTCTCCAATCATCGCATTCATTCCGGATCTGCACGGAATAATCATACTAAATATGGTACTTGATTTTACGGTATCGGGCAACGTGACACCCCTTGTGAAATTGTATACATATCATACCCGGTCACATTACGAGTAAAACACTTCCGAATCACCTGCGGCCAGCCAGCATTTTGCGTTCTGCATAGACAACAAGTTGGTACATGGCTGTTGCAACTGCAGCAATAATTAACAGACTCGATAATACGAGTGTGAAGTTGAATACCTGAAATCCGTAGATAATGAGATAACCTAGCCCTTGTTTCGCGACCAGAAACTCACCCACAATTACACCCACCCAAGCCATGCCAACGTTCACTTTCAAGGTGGATACAATCGCCGGAAAAGAAGCAGGTAATACAACTTTTGTGAAAATCTCGGAACGGTCTCCACCAAACGTTCGAATGACTTTAATATAATTGGAATCCACTTCATTGAAGCTGTTGTACACGACCAGTGTCGTGATAATGACCGTGATGGACAATGTGGTCATAACAATGGCTGTAAAACCCGCGCCGAACATCACAATAAAGATCGGGCCAAGTGCTACCTTTGGCATACTGTTGAACACAACCATATAGGGGTCCAACACTTTGGACAAAAAAGGAGACCACCAAATTAAAACCGCAAGCAAGGTTCCCACCAGTGTTCCCAATAAAAAACCAACTGCCGTTTCCCCTACGGTTACCCCAACATGTGCCCACAACTCGCCACTAGCGATGTCCTTGCCAATCTGGGCAAAAATCTTACTCGGATAACTGAATAACAGTACATCAATCCAGCGAAGTCTGCCTGCCACTTCCCATAGCAAAAACATACATACTAACATAGATAACTGTACGGCAAGCACTTGATGTCGCCACCTGGCCACCTGCTGAATATGATTCCGATGCAGCTGCCCCATCCATTCGTCACGCTTCTCCTGCTTCGGATTCATTGGATTCACGCGTCTTCCTCACCTCCCCCGGGCTGATCCAGTTCACTCCATAACGCCTGAAACAACGCATTGAATCCTTCTTGCTCCCTGGCATGAAACGGCTGAGATTTACGAATTCCATCGGGAATGATAAATTCACGACGGATGCGGCCCGGATTGCGATCCAGTACAATGACGCGGTCACTGACCGCAATGGCTTCAGACAAATCATGGGTGACGAGAACGGATGTTTTGCCAAACTGTTTTAACGTGTCCGAGACCAGATCCTCCAATTGCAGCTTGGTTTGATAATCAAGTGCTGAGAATGGTTCATCCAACAATAAAATCCCCGGGTCGGTTGCCAGCGTGCGCACCAGAGCCACTCGCTGTCTCATACCCCCTGAAAGTTCTGACGGGTACTGATTCTCCGTTCCGGCCAACCCCATACTTACCAGCAGTTCCCGTACACGCTCACGGCTCCGTTCATCCAGTCTGCCTGTCAGTTCAAGACCGATTAAAGCATTATCCAGAATGGTCCGCCATGGGAACAGATAGTCCTGTTGAAGCATATAACCAATCTGTGCTGAGGGGCCGCCAACAAGTTTGCCTTTAACCTTAACCTCTCCTCGAGTGGGTGTGAGCAGCCCCGCGATGATCGACAACAATGTCGTTTTACCGCATCCACTCGGTCCAACCAGACTGACGAACTCTCCTTTTTGGATCTCCAGACTCAAGTCCTCAATCACCAAGGAAGCTTCCCGCTCGCTGACGTATACTTGAGAGATCCCCTCCAGTCGGATCACACTTTCGGATTCAGGCATTCTGCTCACTTCCTTTCCTGAATACCCCATTACTTTGATTTCGTAGCTTCTTCCGCATAGGCATTATCCACAATGGCATTCAAATCCACACGTTCTTTCAACTCTCCGGCGGCACTCATGACATCAAGCAGATTGTTCCACTCTTCCTCATCAATGATCGGGTCCGTTGCATAGCTGCCCTGTTCCTTATAACGATTAACACTGCTGACTAGAATGGCTGGATCAATGTCTTTGAAAAAAGGAGAAATGACTTCAGCAATCTCTTCAGCCGTATGGGAATCCACCCATGCCTGCGCTTTGTGTAGACCATTCGTAAACTTCTGTACGATATCCTTATTGTCGTTAAGATAACTCTGTTTCGTCATGAAGACGGTGTAAGGCAGAAGACCACCTTCTGTGCCAAACGATGCAACAACCTTACCCCGACCTTCTTGTTCAAAGATCGATGCCTGGGGTTCAAACAGTTGAACATAATCTCCCGTGCCTGAGGCAAAAGCGGACGCAATGTTGGCAAAGTCCACATTTTGAATCAGCTCCAGATCACTTTGCGGATCAATGCCATGTTTGTTCAGTGCGAACTCCCCTGCCATTTGTGGCATGCCGCCTTTGCGTTGACCGAGAAATGTGGAATCCCTCAGTTGCTCCCAATCGAAGCTATCTTCTGTGTTACGAGCGAACAGAAATGTACCATCCGTCTGGGTGAGCTGGGCAAAGTTAATGACCGGATCTTCCGCTCCCTGCTGGTAGACATATATGGACGTCTCCGCCCCTACCAGTGCGATATCCACCGAACCTGCGAGTAATGCCGCCATCGTTTTGTCACCACCAGCAGTCGTTTGAATATCCACCTCAAGTCCCTGCTCTTCAAAAAAACCTTGAGCCACAGCCACATACTCCGGTGCGTAAAATACCGAACGAGTCACTTCGCCAATCGTAATCTTGGCTTCATTCTCTTCCTTATTACAGCTGGTGAGTGCCACAATGATAATCAGCAGAATAACGATGCCCCGGACGAACCATGGCGTGTATTTCATGTTGTTTCCCTCCTTCACTGGTTTCAGCAGTTTCTCTCTATTATGGATATGCCGATGCCCAACAAAAGGTTAAGAACTTAAATGCAAAAAAGAGCCGGGCAATGATGCCCGACTCTTCAGCTCTTCGAAATGTTATTCAATATGTTATATATGGGATACCTACAGCTTGTAAATCTCGGCGTATTTGGCTTCCAGATAATCGGCCAGATAATCCGGGTTCAATTCTTCACCCGTTACGGCGACAATCAATTCGGAAGGTGTGCGACTTTTGCCATACCGATAGATCTTGTCTGTAAGCCATTCCTTAATCGGAATCAGATTACCTTCGGCAATGAGGGTATCAAATTCCGGCATTTCCTTGCGCAATGTATGTAGAATTTGAGCTGCATACATATTACCCAGAGAATACGAAGCAAAGTAACCAAAGTCACCACCAGACCAGTGAACATCCTGAAGAACACCGTCTCCATCATTCGTTGGCATAATACCGAGGTATTCCTTGTATTTTGCATTCCAGGTCTCCGGCAGGTCTTTCACTTCCAGACCATCGTTGAATAACATTTTCTCGATCTCATACCGGATAATAATATGCAGGTTATAGGTCAGTTCATCCGCTTCAATCCGAATGAGTGAACTCTCCACCCGGTTGATTGCACGATAGAAATCTTCCAGTTCAACCTCGCTCAGTTGCGGGAAATGCTGCTGCAAATCTTTGTAGTAACGTGTCCAGAATGGCAGACTGCGACCAATCATGTTTTCCCAAAGACGGGACTGGGACTCATGAATCCCCATGGACGTTCCTTCAGCAAGGAGGGTACCCGCCAGACTCTCATCAATATTTTGCTCGTACAGGGCATGTCCACCCTCATGCAGGGAACTGAAGACTGCGCTTGCTACATCATCTTGCAGATAATGTGTTGTAATCCGCACATCACCCGGATTAAGGCCCGTTGCAAAAGGATGAACACTCTCGTCCAATCGTCCAGCTTCAAAGTCATAGCCCATTTGTTCCAAGATGAACAGACTGAATTTTTCCTGCTGTTCGGTGTCAAACAACTGATTCAGGAACTCTGTATTTGGCTTGTTTTCTGAAGCATTAATCTTCTCTTGCAAAGGCACCAAACGTGCTTTGAGGCGGGCGAACACAGCATCCACTTTTTCAACCGTCAGATCCGGTTCATACATATCAAGCAACGTATCATAACGTGTATCCTTCACACCCCAATAATCAATAAACTCCTGTTTGAGCTTAACGATATCTGTCAGATAAGGGGAGAACCCTGCAAAATCACTGTTATGTTTGGCATCTTCCCATGCGGTTTCGGACTTGGCCGTGAGCACGGTATATGCTTGTACTTTTTCCGGTGGTACGGATTGACTGCGATCATATTCTTTCTTGCAATCTTCAACCAAACGACGATCTATATCTTCGAGCTGTTCCAATACCGCTGGAGTCGTTAATGCATCCAGGTAAGTCTTCATGTCAGCCGAGGTTTGCAACTTGAATGCTTCGGTGGACAACATACCCAGCGTCTCCGAACGAGTCGGAACGCCTTTTTTCGGCGCACCTGTGCGCAGATCCCAGTGAAGCAAACCAATGGCTTCATGATAGCTCTTAATTTTACGAGCCAGATTACGGAAGGATTCCAAATGTTCCTGTGTTTGTTTATCCATTGTTATCGTTCACCTCTTCAAAAAAAATGTTATACCCTATTGATGATACTTTTTGCATTGCGTATAATCAACTTTTAACAGATGAAAATTGCATTGTTCTCCTAAAGATACGTGTTCAAAAAGTCTGATTTTCATTACGAGAAGATAGAAATGGCGTTCAACTTCGATGCTGATGATGCCCTCAGGCATGATTTGTAATCAAAAGTGGACTTTTTGAACAACCTCTACAGGGTTGGAGTAATGCCATCTGCTGACCGTGAAATACTATTAAAGCAAAGGCGCGTAGGACAAGCTGCATCATATGCAAGTGGCCGTGCTCGTCGTATTGGATAACAGGAGGCAATGGACATGAACAACATTCAAGAGATTTTGACTTACAACAAATCATTTGTCGAGACCAAAGAATACGAAAAGTATACGGCTGGCAAGTTTCCAACCAAAAAGATGGTTATCATCACTTGTATGGATACACGTCTGGTGGAATTGCTGCCCAAGGCTATGAACTTGAAAAACGGCGATGTGAAAATCATCAAAAACGCAGGCGCAATTATCTCTCAGCCTTTCGGGAGTGTAATGCGTAGTGTACTTGTCGCCATCTATGAACTGGGTGCAGATGAAGTCCTGGTAGTGGGACATACGGAATGTGGTATGGCTTCCCTTCACGCTGAGACCATGATTGGACATATGGTAGAGCGTGGTGTATCGGAAGAAGTCATGACTACTCTGGAGAATTCGGGCATCCGTTTGCAAAAATGGTTGCGTGGGTTTGACAGCGTTGAAGAAGGGGTAAAACATACTGTGGAAGTGATCAAAAAGCATCCATTACTTCCTCCCAATGTACCCGTCCACGGCATGGTTATCGATTCTGCTACAGGTGAACTTGATCTTGTCGCTGAGGGGTATGGACAACAGGCATCTCTCTAAATGGTTTGGAGTGCGGACCTTATGGTTCGCACTTTTTTTGTCTAAATTAAGGCAGTTGTTCTGTCAGGTTGTCAAACCATACAGTTTCAGTGTACACTTTTTATGAAAGCGGTCAAAGAAAGTAAAAACGATTGTTCTCTCTGACCTAGCCCTAATATTAAGGAGACATGTGCATGAACATACTTTCCTACGGATTGCTCGGGCTGCTTACCCGCGAGGAGTCATCGGGCTACGATCTGATGCTGAAAATCCAGCCTCATTGGCAGGCGAAACACAGCCAGATCTACCCACTCCTGTCCAAGATGGAAAACGATGAGTTATTGGCCTCCCGCTGGGTACAACAGTCTGACAAACCGGACAAGAAAATGTACGCAGTAACGGAAAAAGGCATTGAAAAGCTCTTGGAATGGATGATTACTCCTGTTACCGCACCAGTTACACGCGATGAATTTAATTTGCGTATTTTGTGTGTTGGCATAGCGGAAGACGGAAGCATGAGACGCATTCTTAACGAGCGTAAAAGCTGGTTTATGGAACGCATACGTTATTTCGAGGATCTGAAGTCACGTATACCTCAGGATAATCTTCGTGTAGGCAACCGAGATTTTGGAAGCTACATCCTGGTACAAAAAGGGTTGATGCACGCACAAACAGGCCTGGAATGGTGTCATTGGGTTACCCAATTGCTTGATGGCCAAGCTGCAATTCAAGACCCAAGTCCAAGCGTTTCAGAAATTTAATAAAATTTGAAACGTTGCTGCAAGTTGACCGTATTACATGAGTAAGGCCCATTTTTGGGCGATTCAAACAAATTAATCGGGGGGTTACGATCTTTACAATGAAGAAAAAATTCGGAGTTAAACATCTAATGATGGTATTTATGGCCTTTACATTATTGTTCGCAACAGTGGGAGTAGCCAATCCGGATTCAGCGGATGCTAGACGTGGTGGCGGATTCAAATCCGGTACAAAAAGTTATAGTAATACACCTAAGAAATCCGACAGTAACGTGAATCAATCCAATTCCGGTAATAACTCCGGTACTGGTGCAGCTGCAACTCGTGGTGGTGGATTCTTCGGCGGTGGCGGCGGATTCATGAAAGGCATGATGCTTGGTGGTCTTGCTGGTATGATGTTCGGCGGATTGTTCGGTGGCATGGGCGCCCTTGGTAACATCCTTGGATTGCTCGTGAACGTTGCAGCAATTATGTTGATTGTTATGCTGGCTATGGCACTCTTCAGAGCCATCTCCAATCGTCGCAAACCTGCAGCGGATGGTCGTTATGACCGTCGCAATGATCGTGACGATGACCGTAACAGAAACGGACGGTACTAATCTCTATGGTTCTGAGCATGGATGAAATTGTGAATGCAATCTGTATTCATATGGCAGAACGTAAGGGTGTACGTCCAACCGATGTGAACGTAGAACTGAGCTGGGAAGAAGATACAGGTTATTCCGCTGAAGTTTGGATTCAAGGCCGTAGTCAATATCTGGTGGAGTCCAATATGATTGAAGCGATTCTTCGTTACCTGCACAGTGAATACAACATCCGGGCGTACCGTGAGAACGTACGACTTGATCTGGATGAAGAGATCACAGCGATCGTTAATCAATAAGATAGGTCACTCACTGGCCTGATATACGAAAGACCGTCTCCGCTCTGTCACCTGACAGAGATGGAAGACGGTCTTTTTGTTTCTGTATTTGTGGCTTTATCTGTGTGTCTACTGTAGTCTCTTTACGTCTCTGTGTTACGTTCTGATTCTTGGAAACTACGATTGAAGTTTAACCAGGCTGTAGTTCTTCTTACCTTTACGGATAATGATGAATTTACCACCAATGGCATGCTCTGCCGACACCGTGAATTCAAGCTCTGTAATTTTCTCACCATTCATGGAAATCGCGCCTTTGGTGACATCCTCACGCGCCTGGCGTTTGGATGGCTCCAACCCCAGATCTACGAGCCAGTCGACGATATTTTTCGCTTCGCCGTCCGTTTCGAATGTTGGCATTTCCTTGAAACCCTGCTCGATTTCATCTGCTGTCAGGGAACGGATATCACCACTGAACAGCGCCGCTGTAATACGCTTAGCCTGTTCGAGCATTTCTTCGCCGTGAACGAATTTTGTCATTTCTTCCGCGAGTGCTTTCTGTGCTTCACGTCTGTGCGGCTCTGTCTCTACCTTTTCAGCCAAAGCTTCAATTTCTTCTTTGCTCAGGAAGGTAAAGTATTTCAAGTATTTGATCACATCACGGTCATCTGTATTCGCCCAGAACTGGTAGAATTCAAATGGTGTCGTTTTGTTTGGATCAAGCCAGATTGCCCCGCCAGCTGTTTTACCAAATTTCGTACCGTCGGATTTGAGCATGAGCGGAATGGTCAGACCGTACGCCTTCGCTTCAGATCCTTCTTTTTTACGAATCAGATCAAGACCACTCGTGATATTCCCCCATTGATCCGAACCGCCGATTTGAAGCTGTACATCTTCGTTCTGGAACAGGTGCAGGTAGTCGAGTGATTGAAGGATCTGGTAGGAAAACTCGGTGAACGAGATTCCGCCTTCCAGTCTGCTCGCAACCACATCCTTAGCCAACATTGTGTTGAGGTTAAAGTTTTTGCCGTAGTCACGCAAGAATTCAATGACATTGATTTTGTGTGTCCAATCGTAGTTGTTCACCATGCGAACCTGATTATCACCGTCTGTTACGAACAACTTCTTCATCTGCGCTGTCAGTGCATCCACATTCTCCTGCACTTGCTCCATCGTTTGCAAAGAACGTTCTGCCTGCCGACCACTTGGATCACCAATCGTGCCTGTAGCTCCACCTATCAAAATAACCGGACGGTGTCCTGCCAGTTGAAAACGTTTCAGCATCATGAATGGAATGAGATGTCCGATATGCATGCTATCCCCCGTAGGGTCAACGCCGCAGTACAGTGAGATTGATTTGGTTTCAGTCAACTCACGCAGTCCCTCTGCATCTGTCTGCTGGTTAATGGCGTCACGCCACTGTAGTTCATCAATAATATTCATTTGTATAACCCCTTTTCTATTCTCAAGATTCAGTCATGATCTACGTTTAATTACGAAATAACACGCTGGAACGGCTTTTTTGGACACAAAAAAATCGCCTCCTTGTCTTCATAGACACAGGGACGATTATCATAACCGTGGTACCACCCAAATTGCATGGACAACACGTGACCTTAACACGTTATCCATACCACTTATGGCAATATATCGTTTGCCCATCCGCTTGGCATTACCCAAGTACTCCAGAGTGTAATTCGCAGCCCTTGTATGTATCAGGTTCCATCAACCCCTGACTTTCTGTAACAGGGACAAAGCCGCTACTGCGCTCTATCAACGTGATTCATGTATTCAATTTATAGCAAGTATAGCCGAACGTTTCAGTCATTGCAAGACCAAGTATGCAATCTTTGAACAGAACAACGGATGCACAGTTGAAACCAGATTATATAATCATCATGTTCAATTTTCCGTGATAATAACCATACGCTTTCTCCGCGATCTGATCCTCATTGTTCCAAAACTGCTGATCCAGCGCATCTAACTGCTGCTCTTGTTCCTTTGTCAGGAATTTAGGAATATCCCACAGTTCGGTAAGCCTTCCATCCTCTTTCAAGTGCTCAATACAGCCGTATGCTGACGTTATAATCTCCACGACTTGAGTCGCATCAATGATATGTAATGCCCGCAACGCGTATCGGTATACATCTTCCCCCCAGTTACAGAAAAACTGTATAAAACCGCCATTAAAGATATCCGCCTCTAGCAGCCATAAAGCAGCAATGTCCTGCTCGTTCGAAGTCAACGAAACCCATCCCTGTTCAGATTCATTCTTTTTTTCGACAAATAACACAGCATAGTCATACCATACATCATTGATATCTTGCTCGCTCATGTAACACACCTCACTTTTCTTTATGCATGCTCTCCAACTCCTGACGTTTACCCGCCTGATGCCAATGTAAATATGGATCACCGATCTGCTGGAAGGCTTCCAGAACGCCCCTGTTCAAGTCCTTCATCACTTCATTTGTATAGTTCAAATGCGTTTGTTTATTATCCACGCCATGTCGTTCCAACAATCCTACATGCGTCGCGGTGAAAATAATATCTTCCAGCAACCAATAGATGACTTCATCCGGCTGTTTCACCCGTTTCTCCAATGAAACGAGACCACGTTCGTATATTCGAACGATATACGCATCTTCTCCAGCCTCTACATAGGGCACCCCATCCCATTTAAAGGTCTCAAACAAGCGGTTAACATAGTTCTGCATCTGTTCCCTAGGGAAAGATGTACGCTCTAAAAGCTGTAAAAGGATGTCTGCCAATTGTTGTTTACTTAACATGTTGGACATGAATGCACCTGCCTCTATAAAGTAACGTCGATGACAGAATGAAAAATGAAAAAGCTGCCCAAGGCAGCCTCTTCATTCCATACTGTTCAATCAGGTTCCACAAAAAGTCTGGTACGAAGTATTGCACTGTGCAGGCAGTTCAGCATATTCAGCCTGCTCAAGTGAGTGCGCGAACGGGTCTGAAAGAACTGCCAGAAGCTTCTGCATCACGCTAAGATCTCCGTGGTTCTCCGCTTGCTCAAGGGCTTCCTCGACCCGATAATTTCGGGGAATGACAGCTGGATTGCTTGTTCTCATCAACTGCCGAGAGACTTCCTTCTCCTCTTGCTGTCTGTCTAATCTTGCTTGCCACCGCTCATTCCATTCAGCAAATTCCGGCGTGCCAAACAAAGCTGTCCCTTCCAATGTATCAAAGGTCAAAGCCAGGAACGTATTCGTGTAATCTGCACTATGCTTCTCCATGAGTTCAAGAAGCTCCTTGATTAGCGCTTCATCTTCAGCTTCTTCATCCAACAAGCCCAGTTTGGCGCGCATTCCCTTGAGCCAATAATGATGGTACAATTCAGAAAATTGTGCGATAGCATCCTGAGCGAGTTGCACGGCCTGTTCTTCATCTTCATGCAGCAACGGCAGAAGCGTCTCGGCAAAACGAGCCAAATTCCACCCGGCAATATACGGTTGATTACCATAAGCATAGCGACCTTGCCTGTCAATGGAGCTGAATACGGTCGAAGGATTGTAAGCATCCATAAAGGCACACGGACCATAATCGATGGTCTCACCACTGATTGCCATGTTATCCGTGTTCATCACGCCATGAATGAAACCAACACGCTGCCACTGGGCAACGAGTGCCGCCTGCCGTTTAATCACTTCCTGAAGGAGCAGAAGATAGCGATTCTCAGCTTGAGCAACATCAGGAAAATGTCGATGCAACGTATAATCAGCCAATGCCCGAAGATCGTCGATAGACCCCCATCTGGCTGCATACTGGAAGGTTGCTACCCGGATATGACTGGAAGCCACCCGGGTTAAAATGGCACCCGGCCGCTCTGTTTCGCGGATAATGTTTTCTCCTGTTGATACCACCGCCAGACTGCGTGTCGTTGGAATACCCAGTGCATACATCGCTTCACTAATAATATACTCACGCAACATGGGCCCTACAGCAGCACGTCCATCTCCCCCACGAGAGTACGGGGTTCTCCCTGAACCTTTCAGCTGGATATCCACTCGCTCGCCCTGTGGCGTAATCTGTTCACCCAGCAGCAAAGCACGTCCATCTCCAAGCATGTTAAAATTGCCAAATTGATGTCCTGCATAGGCCTGAGCCAAAGGCTCGGCTCCTTCCGGAATCGAATTACCTGCAAAAATTTGCGCTCCTTCACCACTGTCAAGAGACTCCACATCCAGTCCCAGGCTGGATGCAAGCAGTCTATTGAAAATGATCAGCTTTGGTGATTCAACAGGCACCGCGCCCTGACTTGTAAAAAAGGGTTGCGGTAATTGCGCATAACTATTCTCCAAGTTCCACCCTTTGTTCAACGTTTCTTGTTGCATGGTGATCACAACTCCTTTTCTGTACCCCAGGGATATCCCTTGGTTATATTGTAGCCTTGTGAACCAATGCTCATTTATGTAGTCGCATGGAAATTCAATTCAATAGGTTGTTGACTTAAACGAACAGCTAAAATGTTCTTGATGAAACTTTAGCATATTTGCATGCCTTTTGCATTCCTCATGAATCGTAAGCACCAAAAAATCCAAGAGGTTTCTTGGCTAAGTAGAATCATTGTCTTTCATCCCACTTCCCAGAAAACCATCTTGGATCTATTCCACTTACTACCGGATGAAACGTCTGTTATTACAAGGATTACGTGTGTACTTCTTGAGCCTGTACAGGCTGTACTGGCAAGCTCTCTTTTTTCAAAGCAAGGTTAAAGAAGACATTAAGCAGGATGGCTGACAGGCTTCCCGTGATAATACCATCGCTCACAATAATCCGAATACTTTGAGGAAGCTGGGCAAACAGATCGGGTACAGCCGTAACACCGAGCCCAAGTGAAACGGAGCAAGCCACGATCAATAGATTGGATTGTTTGCCAAAGTCGACGTTTTGCAGCATTTTGATCCCGGATGAGACGACCATTCCAAACAGGACAACAGTCGCTCCTCCGAGGACAGCACTTGGAATAATGGTTGCAAAAGCAGCTACCTTCGGAATGAGTCCCAGAAAGACCAGGATACCTCCGGCTGCAACAACAACATTGGTCGTTTTCACTTTGGAGAGCTGAACCAAACCAACATTCTGTGCAAATGTATTGTATGGAAAAGCATTAAAGATGCCGCCCAGAACAAACGCAAGACCTTCTGCGCGATATCCCCGTGCCAGATCTTTTTCGTTGATCGGTTGATCACAGATTTTGCTCAAAGCCATAAATACACCTGTTGATTCGATGATAACCACCGTACCTACAATAATCATTGTAATGATTGGACCGATTTCAAAGGTAGGCCATCCAAAGTAAAAGGGTTGAGGTAAATGGAACCAAGAGGCTTCCTGTACAGAGGCAAAACTCACTTTTCCCATAAAGGCTGCGATGAGGGTCCCCACGATAATACCAAGGAGAACAGCCAGGGATTTAACAAACCCGCGAGCATATCGATTC
This sequence comes from Paenibacillus sp. GQ49, assembly GCF_059759055.1. Taxonomy (NCBI): domain Bacteria; kingdom Bacillati; phylum Bacillota; class Bacilli; order Caryophanales; family Paenibacillaceae; genus Paenibacillus; species Paenibacillus sp. GQ49. The sequence goes on from NZ_JCAXEL010000009.1 coordinate 145,175, forward strand.
AGGATTAGAATGAACAGTAATACGCCAAATGAAAGCGCCAAATTGTCCAAACTTCCAAAATTCTCGCTGTTTGCTCCACCCGCCATGTTTTTAATGCCAGTTGGGATTAACGCAAGACCGATGATGGTTACTACTGTACCGATTACAACTGGTGGAAATAATTTGACGATTTTGCTGAAAAACACGGCAAAGATGACGATAAATAACCCGGCTGCGATGATCGACCCATATATGGCAGGAATTCCGTATTGCGATCCAATCGCAATCATGGGTGTCACCGCTACAAAAGAACTTCCGAGCACCGCTGGCAAACCAATACCCAAGTACTTCCCTTTCCGAGCCTGAAGCCATGTTGCAATCCCACACGTTAATAGGTCAATGGATACCAGATACGCCAACTGCTCTGCAGTCAGATTTAGTGCTCTGCCCACAAGCAAAGGCACCAGAATTGCTCCCGCATACATCGCGAGTACGTGCTGAATCCCCAGTGAAAAAACTCTCATCTTTTTGGTTTCTTTCATCCCAAGTTGCCCCCCTGAAATTAGAATCAACAGAACCGCTGCAAAATCATGTTATGTTGATTCACATTATATAAACTATTCAGGGAAGTTCCATGATTCATAACATAGAATTGTGATAAGAGATAAAGAGCCCAACTTAAATTGGGCGTGTTATACAAAAGGTACTCTCAAACGGTTTATGTCGCGTTATATTAGTTGACATAAATATTCTCGAAAATTCATCTTTAATCTCCAATAGATCCACTTATCTAGAACAATCTCAAGTGGAATCAGCAAGCTTAATATTATTTTCCAAAACATATCCTTCACCGTAGATTGGATGGCAGTACCCTGCGCACAGATTGTTGGGAATAAAAAATAACCGTTCACCCTGAAACTTTAGGTCTCAAGATGAACAGTTCAAAGAAAAATTCAAGAGGTTATTTATATAATTATGAGTATGATAGCTAATTCTCTTTGTTAGAAGTTTCTCATTTCTGGGTCCTCTACATAAATCATCACTTCGTTGTTACCATCCTCATTCAAACGCTCAGGATACCGGGCTTTACCGTGGACATCAAAATTTGTCACATTTGTTACATCTAAGATGACTCTGTTAGTAGTATCCATTAATTGTTCAAAGGTATACTTAATGTTCTGACCATTTATTGACACGTAAACGTCTACCAGTACATCGGATTCAATTCTAATAGCCACCTTCGTTAGGAATTTCCCAGGGTTCAGAGCGAACGTAGGAGATTTACTCAGAATGATCGTTTCTTCTGGCTCTGTGTAGAATATGTTTGCTCCAAATCCGGTAGACACACCTGGGAAGAGGTGAGAGCCGGATAAAGACTCCTCAACCTTCTGGTATGCGTAATCCTCACCAGCAGCTGCCAACATTCGGTTGAGAATGGTAACTGTCTCTGCTCGCGTGACTGATCTGTCAGGGTAGAAAAAACCATTAGCGTCCGGTGTAATGATTCCAAGTTTCATAAAACGGTACAAGGCCTGGGCCTTCACGTAGTCAAAATCACCCGCCCAATCAAGTTTAGTTCCCTCCCGAATCAAGGCCATCTTTGCTATCATCAGGGACTCGGAATTCCCTTTCTTCTCGAATTCTTTGTAGGATGCAAACTGCAACTTCGGAACATCTTTTACTTTGGACAGTTGCTTCACTGATTCCGACGTAGTTAAATCATTAATTCTCGGTCCATTCATATCACTGAATAGTGCATCTAATGTCATCAGCACGTCCCAACGAGACATCTTTTTCTCCGGTTTGTAACTGTAACTATCATCAGCATAATTTTGTACATCCGCAGCAAAGATAGGTGAGATTGTACTGTACAACTCAGCGAATTCTTTGCTAGCCCAATGGCTTTCAGGGACCCCCGGGATCGTAGAAGATTCCAAATTGCGGAGCATAGGGAACAAACGGTAAACCATAACCGTAAACTCAGCTTTAGTTACGGACTGCTCTGGGCGAAATGAACCGTCTGGATATCCAGTTAGAATCCCGCGACTATTCATTTCGTCTATGGACAATCTGGCCCAATCATATTTACGATTATTGTCTACATCGCTAAATCCGGCAAAGACGGGTGAAACACATGCAACAGACACAATAATTAACACCATGCACGTCAAAAGATATTTTTTCAAAGATAGCACGCTCCTTTTTTGGGAAGAAAATAGAATTGAAATAACAAAGGTAGCATATACCACTGTGTTTACTTGATATGCTCACCGTTTTAACGATCACTTGATATAGATCAAGGATTGCTTAGACTCCTCACTTATGCCTCAACTGCCAAAGGTTATTCAATATCGCTACGCTTGATCGTAGTGCCATCATCAAAAATAATTTGATCCATCTCGAATTCAACTGTGATTTTTTCTAGCGGAGTATCCCTAAATTCAATATCATTTTGTATAAATTGATTTACCTCGAAACTACCATCATATGTAGTAGATGTTCCAGCCGTAATGGCTTCATCGTATTTTACATTGAGTGATTTGATATCATTATCAAACATATCCTTAAAAGTGATGAGACCTTGAAACCCTTTCACCTTTTTGTCAGAGGTATTCTCAATGTCAAGCGTCATGTTAATGACGTCTTTAAAGATCCACTTATCCGTATCTTTGAAAATAACACTCTTTTTGAGTAAGCCTACTCTTAATGAATCATTCAAAAGTTTTAATTGGGCTTGTCTTTCTTTTTCTACTTCTTCCTGTTTTCTTTTAATTTCTTCTTGTCTCTTTTTTTCCTCTTCCTCGATCTTCTGCTGCCTTTCTTTTTCATCGGTTATAATTTGGATCACTGTTTTTGACGAGAGGTCTGTATTTTCGCTGCTTGCATACTCAATTGCCTTGCTATAGAAATCTTTATCTTCTTGTGTAAGTTCAGTCGTAGTCTGCACATCCTGAGAGACAGTCTCTGAATACAGTTCTTCTGTTATTGGCTTTCCACACGCAGATAACACAATAGTTACTAGTCCAATTAATAAAATTAATGCTAAACCCTTTGTCTTCGATCTTTCCTTCAACACTGCACATCCTTTAAAATTTTATTTTCATGCAAAACATAAAACCCTTCCCATTTCAACCTCCTCCAGGAAATTTATACCTCATGAATTATAGCATCAACAGGAAATTTGGACTAGATGTAACTATGTCTTAAGTCACAATTCCAATGCACATACTCATAATTCAATTTTGAATTATTCCTCGAGTTCCTCTGTTTAAATATCTACTTTTATACCATTCGGGCATGCAAGCATTGAAAATGTTCAACAGGATGAATGAACCCATCCATCTGCACTTTAGCTTATAATCACAACTTTATATCGCATAATCAACCACAATTACATCTTCCACCCAACCATCGAGGGAAGCTACAAATGCCTGATGAGCAGGATGTGGACCATAGGCGCGTAATGCCCCCTGATCTTCAAACGTCACTCTCAATCCAATCGTGTAACCTTGAATACGGTCCGTTTCTTCCGTTGCATTAATTCCTGCGGTCAGCCCGACAATCCCCGGGATTTGTTCCTGTAACGCGAGTAATTGATCCACCCATTCCTGCTGTTTGGCTAACGTGGTTTTATCGTTAAATTTAAAAACAACCAAATGTTCAAACATCTTGTTATTCCTCCCATGTCCATTCGAATAGTCATGCAATTTCGTTAAATGAAGTTAATTCAACAATTCCAATCCGCCCATCATATAGGGTACGACTCTGTTGGCTAATTCAGCCGGGGATTCCTGCCCTCCTTCAATATTCCATCGATATGTCATCCCATAGATCGACCAGCTCAGCATGGTTGCAGTAATTTTCAGTGTTTTGGGATCTACATCTCCCGCTACTTTGCTCATTAATTCAAGAAGGAATTGCTCCAGCTGTGTCTTGATGTTTTCTTCAATAATTGGCGCAACTGTCTCATATTTTTTGATGCATCCATTACTTGAGACGTGATAATCACATAATGAAAATATAAGCTGCTGTATGGTTTCGGCTGATAACCGGGCATCCGGGTCTACCCTTTTCGTTACATACTCCATAAAAGCATCCGATAACAAGGCTTCAATCAATGCATATTTATCCTGAAAATGGGCGTAGAATGTAGCCCTGTTAATTGTGGCTTGTTCCGTAATGTTTTGAATCGTAATGCTGTTGAAATTTTTAAGATTCAATTGGTTTAAAAACGCATCAAGAATTAATTGACGCGTGCGGATTACACGCGGATCATTCGAGTTTGGAGACAATACACCAGACATGTCCCAATCCTCCTTTGTTCACAAAATATTTGGTTAGACTCCTTCATTATAGATAAGTGTTATTTGTTCAACAAGTGAAAGTAAGTGCACAGACACCATACAATAATCAGTGTCTTTCGCTTAAGCAACAAAATGCTCCGATTGTTGGTTGAGCATGCCTATAGACCTTGTTAAGATTGCACTCGTACCCGCTTGAAGGTGCAACATAATGGAGGTGCTTAGTTTGAGTAATCAACAACATAACGTTATTTCTACGGAGTTTCTGTTTCAACCATACACTGTTCAAAAATTAACCCTTTCCTCGCGCATCGTCATGTCCCCCATGGCTCGTGCCTTCTCCCCGGGTGGTGTCCCGGGCCCCGATGTAGCCGCATATTATCGTCGGCGTGCCGAGCATGGTGTTGGACTCATTATTACAGAAGGTGCAACCATTGAGCATCCATCTGCATCAAGTGAGCCTAGAATCCCTCATATGTATGGAGAAGCAGCTCTTCAAGGGTGGACTGAAGTGGTCGAACAAGTCCATGAAGCCGGCGGCAAGATTTTTCCGCAGATTTTACATATGGGCATTGTCCGTCCTTCAGGATCTCAGCCTCACCCGGAAGCCCTGTCGCTTAGTCCATCAGGTCTCGATATGGAAGGTACTCAAGTAGGTGAGCCAATGACGGAGGCAGAGATCGCAACTGTGATTCAAGCTTATGCAGATGCAGCAGCCAATGCGCAAAGTATTGGTTTTGACGGAATTGAACTTCACGGTGCACACGGTTTTCTGATCGATCAGTTTTTCTGGAAAACAACGAATAGGAGAACGGACCGCTATGGTGGTGACCTACAGAAAAGAACTCAATTGGCGGTTGAACTTGTAATGGCAGTTCGTGCTGCGGTAGGTCCTGATTTCCCTATCGCGATGCGGATTTCCCAATGGAAGATGAATGATTATCAAGCCAGACTGTTCGACACCCCCGAACAACTGGAACAATTCCTTCATTTGCTGGTTGACGCAGGTGTAGATATCTTCCACTGCTCGACACGACGCTTCTGGGAGCCCGAGTTCGAAGGATCTGATCTTGGATTTGCAGGTTGGGTGCGAAAGCTAAGTGGTCAAACCACCATTACCGTCGGTTCTGTGGGTATGCCAGATGAGCCTGAAGCAGGAGCAGATAAAGCAACACATCCAGGTATGAGCGAGCTTATGAAGCGTTTCGATCAACAGGAATTTGATCTGGTGGCTGTGGGACGTGCGCTTCTTGGTGACCCGGCATGGGCAGTTAAAATACAGGAAGGCCGCGCATCTGAAATTCATCCTTTTACACCTGAAGCACTTGCTACGTTACACTAAGAACAATTACTTATTGTTCCAGAGATTTTTTTCTCCCCTATTTATAGGTTTGAACTCATGAATCAATTATACTTAGCAAAGGGCTCGCTTTCCCTCCGGGATTGCGGGTATTTTGTTTTTAGAGATATCTGTCCGACCAAACACTTCGAGCAATAGCAATATCGTTCAAGAAAATTCCTTCTTTGCAACCTATAATGACGTTAACATACCAGAAAGAAGGTGCATCATGACTCGGGAAGTCCGGACTGTCGTATTTGATACCGATCTACAGCTAGAAGCTTATCAATTTGAAGGCATTATGCAGAAGTTTCCCAATCATTTTCATGACTATTACGTCATAGGATTCATTGAGCAAGGCAAGCGACACCTCGTCTGCAACAACGAAGAATACATTCTGAATAGCGGAGATATGATTGTCTTTAATCCACATGATCCTCATGCCTGCGAACAGGTGGATGGAAGAACCCTCGATTATCGCTGTATCAACGTCCAGCCTGAGGTTATGCGAGAGTATGTGAGAGAGATTACTGGACAAGCTTACTTGCCACGGTTTACATCCCCCGTTCTCTACCAAAGTGAACTTGTGGGTTCCCTGCACGAGCTGCATCAGATGATTCTGGAAGAGCAATCGGATTTCTGCAAAGAAGAATTGTTACTCCTACTACTGGATCAATTGCTGCGAGATTATTCGGATGCTGAACCACCTGTTTCCACACAGGATGTGACCACAGAGATCCGACGCATATGTGATTACATAGAAGCTCATTACATGGAGAGCATCTCGCTGAACGATTTAACCGATTTGACGGAGATGAGCAAATACCACCTGCTGCGTTTATTCACCCGCCAGAAAGGGATATCACCTTACCGTTATCTGGAGACGATTCGCATTAATCAAGCCAAACGTCTGCTGGAACAAGGTCTGCCGCCGATTGAAGTAGCTGCACAGACAGGATTCAGTGACCAGAGCCACTTCACGAATTTTTTCAAAAAACTGATCGGCCTGACACCCAAGCAATATAGACGTATCTTCAATCATGATTCGGAGTTGAAACGTACCACCACTAACATCGTATGACAAGTCATCTTGGTCATCAAAATACTAAAGCCTCTAACGGACATTTACTCGCTTTGTTTACTATACTGATCTGGGGAACTACCTTTGTCTCGACGAAGGTTCTGTTGACTGATTTCACTCCAGTGGAGATTCTATTTTTCCGTTTCCTGATCGGTTATTTGGTACTGTTATTGATCTATCCACGTTCACTGCGGATCGCCTCATTCAGAGAAGAATGGTTATTTATTGGAGCAGGACTATGTGGGGTGACGTTATATTTTCTTATTGAAAATATTGCTCTGGTATACACAACAGCTTCCAACGTGGGTGTTATTGTCTCCATTGCCCCGTTCTTCACTGCCGTGCTCGCACACTTCTTCTTAGATGGCGAGAAGTTAACTCGCCGCTTTATTATTGGATTCGGGATTGCCTTGAGCGGCATAACACTCATCGCACTGAACGGCAGCTTCATTCTGCAACTGAATCCGATAGGGGATCTGCTTGCTTTCATAGCACCTGCGGTATGGGCGATCTACTCTGTGTTAATGCGGAAAATTGGCGAGCTTCGTTATCACACCATTGGTGCGACTCGCAAAGTGTTCTTCTATGGCCTGATCTTCATGCTGCCAGCTCTATTCCTGTTTGAATTCCATTGGGAATCCGGACGCTTCACGAACATGACCAATCTCTCCAATATTCTCTACCTCGGTCTGGGTGCCTCCGCATTGTGTTTCGTGACCTGGAACCGGGCCGTGAATCTTCTCGGAGCTATCAAAACGAGCGTATATATCTATCTGGTGCCTGTCATTACTGTTGTGTCATCTGCACTGATTCTTCAAGAGCAGATAACCTGGGTGATTGTACTCGGCGCGCTCTTAACTCTATTTGGCTCTTACATTTCAGAACGAAAAGGACACAAGCTTAACAACAAAAACACTAATCCGCATAGGAGTTAGTGTTTGCTTCATTTTTCACTGATATAAACGTTCATTGTGACTGAACACCGTTGCGTTGACATGCAGCAAAACTCATTTTATCTCATTTAATTGAGACAGCAGAATATCCAGTTCCTCTTGCTGCAGATGACGCCATTGCCCCCGCTCCAGTTGATCCAGCGTAATATTCATAATTCGCACACGCTCCAGCTTGAGGACTCGGTACCCCAAGGCTTTGCACATTCTCCGGATTTGCAGGTTGAGACCCTGTGTCAGAATAATACGAAATACATTGTCACTTTGCCTATACACTTCGCAGGGCTTGGTCACCACGTCCAGAATTTCAACGCCATCCGACATGGACTTTACGAATTCGTCAGTTATGGGTTTGTCTACAGTCACTACATATTCTTTATCATGATTATGCTCCGAACGCATCATCTTGTTCACAATGCCTCCGTCATTCGTAAGCAAAATCAACCCCTCAGATGCCTTATCCAGCCTGCCTATCGCAAATATGCGAGAAGGATAATTCATATATTGAATGATGTTCCCCTTCACATGTTCTGCTGCTGTGCAGACAATACCGATGGGTTTGTTCAAAGCAATGTAGACAGGTTCGCTGTCATTACGAGGGATCTGCTTCCCATCAATGAGTACCACATCGTGAGGTTCAACTTCCGCCCCTTTTTCACATACCCTGCCATTGATCGTTATGCGTCCAGCTGCAATTAAACGGTTCGTTTCCCTGCGGGAGCAGAATCCCGTTTCACTTATGTATTTGTTAATTAACATGTGTCACCACTTCTCATCTATAGTATTGCCACTGGTGCTTAGAGTGCTGGTACGTTCTTCGCTTCGTGAAATGAGTTAGTACCTTGTACTGATTTTCATTCCACATCATCTCATTTATACTGAAACGAAGCAATGAATGGTTATATAAAAACACATACAACGTTACATAGGAAAGCCAAAATACACTCTGGAAGGAGTTTCTCATGTACAAAGTTACTCGAATTAGAGTTGACCCCGATGATCCCAACCAAGACTCTGGCATGTGGATCGGTGGAGAAACTGCATACGTTTCCGACTGGCCACTCAACCCTGATGGTCAGCCTTTGTTGCATCTGTTCTCCATCAATTGCAATACACTTTCACAGCAGGTCCATATCCCATCTTTACCACAAGATAAATATATCTCGGTCTTCTCAACCTACTCCGCCTCCGAATACTTTCTGGATCAGGTAACCTATACGGGAGATGAACTGGAATGGAACGAGAATATTCTCGCCGGATGCACTTATGTCTCGGTATCTTCGAATCCACTCACTTCCGTATGTCCCGTTCCACCCATTCCGTTAAGAGGCCTACGTTTGATTGAAATGGAGTTAGACGATCAGGCATTCCCTGCATTTTCATTTTTTTCTCCCACTTTACCAAACGGTGTGAAAGGAATTGACCATTTGCTAGAAGAATATCAACTGGTGTGTCAAATGTATTCCGGAGATTTTCCTGAGCCTTATCGGGATATATTGGGTCTTCCTGATGCAAACGGTTATTTATTTTTGCGAAAGGGTCCCGCGTCTGCTCACGCACCATTCGATGGAATTTTCTTTGTACAGACTGCTTAATGGCGATACGTCGAGGTCAGGTATCATCATATAAAACGGCTATTCAGAACGTTTCCCGTCTACTCAGACAGGGAACGTTTTTTATATATGCACGTGTTACTATCCTCGATCAATATAGATGCCAAACCCTGTTAAACGGTCATATGAATTGAATCATATCTACCCTTTCGACACGAAATCGTTTTAGAAAAAACTTAGCACAAGAAATATTTCTCTTCATCAAAATTTAACATTATTTTACAACAAAAAGCATGTACATTTGTGCATTTATGGTATAAGTTATATATGAAATAAACATTAATTACATAATATAAAATTTTTATCCAACTAGGAGGCGGGCTTTTGAAAAGAATATTCGCTCTAAGCTGCGGTTTTTATCTGTTAATCGGCATAACCAGCGTTGTGCTCGGTGCACTTCTCCCTGTTTTATTGTCACATTATGAGCGCGGTTACAGTGATGGCGGATTTTTGTTATTTCTGCAGTTTCTTGGATTTCTTGTCGGTGTAATCGCAGCTCCCGCCCTGACAGCCCGTATCGGAAGAAAAGCGATGCTGACCCTAGCTCTGATTTGTATTGTAGCTGCTTATATATTACTCGGTTTTTTGCCATCCTGGTCTGTAGTTCTTCTTCTCACAATTATCGTAGGTTTCGGTTCAGGTATCATCGAACCCTCTGTAGGTGCATTCACGATCGAATTCACTGAGAATCAAAAGGCGGTCGCCATGTCCAAGCTGGATGTCTTCTTTGCTCTTGGAGCACTTCTCATCCCGGCTGTCGCTGCTTTATTCATCTGGATGGATCTGTGGCATCTTACTTTTTATACGGTGGCCGTGTTGTCACTGATTCTCATGCTGCTGTGGATCACGATGCCCCGGCCAGCCGCACTGTATCTGGAACAGGCTGGTGAGAATACAGTGGCACATGCAGCAGGTAAAGCCCAATATTCGAGAAAACATCTGGGTCTGCTGACGATCTTCGTCATCTTCTTTTTCATCTATATGGGATTGGAACTGGGATTGATGAACTTCCTGCCCTCCATTCTCGTAGAACGACTGCACCTTCAGGAATCTGTTGCATCGTTGAGTGTCTCCATCCTGTGGATTGCAATGATCATCGGTCGTCTTTTCTCCGGGAAAATAGCGGAAGCCGTCAACTATATGCCTTTCCTGATCTGGAGCACGGTTGGTACGCTTTTGTTTACGATCGCTATGGTATTTGTAACTGGACAGTGGGCAACGTATGTGCTGATCTTCGGAACCGGTCTGTTCATGTCAGGGCTGTTCTGTATCGCACTTGTCTACGCAAATGTTCTGATTCCCGGTATGACCGAGCGGACAACCAGTATCCTGATCGCATCGGGGGGGATTGGAGGTGCCATCTTGCAGTATGTGACTGGATGGAGTATGAGCACAGGTCCTGTCGTGAATACGATCTGGATTTTGGCCGGATTCTGTCTGATCTTGCTTGTTACTTTGATGGTCTCTCATCTATGGACTGTAAAAAACAATGCAGTACGTGCTGCTCTCGCACAACATAGCAAGGAAATGTAAACATCGTTTCTTAAGGGAGGTGATGCCCGCATCATCCGGGATTTTTTGAGCTTCGTTCGAGCTAGTACACCATTACAATTGGAGGAAATCGTATGCAAACTTTAACCAACAACCGCTTCATAGCCGGAAAAGGGATTAAGTTGATTGACGATTCAGGTGTTGAATACCTGGATGGCGTGTCGGGAACATTCAATCTGTCACTGGGCTATAATCACCCACATGTAGTCAGCAAAATTCAGGAACAAGTCGGCAATCTGACGCATATGTCTTCCTCCTTCACTGAACCGTACGTAAATGAAGTACTTGATCACTTAATCGAATATGCTCCAAACGACATTAATGCCGGATGGATGCGGGATATCACTGGTTCAACTGCCAACGAATGTGCAACCAAAATTGCACAGAAGTATACGGAATCGACAGACATCATCAGCCTGTATCTATCCCATCATGGGCAGACCCAATTTGCCACCGGGATTTCGGGGAATGCCTTCAGGCGGAAACGCTTCCCCAATTCGGCAGTGGCTAACGCGGTCCATGTGCCTGCCCCATACTGTTATCGTTGCCCATTCAAATCCTCAAATGGAGACTGCGCCTATCAATGCGTTGAAGCTATATCTGATGCGATAGAATATGCAAGTTCCGGCTCAGTCGCCTGCATGATTATTGAGCCCATTCTCGGGAATGGCGGCAATATCATTCCTCCTGCCGGATATTTCAAACGTCTGCGTAAACTGTGTGATGAGTACAATATTATTCTTATTGCCGACGAAGTGCAGACAGGCATCGGTCGTACCGGAACCATGTTTGCCAGCGAACTGTTTGATATCCAGCCTGACATGATTACCCTTGCGAAAGGTCTTGGCGGGATCGGCGTACCTGTTGCTGCGGTGTTAATGCAATCCCGGCTGAACGTGCTCGAAAAGCACGAACACTCCTTCACCTCAGGAAGCAATCTGATCTCCGTAACCGCTGCCAAATCCACCTTGGAAGTGGTATCTGAACCCGGATTCCTGGATGCGGTTAAACGCAAAGGTGAAATTTTGGGTGAATTGCTGCATGAATTGGCTATGAAATACCCAAGTATCGGTGAAGCTCGTGGTGTCGGGTTAATGTGGGGGCTCGAGATTGTAGGTGACGGTAATGAACCGGATACGCTCAAAACCAATGCCATTGTTGACCGCGCTTTTACAGATGAACATCTGATCTTGAGAAGTTCAAGATATGGTTTCGGCAACGTTGTTAAGGTCCGGCCTTCCCTTACCACAACCGAAGACGAACTGGTAGAGATTGTAGAGCGGCTGGATTCGGTGCTTGCAAACGTTCATTAGTGAGTAATTCATATTACACTCGAACACTACGCAAACAGAACAACCTTTCGATCGCTGTTATCCCCGGATTTTTTTGATTCCTCTTTCTCAAGGGAAAAATCCGTTGATAAAGGCGAACGCTCCGCTTCTACATGTTTGTTCTGTTCTCTTCGTTATCGTGTAATCTGAAATACAATTTTTATTACTATAAGGAGGTTATATCATGCTTGCCTTGGTATACAAATCGGCATGGGATGTGGCGCTTGAGGAACGGCCTGTCCCGGAAATCACAAGAGATAATCAGGTGTTGGTTCGTATTCGGGCGACAGGCGTATGCGGTACCGATCTCGGTATTGTCAGCGGCAAATATCATGCGGTCCCTTCTGTCATTCTTGGTCATGAGTCTGCCGGGGAAGTCATTGCTGTTGGCGCTGCGGTAACGACATTACAACCGGGCGACCGTGTTGTGATCGATCCTACCTACTATTGCGGACAATGTGACATGTGCAGAACAGGCAGACAAAATCATTGCACACATAAGTCTGTTACCGAGACAGGTGTGAGTGCTGACGGAACTTTTACAGATTATTATGTGACCGAGGATCGTTTTTTGTACAAATTGAAGGATCATGTGAGCTATGCAGAAGCAACTTTGACGGAACCGCTCAGCTGTATGCTAACGGGGATTAATCAGATTCATTTACTGCCGAATTTCAGAACAATCATCCTCGGTGCAGGCCCGATTGGCATTCTGTACAGCTACGCTCTCGCCTCTAAAGGGGTTACCGGCTGTCTGGTCGACATCTCCGAAGAACGCTTAGCCATTGCTGGTTCTATTGCACCTGATCGTTGGGAAGTTCATTCATCCTTCGAAAATGCAATAGAATCACTGTCACCCGAAACCCAGCAGGTCGATATGATTGTTGATACAACGGGCGTTGTGGGCACACAAGTACTTTCCCAGCTCGCCAGTGGCGGTTACCTGATGCTGGTTGGTCTGAGAGATGGAAACACATCCTTCAATCCTAAGGAAGTTGTGGACCGCAGTCTAAAAATTATTGGTTCCATCGATTCTCTGGGGACATTCGCTACCGCACATTATATGATTGAACAAGGGATTATTCCGGCAAAAAAAATCATCACCCACTCCTTTCCGTTGGAGGATTACGAAGAAGCATTCCGCACACTTGGCTGCGATATTCAGGGACGCACACTTCAAGCCTCTTCACATGCCATTAAAGTTGTGCTGCAATCCAGCGGTTCCAGTTTCTAAAGTGGAAGGTTAACCATGAATGGACTACATTAGAGATATATGTTTACACAATCCTGGAGGAGGAATACACATGGCAGCGAACAAAGAATCTAACGGACTGGGAGCCCCCAATGATGACATCATTCAAGCGGTCATTTTTGACATGGATGGTGTACTGATTGACAGCGAACCGATTTATTTCGAGATTGAGCGTAGCTCATTTTCCCATTTTGGCGCTGTGGTAACTGATGAAGAACATCATACCTATGTTGGAGTTACACTGGAATCCATGTGGCAGCAAGTATTGGACAAACATCAGCTGGCAGCTACGCTGGAAGAAATATATGCTTATCATCAGCATAATGTGATGCAAACCATGCTTGCCCATCCGAATCTGACGGCAATGCCTTCCTTGGAACGCTGGTTAAGCTGGCTGCATGATCAACACGTACCCATAGCCGTTGCTTCTTCCTCTCCACGTGCACTGATTGATTTGATCATGGACAAAACCGGACTTGGGCAATACTTTGAGGTGCGAATGACAGGTGAGGAAGTTACAAACGGCAAGCCGGCACCAGATATTTTCCTGACCACAGCTGAGATGATTGGTGCATCCCCTTCGAATTGTCTGGTGATCGAGGACTCGCGCAATGGTGTCCAAGCCGCCAAAAGTGCAGGCATGCGCTGCATCGGATATCGCAATCCGGGATCAGGCAATCAGGACTTGTCCAAAGCCGATCTTCAGATTTCCAGTTACGATGAGTTATGGACATTGAAGAATACACTGCCCTTTGAAGGCAAATTGCCAAGCTTGTCAAAGTTTCGCTGAGAAGATCGTAATAAAGAGATCGTAATTTCGGAATGTATTTAGAAAAAAACAACCCAAACGGCTTCAATTCATTCGAATTGGAGCTGTTTGGGCTTTGCTTGCTGCAATGGGTGTTACATAAGAACACATGCTGTAATTTCAACTAAACCGAAAGATCGAGACTTCCACCCAGATTGGGATGAGGAGCAGGCACTGACTTCAACATTTCCGCCATCTGCTGGCCTTGCTGCTGTGCCATGTCTTTTGTAATCGACATCACTTGCAAGCTTGCCGACTGCACTACTGAAGCTTGGCTCATCGCCATTGATAATGCTGCAATATCCATGTTCTGCACTCCTTTCACTTTCTGATTACATAGATGTACTTATTATATATCGGTCAGAAGGGAGGAATTGTTAAAAGATCGATCAAAATGTATACTAAAATCCATTCCAAATGCGGTTATAACTTCTTTCATTCAAGTCCCCTCACCTTTCTACGGATTTACACCTACTGCGAACGGACGTGCCCCCACCGGAATGACATCAATTACCGTATTCGTTTCGCCATCGATCACAGAAATGGTATTGTCATCTTGATTGCTTATATAAACTCGATTGGTTAAAGGATTGGCACCCGCTCCGTTTGGATTAATCCCGACCGGAACAGTAGCAATCACGGTATTCGTTAATCCACTAATTACTGAAACATTATCCGTATCTCGATTTGGTACGTAAATGGCGTTTGTAAAGGTATTAACCGCTACTTCAGCAGGGGTAACGCCGACCGGAATGGTATCAATTACGGTATTCGTCACACCATCAATAACGGAAACCGTATTACTGGTAAAATTCGATACATAAATACGGTTGGTGGCTGGATTGACACCTACACGGAATGGATTGACCTGAACGGGTATCGTAGCAATCACCGTATTGGTTACTCCATCGATCACAGACACCGTATCAAAATTAAAATTAGCTGCATAGATAAGATTGGTTAAGGAATTGACGCCTATACCCGTTAAAAAATTGAGTCCAGGAATAGTGATAGCATCAATCACCGTGTTGGTCAATCCATCAATAACGGTTACATCTTCAGTTGTATCCAATGTATTAAAATTTGCCGTATAAATAGCATTGGTCGCTATATTGACCCCTACGTCACCTGGCTCACTCCCAACCGGAACAGAAGCAATTACTGCGTTGGTTAAACTATTAATGACGGAAATGGTATTGCTGCCTCTGTTTGCGACATAAATACGACTCGTTAATGGATTGACATCAATCCCTGCAGGATTCGTCCCCACAGGAATGGTAGCAATCACCGTATTCGTTTCGCCATTAATGACGGAAACATCGTTACTGTTGAAATTGGCAACATAAATGCGGTTGACTGATGTGTTATCTCCCTCTATTTCAAGTTCAGAAGAGACTAATCGATGTGCGGCGACAAGCTGGCCGGATGTATTTTTGCCCCACACGGAAATCTCCGTTTGCTCTATAGCTACACCTTCAACTGTAAAGACAAATTCAAACGCATCCAGATTAGCAAAATAAGTTCTTGTCACTACCTGATCCGGAGCAATTGAAATCTGCTCGCTGACATATAAAGTCCTTGTAGAGGTCAAATTATACCCTTGTATTAGAACAACAGATCCATCCAGAGAATTCCTGTTATCAATTTTAACTGTAACTTGTTGTGTTGGCCGTACATCACTGACGGCATTATTCTCAATAGGTCCGGTTGACAAAATGGCCATTTCGATTCTCTCCTCCACTCAGATGATATGTTTGATTACAACCCTTTTGTGAAAAAAATAAATTGATCTGTTCAAACCATAATAAAGACCCTGCAATAATATATGCAGGGTCTTTATTATGGTTTGGGACAAAGGGTGTACGTATTAACCGTTTTTATCTCTCAACTTGTTTTCTTTATCAAGTGATCAATCCATACTTCACAAAACTATGATACAATCCATCTTCCTCTACTGTTCCAGTAATATCATCTGCAATGGCTTTCAGACCTGGCTTCGCATTACCCATGGCAATTCCGATGTTACAAAATTCCAACATCTCGGCATCATTCATGCCATCACCGATGGCGAATGTATCTTCTTGGGACATGCCCAGATGCTCCAGAAGATCAGCGATCGCAATGGCTTTGTGAATGCCAGGGATCATTAGCTCACCACTTCCTTCACCAAAGATCGGCACGGTGCACTGAATGACTTCGAATTTCCCTTCAAACTCTTGCTTGATCCGCTCAAACGGGATGACTGAGCTCTCCAAGAAACATACTTTGTTCACATCATCCTTGTACAGGTCCGCCTCTCCATACGTTAATCCGGCAATAAACGGGTGCGGTTTCAGCTCCTTCTTCTCTCTGGCTACAGGGTCATTCTCCACATCGCCATAGATACGGCGTTCCAGGTGAGGTTGAAGATTGTTACTCGCATACAATGCCGAATTGGATTCAAGGTAGAAGTCAATACCGTTTTCATTGAAGAAATCGACCATATGTCGAACATCTTCCGCTGTTACCCTTTTGTGATATAACACGTCCTTGCCAAACTCCACATAACCCCCACCTGCACCAATCAGACCATCGAATCCGACATCCCAGATGGAATCATAAATTTCTGCTTTGGATCGGCCTGTACATAAATAGAGCAGATGTCCGTTCTCTCTGGCCTGTTTACAAGCCTTCTGTGCTGACAACGGAATGTTTCCATCATCGTCAACCAATGTGCCATCAATATCAATAAAAACAATTTTTCTTTTCGTTTCGTTCATCTGCCTAGCCCCCATTATGTATGTTGTCTATGTCTAACCGAGCGAGTACCGACAGACATTTCCTTCAATAAATTCCAAAGGTCACTTACAAGCCAACTTGTCCATATGTACCGTTTGCCAGTCATCATCCTGCTCAGTAATAACCGTAAACCCTTGGCGTTTCCAGAAATCTACGGCCCCTGGCAAGAAGCGATGTGTATGCAAATACAGTGTCGTATAGTGCATATCCTTTACCACATTCTCCAGTTCCTTTAACATCATCGAACCAATGCCGTATCTGCGATACGCAGGATCTACATAACATTTTACTATTTCGGCAGCAGACTGAGCTTCATATCGTCCTTCCACGGCTTCAATTCGCCCATCATATGGTAATATCCCAATAGTTCCGACGATGCCTGCATCCCCCATCAGCGCTACAAGAAAGATCGAACCATCGGAGTCCAGATAATGTTCTCTGAACTGCTCGAGGTCCACAGGCAATTTCGTATGATCCATCATCGGAAACACTTCTCTGCGTACACGCATGGCAAAATCAATGGCATCATGAATCTGGTGTGCCTGAACTGGTGTGACTGTCGGTATACCCTGAAGTTGTGTCAATAAATCCACATTCCTTATCCTCTGTATTAAGAGCTACCTCTTGGCCCTGCCTTAAATCTTGTTCATGCTAAAGCGGCTCTCTTCATCTCATCTTACCGAACTTATCCCTTCCTATCAACCTATCTACACTACTAACCAAATTGCAAGAGTGCCCACGCCATCTGATAGAGTTCGCATACGATAAGGCGTGTCACAATTCATATTGGAGGGATAAACGCTCATGTGGTTATGGTTAGGTGTTTTTGCTTTCATTTTGCTAGCAATAATAGTGTTCGTGTATCGTTATCTGAACCAACTTGCCGAGAGCAGGTTTCACCCTCACGCTCCCAAGCAGCTCTTAGTCAAATTCAAGGAAGGTACAACAGATGATGAGATGCACACCCTTCACAAAAAAGGGAGATGTAAGGTCGCTGAGACCTATGAAGATTTAGGATGGTACCGTGTGGAATCCCGCAAAAAAATGCACCGGATGCTGAAACATTACAAAGATCATGAACTTATTGAACATGCAGAGCCGAATTACCTCGTTGAGGCATCCTTCACTCCCAATGACCCTTTCTTTCCTTATCAGTATAACCTGTCCAAAATCAATGCACCCGCTGCATGGGATATTACTCAGAGTAACAGCTCTGTCAAAATCGCCATTATCGATACCGGTGTACAGTTGAACCATCCAGAATTGGCCTCAAAGCTCCTCCCCGGTTACGATTATGTTGATTATGATAACATACCTGAGGACGGGAACGGCCACGGCACCCATGTAGCCGGGATCGCTGCCTCCGTAACCAACAATGGTGTGGGCATCGCCGGCGCTGCACCACTCGCATCCATCGTTCCGCTCCGGGTACTGGATAACAACGGGCAAGGAACGATAGGTAATGTCGGTAACGGGCTTGTCTTTGCTGCCAACAACGGTGTACAGGTTGTTAACCTGAGCCTTGGTGGGCCAATGGGAAATGCTTTCCTTCAAGCTGCCGTACAGTATGCTTGGGATCGAGGAGCTGTGATTATTGCTGCAGCCGGTAACGACAACACTTCATTCCCAATCGTACCCGCATCGTATCCCAATGTGATTGCTGTCGCTTCAACCAACCCTTCCGATCTCAAATCCAATTTCTCCAACTATGGTTCCTGGGTGGATATGGCTGCACCGGGTGATACCATTCTATCCACATACCTGGGAGGTTCCTATGCCTACCTTAGCGGTACGTCCATGGCTGCCCCTCATGTGGCTGGAGCCGCTGCCCTTCTCGCTGCACAAGGGAAAACAAATGCTCAGATTCGGGATGCACTGTGTTTCGCTTCTGATCCGGTATCAGGCTCCGGGATCTACTGGACATATGGTCGACTGAATGCTCATCAGAGCTTGCAGGTGCCATAACACACCTACTATCGCTCATGATTGCACACAGGCATGACGTTTCCATTTTTCACAAATTAAAAAACGAAGGGGCATCAGTAAGTAAGATGCTCCTTCGTTTGGTTAAAAAGTATTCGATGTTACACTTTTGCTGCCCAAAGCTCTATTTCAATTTTAATCTCTGGTAGACCTAACGCCGTAATGTATCCAATCGTCATTGCAGGATAATCCGTACTAAATAATTGTCCCCACTCGGCATATAAGAAATCCCAATCGATTTCCTCGGTTGCCCATACGTTCACTTTGATAATATGTTCAGCATCTAAGCGCTCAGATTCGAGCACTGTTTTAATATTATTAAATGTATTAGTGACTTGCTCATTCAAACTCTCTGGAAAAAGTCCATTATGATCTGCTCCAATTTGACCCGAAGTCACAAATAACTCTGCATTCCTCGGGATTCTTGTAATATGCGTGTACTGACCTACAGGAGCTGGCATATTTGCTGGATTTGTTCTAGTAATTTTGTCAATATTCATCTGGATTACCTCATCATTCTTAAGATTTTTCTGCGTTAGTTCCTAGTTTTCTTCCGATTTTGGGCAGACTTCACCCTTGGAATAGATTCTAGAAAAAGACAGCAGTGGAGTATCCATATCCCGAAGATATAAACGCAAGTGATTTTTTCTTCATGAGTGGATGCTCCTCCCTTCTTAAGTGACAAGATTCTCTTAATTTTTCTATTATATCTGAAAGCCACATCATGGGTCAAATTCATCCCCTCATAAACAAAGAGCAATCCCGTAATAACGAGACTGCTCTTTGTCTATTCTATAGCGTTGGATACCTTGTATCAGAAATATTGTGCGCCATTACTTGCAATGACATCTTGGTACCAGTGAAAACTCTTCTTTTTCACTCTGCGAAGTGTGCCCGTACCATCATTATTTCTGTCTACATAGATATAGCCATAACGTTTCTTCATCTCTCCGGTACCCGCACTGACCAGGTCAATCGGTCCCCAGCTTGTGTAACCTATGAGCTCTACACCGTCTTGAATCGCTTCAGCCATCTCGGCAAAATGACTATTCAAATATTCGATGCGATAATCATCTTCTACGGAGTCATTGTCTAACAACACATCGGTTGCTCCAAGTCCATTTTCTACGATAAACAAAGGTTTGCCATAGCGGTCATGCAGTTGATTAAGCGTAATTCGAAGCCCCTTAGGATCAATGGTCCACCCCCACTCGGAAGCTTGCAGATAAGGGTTCTTTACCGAACCAAATACATTGCCTTCTGTCGAATCTTTCAAAATCTCAGGGTCCGTACTGGTGCACCGGCTTGCGTAATAGCTAAATCCGATATAGTCAACTGTGTTCTGCATCAAGATCTCTGCATCTTCCGGTTGCATGTCAATCCGAATGTCATTTTCTCTGAAAAATCTTTTCGTATACCCCGGATATCCTCCCTTCGACTGCACGTCGATGAAGAAGAATGATTCGCGATCTTTCTCCATGGCTTTCCATACATCATCCGGATTAGAGCTGTACGGATACACCATTCCAGCGGCTAACATACATCCAATCTGTGCATCCGGAATGATCTCATGACAAGCCTTAACAGCAAGTGCACTCGCTACCAATTCATGATGTGCTGCCTGATACAGAATCTGATCTTTGTTTTCACCATCCTGAAGGACAATGCCCGCTCCAATATACGGAAGATGCAGCAACATGTTGATCTCGTTAAACGTCATCCAGTATTTCACTTTATTCTTATATCGATTGAATAAAGTCGTCGCATATTTCTCAAAGAAACCAATCATCTTACGATTCTTCCAGCCGCCGTAAGTCTCGACCAGATGTACAGGTACATCGAAATGGCAGATCGTCACGACAGGTTCAATGTTGTATTTTAATAACTCATCAAAGACATCATCATAAAATTGCAAGCCTGCTTCGTTTGGCTCCGCTTCATCACCTTTAGGGAAAATTCGTGCCCAGGCTATGGAAAGCCTGAGGCACTTAAATCCCATTTCTGCAAATAACGCAATATCTTCCTTATATCGATGATAGAAGTCAATGGCTTCATGTGAAGGATAGAATTCTCCTGTTTTGAGCTCATACGAATCCAGATTACCCAGAGCAATATTCCATCGATTGGCACCAATCGGAATCAGATCTACCGTTGTTAAACCTTTGCCACCTTCCAGATAAGCACCTTCCAATTGATTCGCTGCGGTTGCTCCTCCCCAGAGAAAATTCTCCGGGAAGGCTGTAAACTTTTCATTCATTGAGGAGCCCCTCCTAAACAATCTGTAATTTCAATTAGCTTAATACCGTGATCAATTTATCTTTCTCATGAACGGATGCATCTTTCGTTCCTACAACGTCCAGATAATTTGAAGTATTAGTAACAATGATCGGTGTAACCGTCTCATATCCTGCATCTTTAATCGCTTGCAGATCAAACTCAACAATCAGGTCACCTGCGTTAACACGGTCTCCATCTTTCACATGGGTTGTAAAATATTGACCTTTCAGCTTGACCGTATCCTGTCCAATATGGATCAGCATCTCTACACCATCATCGCTTACAAGACCAATGGCGTGTTTGGTACGATATACGGTTTGAACAACACCTGTGATTGGAGATACCACTCTACCACTGGTTGGACGAATTGCAATCCCTTTACCCATGTGCTCTCCTGCAAACGTTACGTCATTAATTTCGTTCAGTGCAACAACTTCACCAGCCATTGGGCTGACAATTTCGTATCTGCTGTTCGGATTTGGATCAAGTACTGGTGCTGGAGCTGGTGTAGCTTCCACTTTGTCTTTGAATCCAACCACGTATGTCAGAATAAAACCAAGGATGAACGCGATACCACATGCAACCAGAGCCATATAGAATCCGGAATCAACGCCTGTTGCCTTATTAATGAAGCTTGGGAAACCGAACACACCCAGTCCACCAAAGATGTATAATTTTGAACCGGCCAATCCCAAGATACCACCACCGATACCACCTGCAATACAGCTCATGATAAACGGTTTTTTCAGTGGAAGTGTTAGACCGTAAATTGCTGGCTCGGTTACACCGAAGATCCCAGAGATGAAGGCCGGAATACCTAAAGATTTCAATTTCGTATTTTTGGTTTTCAGTATAACCGCAAGTACAGCACCGATTTGGGCAAAGGATGCAGCGAAAGACATCGCAATTACTGGATCAGCCCCAGAAGTACTCAAGTTAAGAAGCATGACTGGCACGAGTCCCCAGTGGAGCCCAAACAGTACAAACACTTGCCACAAACCACCGATAATCAAACCTGTAACAACCGGACTTAAATCGTAGATGCCTGTTGCTCCTGCACCAATCAACTGTCCTGCCCAAGTGGATACTGGACCAATCAGAATGAATGTTGCCGGAACGATAACGAGCAAAGTAAAGAATGGAACAAGGAACGTGCTAACAACTTTAGGAATAATATTTTTAAAGAATCTTTCAATTTTAACAGCGAAGAATGTAGCAATAATGATTGGAATAACCGATGTTGAATAACTCATCAGAATAACTGGAATACCCAGGAACGTAATGTGAATCGGTGATTCAATTAACGTACCCGCAAACAGGGTGTACAATGGATCTCCGGCAGTCAGGCCGGACAGCGTAGGATAAACTAATGAAGCACCTATCGCCATACCCAGGAACGGTGAACCGCCAAATTTCTTGATTGCCGTGTAACCCAGGAAGATCGGGAAGAAGTAGAACAGACAATCACCCGTTGCATTCAACAGTTGGTACGTTCCGGAAGTGTCTGTAATCCATCCAAAGGATAAAAACATGGCCGTGAAACCTTTGATCATACCTGTTGCAGCCAGCAAACCTAGTAACGGAGTGAACACACCGGAGATCATATCGATAAATCGGCTGAACAACCCTACTTTTTTGCCTGTGTTATCCGTTTCCTCTTCAACTTGTCCTTCACTTGGGAAATTCCCTACTTTAACAACTGCTTTATATACATCCGGCACTTCGTTGCCGATAACAACTTGATATTGTCCACCACTTTGCATGACGGTAATAACACCTGGCAGATTTTTAAGTTCTTCCGTTTTGGCTACGCTTTCATTTTTCAGTTTAAACCGCAGTCTTGTTACGCAATGGAATACACTGTTTACGTTCTCGCGACCACCTACACGTGACAGAATGTCCTTAGCTAATTGATCGTAGTTGCTCATTGTAATTCTCCCTCTCTAAGTAGACTCCCCATGACTTTTGAAACAAATAAAACCTGAACCACTGAACATACACAACATACCGGATCGTCCGGAAATCAGTCGTGTTATTCAGCAATTCAGGTTTTGCCCTTAACGGTTGCAACCCTGTAAGGCTGTACACTTTGGTATTTAATTATTTGGATAACGAAAGTAAGTTACATTCCATACCCTCTGAACTGAGGATCGTCGGCATTGCCTGATTGAACAGTTACAATCCGATTGATGTATGCGCTTACTTCTTGAACTCATCATAGTACATCTGAACTACGTTTGCAACACTTATTTTTATTAATTTCACAAATACATTGGAGTGACCGAAAATAAAAAAAGAGACCACTTCGAAAACATCAAAGTGGTCTCTATAGAGCTAATGTTCACATTAATACAATACGCAATGAAGCAGAATTAACCAATAACCGTAACCAATTTATCCTTTTCTTGCACTTCACGACTTGTTGTAGCAACCACGTCCAAATAATCAGCCGTATTCGTTACAATAATCGGTGTTACGGTCTCATAACCCGCCTCAATAATGGCCTGCAGATCAAATTCAACGATCAGATCGCCAACACTCACACGATCCCCATCTTTCACATGTGCAGTGAAATGTTGACCTTTGAGCTGTACCGTATCCTGACCGATATGGATCAGAATCTCTACACCTTGATCATCTACAAGTCCAATTGCATGTTTGGTACGATAAATCGTCTGTACCACACCATTAATCGGGGATACAACTCTCCCACTGGTTGGGCGAATAGCGATCCCTTTACCCATATGTTCACCAGCAAATGTAGCATCATTAATTTCTTGCAAAGGAACCACCTCACCCGTCATCGGGCTGGAAATTTCGTAGCGATTGTTGGGATTAGGCTCAAGTGCAGCCTTCTCTTCTTTTACTGGCTCTGGAGCCTGTTTGGTAGCCTCTGGATTAGCAGGATCTTTGAATCCTACAAAATAAACGAGAACAAAACCTAGTACAAAAGCAATGATAGTGGCAATCATGGCCATCCAGAATTCATAGTTGATCCCCTCTGTGGGACTAATCAGCGCTGGAACACCAAAGATTCCTGAAGCAAATACAAACATTTTGGAGCCAGCGAAGCCAATAATACCCCCAGCGGTTGCAGAAGCAATACAACTCATAATAAATGGTTTTTTCAGTGGCAAAGTAAGACCATAAATAGCAGGCTCAGTTACACCAAAAATCCCGGACACAAAGGCAGGAACACCCAGTGATTTGAGTTTGGTATTTTTCGTTTTAAGCATAACGCCAAGAACCGCACCAATCTGAGCAAACGAAGCAGCAAACATCATAGCCAGGATCGGGTCTGCTTTCAGTGTGGACAGATTCAGCAGCATAATTGGTACGATACCCCAGTGTAACCCGAAGATCACCAACACTTGCCACAATCCACCAACAACAATACCGGTTACCAACGGACTCAAGTCATAGATGCCCGATACCCCGGCACCAATCAGCTGACTTGCCCATGTTGCGATTGGACCAATCAAGAGGAATGTTACAGGGACAACAATCAGAATTGTAAAGAATGGCGTGAGGAACGTTCTCACAACAGAAGGAATGATCTTTTTGAAGAACGCTTCTACTTTTGCTCCAAAATAAGCAGCAATAATAATCGGAATGACGGATGAGGAATAACTCATCAAGATAACGGGAATACCCAGGAACGTGATATGAATCGGTGATTCAAACAATGTGCCTGCAAACAGCGTATAGAGCGGTTCCCCACCACTAAGACCGGATAAGGTCGGATATACAAGTGATGCTCCGATGGCCATCCCGAGGAATGGAGATCCACCGAATTTTTTCATAGCTGTGTAACCCAGGAAGATTGGGAAGAAGTAGAATAGACAGTCTCCTGCAGCATTCAACAATTGATATGTTCCTGAAGCCGGGTCCAGCCATTCGAGAGAAGTGAACATGGACAGGAAACCTTTGATCATCCCTGTTGCAGCTAGCAAGCCGAGAATGGGTGTAAATACACCTGAGATCAAGTCGATAAACTGACCCAAGAGACTCTCTTTTTTACCGGAAGATTCTGAATCATCACTTGAGACCGGTTCATCCGCATTCATATTACCCACCTGTAACAAGGCTTTATACACATCAGACACTTCGTTACCCACAACGACCTGGTATTGCCCCCCGCTTTGCATTACCGTTATGACTCCAGGCAGATTTTTGAGTTCGTCTGTTTTGGCATTATTGTCATTTTTTAATTTGAAACGAAGTCTGGTCGCGCAGTGCACCACGCTGTTAATGTTCTGTTTACCACCAACACCAGACAGAATGTCTTTGGCTAATTGCTCGTGTTTCATGAAGTCTTTTCTTCCTTTCTGGCTAGACACGGATTCGGAGCATATTGGAGAGAATAAAAAAACCTGAACATCTGAATGTATGGAACATCCGGTTAACGGTATGTTCTGTCATTCAAGCGTTCAGGTTTTGCCCTAGTGGTTGCAACCCTGCAAGCTGATCTATGGGATTATTCAGAAGTTGCATTCACAACTCTCTCAATATGAATCGTTAAGTACATCAATTCTTCGTCAGTTAGTTGATACGTGTAGTTGCTTTCAATGAATTTCTTGATTTTCTCCGAGCACTTGTGCGCTGCTGGATACTTTTTCTGAATCATCAGGAACAGTTCATCATCGTTGTTGCTCTTGTAATGTTTTCCCTTCACCAAACGTTGGGCGAAAAACTTCAAATGTGTCACAAAGCGATAAAATGTCAGTGAGTTCTCATCAAAATCAATCTTGAAATGATACTTGATGATTGTCAAGATTTCCTGCATGACCTGCGTCATACTCTTGATGTTGGGCATTTCCTCGTTCAAAGCTGCATTGACAAAGTGAAGTGCCATAAAACCGGCTTCGTCCTCGGGCAAGATCACACCAAACTGATCACAGATCATATTGAGCGCTTCCATTCCGACTTCATATTCCTCTTTGTATAACTGCTTTGTCTCCCAGATTAAACCGTTGCGTATGGGCAGATTCTTGCGATACCGCTCAATAGCAAAGTGAATATGGTCTGTGAGATGTAAGTAAATGCTCTCATTTAATTTCTTGCCAAGTTTTAATTTGGCGTAAGCGATGATTTCCTCGGATACTTTCATGTATTCCAGAGGAATGCTTGAGATTAATGCCTTGAAGTTTTCCTGAATATCTTCATTCTGTAAAGTAAATATCTTGTCGATATGCTGCTCGGAAACCATATCACCCGCCCGCTTCTGATAAGCAATCCCCCGGCCAATGATAATAACTTCCTGTTCGTCATTCATTGCAACTACAGCATTATTGTTCAGCACCTTCTCGATTTTCACTTTATCACTCCAATATACAGAAAAAGACAAACCAATCCCTTTTCTCAAGGTATACGGCTTTGCCTGATTCAACAGTTACAACCCGATATGTTGTACGCGCTTCCCTCATAATATTACAAATTTCTACACAGTGCAACAAAAAGTTAATATCGAATTAGCATGACTCCTGATCTAGGTAAATATACTCACAGGAGTGAGCAAATCAAGAATTATTTTACAGCGATTCACCGTTTATTGTTTTTTGCTGTCTTTCTCCAGTTCCGCTTCAATTCTTCGATTAATCATGTCCATTTGTTCTGAGCTCAATTGATCAACTTGCGTATATTCTTTATCCAACTCGTACTCTTTCGCCTCATTATTGTTCATTAGGCCCAGATGATTTTTGATATCCCGGATATCTTCACGCATATGCATCGTCTGACGGTATTGGTCTACAACAAGTGCAAAAATAATACCCCCGGCCACTATTGGACCAAATGGGATCAGATAACATAAAACAAGTCCTATGAGCAGAAATAAAACAAAGTACATGATGTAGTGCCCCTCTCATAGAAAGCATCTACTTTGCTAAAATAGACGTTTCTCAGATTACAAATTAAATCGTTCCTGAATTATCTTTGCCACCTCATCCGGGCTCTTGTGTGTGTTATCAATCCTTATGTAGTGCTCTTGCCTGATTTCTCCCGGTTCCGAATTCAATCGATAATGCTTCATCGTATCTAGCAAATCTCGCTCAGACCACACAATGTCACGCTTGGTTGGTTTATGTAACAGACGATGCGGACTTTTATTGCGCTCTAGTCTTTCCGATGCATCGGCCTCCAGTTCCACATAACAGACCTGACCCCCTTGAGATGTAAACAACTCACTGATCTTACGGATGTATTCACCATCTGACTCCGCGTCCAAAGCCCACACAAATGTAAAAATCAGACCCGGCAAATCACTCTTTGCCACTTCTTCAAAAATCTCCTGCCGGAACAGACTCACCAGTCTTTTGCCTTGTGGTGTGCCATAGCTGAAGAAAGGAGACACCAACTCAATGGTCATGTGGTTATGAAACAATTTAAGCTTTGTTATCTTCTCCAGTTCTTGCCCCACCGTCATCTTGCCTACAGCCTGTGGGCCAAAAATAATCACTAATTTCATTTTCGATCACTCCTGACAAGGTAGTGTTCATTCCATTAATTCAATTTTATGGACATTAAACTCTATAATAACTTCTTTAGGGCAAATAAAAAAGAGGTTTCAAGTGATTCCCTCAACGCGTGAGGGCTTGAAAACTCTTATCTTTAATTAAATATATTTATTTTAACTTAACGTCCGATCAGTACCCATCCCCACTTCATCCGGCGCAAACCCATCGCGCAGATCCATGAGATCAGGAGCGCCACAACATAAGATAGTATGATGCCAACACTGAAGTGCCTAGCCAGTTCATCTGTGAATTCACGTCTCCAGAAGAGCAGTACAAGTGGATGCATTAAAAATACACCGAATGCAACTGTACCCAAGGAGTCCAGAATACGCGTAGCTTTACGAACCTCGGTATGTTTTCCTGTGCCGATTCGTTCACTAAAGATCAGTAGGAGCAGGCAGGCTGACAAGGTAAACAGATTACGGAACAGGAACAGCACGGTATAGGTAATAACCGGGTATGCAGCAAAAGTGGTTTTGATATAAGCATTACCATATATAAAAATGGCACCTCCACCTAACAACGCAGCTATGAGCACATAACGGTGAGTATACAGTTTGTTCAATGCCCACTCAAAGTTCAACCCAACCCATGCGCCGAATCCAATCACGATCAGATAACTGGGTAACAAACTTCCTGTCCGTTCGAAGTGAAACTGCAAATGTAGTGCATAGAAGATCGCTTGGCCCGCAATAAAGAATAATGGCAAGTACCGATTAAACAAACGATGGCGTGTAAGGGACAGAAGCCATGGAAAAACGATATAGAATTGAAGAATAATCAGAAAAAAGTACAAGTGCGTATGAGCGGTTCCCATCACTAATTGTTTCGCAAATTGAACACTATGGGTCAAAGGTTCTTTGCCCGCAAGCAACTGTTTAATGGCAAAATAGATAAGGGACCACACCACATAGGGAACAAATACATAGAATAAACGCTTTTTATAAAAAGCGAGCATCCAACCCTTCTCATTCACCTTGGAGCTGTAGTTGTAGAACAAGACCAGGGATGACAGAAACAGAAACGCTGGAACGGCAAATTGCAAAAACGTGTTCCAGAAATAATACACATCATGATCTAATGTATGCTTGGGGTAATGCGCAACTGCTGTTGAAGTTGCATGAATAGCTACCACTGCCATGATGGCAAAAGCACGATAGAGATCCAGATACTCAATTCGCCGGGGCCGATTAACCCGTTGATTCATAAAGATAACCTCACTTGTGCCTGATATGGGATGATAGTTTCCGGCCGCAATCCAGATTCTATGCTTCATTTTAATCAGCACACGAGGGTATTACAATCATAATCCATATTATTTTCGTTATATTACATCATTATTCTGCATTATTCGACATTTTTCATCCAGAATCGTTCAACAACGTTGCCATTGGACTCCACATAGTTTTCATCCCGAATGCCACCATTTCGAAGGATAACCCTTCTGGAAGGCTCATTAACCGCATCACATACGACCAATACTTTGGAGATTCCAAGCTCTCTCGTTTTCTCCAAAGAAAGCCTGAGAATTTCGGAACCATAGCCATTGTGCCGCTCGCCCGGACGAATACCATATCCAATATGTCCTCCACTATTGAACAATTTATCGTTAAGCTCATGCCTTATATTGACGGCACCCACGATTTGTTGACTCTCCGTGACCAGCCAGTATGTACTGTCTTTGACCCAGCCCTCCGGGATGTCGATCCCTTGTTCATTACGCTGCAAAAATGCCAACATCTCATCAAACGCATAAGGATCTTTGGAAACGACCCAAGGTACCATCAATTCTCCACTTCTGACCCAGTCTTCATAAAATGCCAAATATGCTTCCTTATATGCTCGTGATGGTTTAATTAATCTAACGTGTTCTTTCCCCATGATCATTACACCCTCCCAATAGATATTGGTATTGCCACGTTCTCTCTTCCAGGACACGACGTTCTTGCTCTTCTATCAAACAGTCATAAAAGATAGCTTTCACTGCATACGTTGCGGCATGCACCGCATGGTCTTTCACATGGGCCGTTGCAGCTGCGTGTCCCGCCGCACGAGATGCAGCAGAGGCAGCGATATTATCGGCTTCCCGTGCAGCAGCATGAGCTGCAAAAGCCGCCTTTCGAGCGTCAACCATGGAAATCTCTCCACGAATCCAACCTCTTCCTGCATCAATGGCATCACGGGCGCGGAGATCCTCCGTCTTCTTCTCAGATATATACAAGACACGTGCCGCACACTCCGCAGCCCAACAGGCCAATGTATGGTGATCCTGTTGCTTAGCCAAATCCTCTATTTCGCGGCGCAAAGGCGCATCTTTAAATGCAGGTTTTGCCATGGTCATGCTCCTTTCATTATTCAAAAACAACAAATTCACTCTCAAACAAGTTCGAAAAAGGACCTGCGTGTGCAGGTCCTCTTCAATTATACTTCTTACGGCTTATTCTATCATTATACGGACTCTGTCAATGTAGACTTTTGAACATCCCGATCCTTTTTCGCATCTGTGTCTTTGTAAGTGAATTGGTAACTCCCAGATCCAAGTGTGACTTCAACATCGTCTCCAATGTTTTGAATATCCTGAATTCCACTTATCTGATCCAATGGTTTCCCTTGCTCCAGAACGATCTGCGCACCTGCTCCAGGAAGACGTACCGTACCTCTCGTATTGACAGGAATATGCACCCGTATCTCCATTTCACCCTCCGCCAGCCGATGCCAGCTTGAAACAACTTGACCATACATCGTCTCCAGACTCGCTTCCACCCAATCCAGTCCAGGTCCAGGTTGCGGCTCGATATGCACCATTCGGAATCCTGGCTGATGTTCATCGGACCGAATGCCAGCAACGTAAC
This sequence comes from Paenibacillus sp. GQ49, assembly GCF_059759055.1. Lineage (NCBI taxonomy): Bacteria > Bacillati > Bacillota > Bacilli > Caryophanales > Paenibacillaceae > Paenibacillus > Paenibacillus sp. GQ49. The sequence continues at coordinate 175,785 of NZ_JCAXEL010000009.1, forward strand.
GATACAACCATTCTCCAATCGCTCCGTACGCATAGTGGTTAAATGAGTTCATATCAGCACTCCAGAGACTGCCATCCTCTTTGATCCCATCCCAATGTTCCCAGACGGTCGTTGCACCTTGAGTCACCTGATATAGCCAGGACGGATAATCCTCTTGAAAAAGTAATGTATAAGCCAGGTCGTGAAGACCTGCATCACTCAATACCGGATTCAGATAAGGTGTGCCCACGAAACCTGTAGTAAGATGATTGCCCGCCTCTTTCACGAGTTTTGCCAATTGTTCGACAGCACGAGTTCGAGCAGTGGCATCCAGCAGGTCAAATTGAAGCGCAAGAACATGTGCTGTTTGCGTCGGAACAGCAATTTTCCCAGCTGGAGTCACGAATTCATTTCGAAACGCATGAACAATGTTTGTATGCAACTGCTTGTAATATTCAGCATCATCTGTCTTTCCAAGTGCCTCAGCTGCCTTTTGAGTTAACGACACCGAATAGGCATAGAATGCTGTTGCCACATAATCTGTGTCCGTTGCGCCAACATAACTATCAGGCTTGGAGTCCAGTCCCAGCCAATCGCCAAAGTGGAATCCCGTGTTCCACAGGTACGGATTGTCACCCTGCACGTGAATGTATTCGACCCACCGCTTCATACTCTCATATTGCTCGGCCAATAACCTGACATCCCCATACATCTCATAGATGGTCCAAGGACAGATAACTGCTGCATCCCCCCAAGCGGCGGAGGAATGACTGGTGTCTCCCCACCCTTCTGAGGTGGAACTTCTCAGATCCGGAACGAAGAATGGAATACCGCCATCTTCTCCCTGATCTGCTTCCAGATCCCGCAGCCATTTGGTGAAGAAGGGAGCCGTATTCATCAGGTAGGAGGACGTGCGGATAAACATCTGTGCATCCCCGGTCCATCCGAGCCGTTCATCCCTCTGTGGACAGTCTGTCGGCACATCAAGAAAATTCCCCTTTTGCCCCCACAATATATTGTGATGCAGTTGGTTCACCAGTGGACTGGAGCATGAAAACTGACCTGTTGGCTCCATATTCGAGTGCAGCACTATTCCGGTGAATTCATCCAGACAAACGTGTTCCGGAAAGTTAACCAGCTTCACATAGCGAAACCCTTGGAACGTAAAATGCGGTTCAAATGTTTCCACTCCATCCCCCTTGCAGGTGTAGCGAATACACTGCTTGGCGGCTCGAAGATTATCGGTGTAGAAGTTGCCTTGATGATCCAATATCTCTGCATGATGCAACTCAACCGTATGACCCGCCTCACCTTGAAGACTGAATTTCACCCATCCCACCATATTCTGCCCCATATCTATTACACGATCTCCCTCGGGGGTTGTTAGCAAGGCGATTGGCTGCAGCTGTTCGACTTGGGTGACGGGTACGTTCTCCTGCGCAACGATGATATCTTTCGGATGTTCCAGTACGTTCACGGGTGACCAATTCGTCTGAGATGAATCCGACCAATCAGACTCCATTTGTGCATCGTACGTCTCTCCCATATAGATGTCCGACATGAGAATGGCACTTGGAGCAGACGTCCAATCCCCATTAGATAAGATCCATTCCTCCGAACCATCTGCATATTTCATATGCAATTCCAGCAGCAATGCGGATGTCGAACCAAATATCTCCCGTTCTTTGTTCCAGCCAAGATATCCTCGGTACCAACCATCACCCAGATAAGCGCCCAATATGTTCTGCCCATCCTGAAGTAGATGAGTTACATCATAGGTTTGATATTGTAATCGCTTACGATAAGAGGTCCAGCCAGGTGTAAAATAATCTTCTCCTACTCTTGTGTTGTTCATATGCAACTCGTATAATCCAAGTGCTGTCACATATATTCTGGCAGACGTAACAGGTTGTTTCACATTAAACTGCTTGCGCATACGCGGGCATGACGTATCTCCATCATCTGATGGTTGAGCTGTGATCCATTCTGCTTGCCACTTGTTATGACTATCCATAAGTCCCATCTCGAAATAAGCCGTTTCGGACCAGCCCGAATCACTTCCTGCATCATCCCATGCCTGAATCCGGTAATAGTATCGCGTTTGCGGGGAAGGCTGAAAATGGTTTAATTCCACATGTATGGATTGATCCGTGCTTATGTTGCCAGAATCCCATGCAATCTCATCAAATTCTTCTGACAGGGACAGCTGGATCTTGTATGCGGATTGCATGCAGTTTCGACGATCAGACTGTAACTGCCAGCTTAATCTCGGTGATTTGACATCAAGGCCTATCGGATTGATTCTATACTCACAGCGAAGGTGACTAACGTTGAACATTAGCAGATCGTCCTTTCCATCTTGGCTTCCCATTCGGGGTTACGATATAATTATATCGATCCTGTTGCCCTAAATACCCGGTAATCAGGACTATTTCATCCGGTGATTCAGCCATCTGTGCGAGGAGGTTGCTTGTGAATTCATCTGTACAACTCATGAAAAGCGAATACTTTCTGCATAATCATCTTCAACTTTTTGTCAATCGTTGCTCTGAAGATTTTGTCCTTCCTTTTCACGCACATGATTTTATTGAGTATAGTTATGTTGCCGAAGGAAAGGGCTTTCATCATATCGGTGAAGATGTCATTCCGGTGACAAAGGGGATGCTGTTTGTTATTCCTGTCGGCGTTCCTCATGTCTTTCGTCCTGTGAGCACCAACGTAACCGAGCATCCGTTAATTCTATATAATTGCTTATTTAATGCTGAACTGATCAACACCCTGACATCCGTCATTCAGGAAAAAGAAATCATTCAACATCTGATGGATCTGGCACAAAATCAGGTTCCTTATATATCCGTTGTGGATCACAACGACCGGATTGAAGAACTAATGGTGAAGCTATATCGTGAATCCTCTGTTCAGGGGATCGGTTCGTCTACCATGTTATACACCTTGGTAAGCCAGTTGGTATTGATGACCTACAGACAACTTTATCAAAAGGATTATGATGAAGAGCATCATTCCACAGGTTTTGATTATATCGTTCACTATATCAAGGAACACTTAGGCAATCGTATTCGGATGTCTGATCTGGTACGTGTATCGGGCTTTAGCGAAAAACAGATTGGCCGAATGTTTCTGCAACATACCGGTCAGACCTTTAGCAGCTACCTGCAACACCTCCGTATACAAAAAAGCTGCGAACTTCTAAAGAGTTCACAGCACAAAGTCAGTCTGATTGCCGAGCTGGTCGGATATCGGGATATGGATTCATTCTATGCTGCATTCAAAAAAATAACAGGTGAAACACCTCTCGCCTATCGCAAAAAATCCAGAGCACAGCACTCTGGACAATAAGGTTAACTCTCAGACACCAACAACCTGTAACACTTCATCTATGTATGCCTTGGCCTCTTTCCATGAAGACATTAACGGAAAGTTGTATTGCTCACGCTCCTGTATATTCCATGGATGCGGGATACAGATGACCTTTTTGCCATCCTCATGCGCTGGAATCAAATTATGTGCCCCATCATCAATAAGCAAATCAAAAGCGAGCAGGTTTTTTCTTTTGCATGTAATAAACTGTTCTGCGGTTATAAAAGGCATGTGCTGCTGAAGCCAGTTCCACTTCTCAACAACTGTTCTTGGTTCCGCTGCCGTTACAACAATAACATCATAAGCATCGTTCAGCTTTCGCATCTCATCTACTACATACTCGTCGTATAATTCCAATTCCTCGAACAGACCCGGCCGACCATAAAATACATCGTGCGTGCTCTCTGGATGACGCAAATGGGATGTATCCCAATGAATCATATCCTCGTAGCGAAGCGGATGGGTCGGGAAGTTGAGGTTGTTGTGATATATAGCCCGCTTGACCAGATGACATATCGTGTCATCCATATCTACAGCAATAATAGGCTTCTTCATGGTTATCCCTCCCCCAATACGATCACAGTATACCATCCAGAATGTTATGTAGTCATCTTTTTTACCTTGAAATGCCAATAGCGTTGATGAGAATACTACAGGATCATATAAAAAAGGCGCCCCGGCGCCGTAATACCAGCTACGCCCGGGGTGCCTTTATAGATTAATCTATTCCAAGTTCTCGCCATTCGAGGCAATGACTTTTTGGTACCAGCCAAAGCTCTTTTTCTTATACCGATTCAATGTGCCTTGTCCGTTGTCATCCTGATCCACGTAGATTACGCCATAACGCTTGGACATTTCCGAAGTGGATGCACTGATGATATCAATCGCTCCCCAGTTGGTATATCCCATCAGGTCTACTCCGTCCATAACGGCTTCTTTCATTTGTGTGATATGTTTTCTCAGGTAATCAATCCGGTAATCATCGTTGATAGAACCGTCTGCTTCAACCGTATCTTTCGCGCCAAGGCCATTCTCCACCACAAACAGTGGCAATTGATAACGGTCATACAGCTCTTTCAGTGCAACGCGCAGACCGATCGGATCAAGCTGCCAGCCCCACTCTGTACGCTCCAGATTCGGGTTCTTGATCGTACTGTACAGGTTACCACCCGTCACTCCATATTCCTCTGGGTTCACTGCGGACACCAAGGATGTGTAATAACTGAACGAAATGAAATCAACCGTGTGCTCATGCAGGATCTGCTCATCTCCCGGTTCCATGACAATCGTAATCCCGTTCTCTGCCCAGTACCGAGCCATGAACGTTGGGTAACTGCCACGAACTTGTACATCCGTATGCAGCAGGTTCAGCTGATTATCGATCTGTGCTTGCAGCACATCCTCTGGCTTCGATGTCGCCGGGTAGTGAATCATACGCGCAAGCATACATCCGATCTGGAAGTTCGGGTTAATCTGACGTGCTTTTTCTGTTACCAGGCTGCTGGCTACAAATTGATGATGAAGTGCCTGATAAGAAGCCTGCATCGTGTTCTCAACCCGGTCTTCAATAATACCGCCACCTGTGAACGGTTCAATAATGGTTGTGTTAATCTCATTAAACGTCAACCAGTATTTGACCTTGTCCTTGTATCGGTTCATCACGGTTTCGGCATATCTCACAAAGTGTCCAATCACTTCGCGACCAGCCCAGCCGTTGTATTTCAGAACAAGTGCCATAGGCATCTCATAATGCGAGAGGGTTACAAGTGGTTCGATATCGTATTTCCGGAGTTCATCGAACACTTCGTCATAGAAACGCAGTCCCTCTTCATTGGGCTCGGCATCATAACCATTCGGGAAAATACGCGGCCAGTTGATGGACAGTCGGAATGTCTTGAAGCCCAGTTCGGCGAACAATGCAATATCCTCTTTGAAACGGTGATAAAAATCAATCCCGTAACGCTTCGGATAACCTTCTGCACTATGATGTGCCATTGCTTTCTCAACCGTGGCACTGGTAACATGCATCAGTTCTCTAAGGTTGGTGTAGTCCTTTTTCTCAAAATAAGGAACCATGTCGGCTGTCGACCATCCTTTGCCACCAGCGTCGAATCCACCTTCAGCCTGATTAGCGGCAATAGCGCCGCCCCATAGAAAACCTTCCGGGAACCCTTGTCGATTAATCATTCGAATCTCTCCTTCTTTAGTTGATATTGTTAGTCCTAAGACGGACAGTTTAGATCTCAGCTTTCAAGACGTCGTCACCCATCGTGATTTCGCCCAATTTCACAGGTAGAACCTGCTTGTAATCAGCCGTATTGGTAACAACCATAGCGGTTGTGATATCGTATTCTTTTGCAATCTCGGTCAGTTCAAACGTGAGTAACTTGTCTCCAGCCTGTACACGTGCTCCTGTAGCAACATGTGCATCAAAATACTGTCCACGCAGCTTCACCGTGTTAATTCCAACATGAATCAACAATTCCATTCCGTTATCACTGCGGACAACGATCGCATGTTTTGTTTTGAACACATTCATGATGGTACCTGTCACTGGAGAAACCAATTCACCCACCGTTGGAACAAATGCCACACCTTTACCCATCAATTCATCACCAAATGTTGGATCATTGACTTCTTTGAGCGGGATGGATTTACCTGTCATCGGTGCAACTGCTACTGCATCACTCGTTGGTGTTGGATCGCCCATGTTGTCCACATTTACAGTTGCAACGTCATTGGAAGTTACTTTCGCTGGTGCAGTAGAAGCACCCGGTGAGAATTGAGCCAACGCCTCTGCGTCTCCTTCTTCTTCCTTGATACCAAATATCGTAGACATGATCGCACCCACGATAAAGGCCAAAATCATACCCCCAAAGGAATACCAGAAGGTTTGTCCGATCAGGGAAGGAAGTCCTGGGAGACCCCCGTTACCCGCAAGTACATACGCTTTCGCGCCAAAAGCAAGGGCGAATCCGCCACCCACTGCACTACCAATCATGGCTGCGGCAAATGGTTTTTTGTATTTCATATTTACGCCGTACATAGCCGGCTCCGTTACACCCATCAGAGCTGTAAAGCTCGTGGACAATGCCACGGTTTTGAGTTTTTTATCTTTTGCCCGGAAGAATACGCCGAGTGTTGCACCAGCCTGACCCATATTGGAAATAAAGGTCAATGGCAAGAATTTATCAAAGCCCAATGTAGCGATATTACTCAGAATAATCGGCACAAGTGCATAGTGCATTCCTGTCATAATAATGAGCGCCATCGCGCCGCCAAGAACAATACCTGCAATCAATCCGCCTTCATTCAGCAGCCAGTTGATACCGCCAGACAATCCGCTACCTACAAATGTACCCAATGGACCGATCGCAATCAGCGTTACCGGAACCATAACAAGTAAGGTAATCAGCGGCACAAGCAGCAGCTTGAGTGCAGCAGGGATAACACGGTCAACCCATTTCTCAACATAGGACATCAACCATACAGCAAGTAAAATCGGGATAACCGATGAAGCATAACTTACAGCCGTAACGGGGATTCCCAAGAATCCAACCGATTCACCGCTAGATAACAATGCTGTCATGTCTGGATACATGAGTGCCGTACCTAATGCAATCGCAACAAACGGGTTACTACCGAATTTACGAGCAGCACTGACTGCAATCAATAAAGGCAGGTAATGGAATACGCCGTCACCGATGGCTGAAAGAATACGATACGTATCCGTTCCAGCAGACATCCAACCTAAGGATACGAACAGTGCAAGTAATCCTTTGAGCATACCTGCCGCAGTAATCGCTGGAAGCATTGGAGCAAAGACACCTGCGATTGTTTCAAAAATTTTCAGCACGACATTTTGTTTTTTATCCGACTTTGGCTCTTTATTTTCTGTAGTTTGCTGGATTGCCGGATTTTCCTTCACCATGGCATCGAACACTTTTGCCACATCATTACCAATAATGACCTGAAATTGGTCGCCGGAAATATTCGTTCCCATGACCTTATCCAGTTTCTTGAGTGAGCCGTTGTCAACTTTCTCGTTATCTTTCAGATCAAAGCGCAAACGTGTGACGCAGTGATAAACTGAGTTAATATTGTTTGTTCCCCCAACGGCTTTAATGATTTCCTGCGCCGTTTCCTGATGTTTCATGATGTTTTCCTCCTCATTTTTCCAATAAAAAATACCCGAACGAATCTAGCGCATATGGATGGCGCCATCTCATTCGGGTATTGCCTGATTGAACAGTAACAAGCCCATAGGATATCCAGTTGTGATTTGATTCTATTGCGTGGACTTTTCGTCCCGCTTGGTTTTCATCAAACGTTCCAGATGGAGCGTTAGATATAACTGCTCAGAGTGAGTCATGTCATACTGATAGTTCTTATGGATAAAAGTCTCGATCTTGCCAATACATTTGAATGTCTCCGGATAGTTTTTCCGAACCACTTCATATAAATACTCCTCAGCATCATCATGTGAAGAATGAGTAATGACACGCTGACAGAAATATTTCAAATGGGTGATGAAGCGGAAATAATTGACGCTATCTTCATCCAATTCGACGTTGAAGTGATATTTGATAATATTCATGATCTCCTGCAACAGCTGCATCAGATGGGTGACATCGTTCATGGAATCATTGACTTCCGCATTGATAAAATGCAAGGCAATATTACAGATTTCATCTTTGGGAAACTCAATATCCAGTCTTTCCTTCAGCAAGGTCAGTGCTTCTCTGGCCACATCGTACTCCGCCTTATAGAAGTGCTGAACTTCCCAAGAAAGTGGATTACGAGTAATCATTCCTTTTTCCAAGCGCTGAACAGCAAAGTGAATGTGATCAGACAGCGAGACGTAGATCCCGTCACTGATGGTTTTGTTCAATTGTGTTCGTGCCAGTGTCACAATATCATCGGTTGCCTGCAAAATCTCAATCGGCACTTCAGCTACGATGGATTTGAATTTCTCATAGATTGATGCATCCTGAAGACGAAATACCTTCTCAATCCGCTCTTCATCAATCTCATCGCCTGCTTTGAACTTAAATCCGATACCCCGGCCGAGGATCAGTAGTTCCTGATTTTTGTCATCCACGGTACTGACAATATTGTTATTAAATATCTGTTTAATAATCATTATGGACCCACCTGGTTTTTTTTGAGGAATAAAAAAGGGCAAAACCAAAACAGAAATAATAAAATCATTTCCATCGTGGTTTTGCCCGCATTACCGGTAACAAGCCTCGGAACTAATTTATCATAACCTGAAAACGGTGTCAACAGGAAACCGATGTTTGGGTTATTATGGTTATGCAACATTTTACTTTTATGTTACATTAAATGATATGTAAGCATTATTTAGTATGGCCTAAACTAAACAGGAGGATTCATTTTGAAAAAATTCGTTTCAATGACTGTATTCATTGCTGCCATGTCACTCTTATTATCTGCACCACTCACCTTGGCCGCAAACTCCAATGACCTCTCGTTGATTGAGAATCAAGAGTCTGCTGACCAGCTGGATCGGAATGCACAACAACTTTTGAGTGATGAACTAGTTAAACTCGTGGGGAAACAGAACATTCAATTCACCACAATAGACACATCATTTGATCCGTGGGTCATTAACGGAACTATTGATGGAACCGGCTTCGCCTATTTCACACAAACATACGATCCTGATACAAATCGTGTCGCGTCCACCCATATCATGTATGATAACGCTGATCTGAATAAAGTCATGGATAATGCGCTGCGCCTGAAGCTTGACGCCTTCTTAAAAACATTTGAAGATGAAGATATCTTCATTAAAGGTGGTTTCTGGCGTTTCAAAGCTAATGATCAGGAACATGGACATTTACTCCAAAACTACTGGGTCATCTTCGGACCAAGTCAACAACTTTACATCGATGTGGACAAAGGTAATCAAATGTCGGCAATCCTGCAATATAAAATCGGTGATTCCTATGCCTGGATGACAAACATAGCACGAAATTCACTCAAAACACTTGGAATACCCTCAGTAAAAGCTTTTGATTACACCTTATTTACCGTAGAAGGAAAAGATATGTTATGGAAGTATAGGGATAACGACAATCTAAACTACGTACATATCGGCAGCAAGACCGGAAAGGTATGGAAAGTCACCAACGAACTGGGTATCAACTGGAAAAATGATACTGATTTCAAAAAGTCTTTTGCCAAGCCCAAGCTCAGCAAAAACAAAGCACTATCCATCGCTGTACCTACAGTCAGATCTATATTTGGTATTGAGCTAAAAGGTTATTCCGTTCGTATCCAAGAAAACGAGTACACCTTCACGAAAAAAGGAGCCACAACGCTTATCGGTAAAATCAATACAAAAGGCGCATTTTATTCGTTTGAAGCCATTCCTTCAAAAGGGGTAAGAAACTAACTTACATAATAAAAAACAAGCGGCTTGAACTCCGATTTCCGGGAGATCGAGCCGTTTTATTTTGATAATCAACCAGCACTCATTGAAAATTGCATAAGAAATACTCCGCTTTATAACGACAGTAGATTTAATCTTGTCATCATAAAAGCGGAGCCGGTATCATCAATCTACGCTTGACGTGCTTATTAGGCAGCCCTTCTCTCGAAGGGCCTTTCATCATTGCTGGAAGGTCACATTAATCTGTACAATCTCCGAACGACTACTAGTACGAATTGGTGGTCCCCAGAAGCCAAATCCTGAGGTTACGATGGAGTGCATAGAGCCTTTTTGTAGATAACCCCAATCATTCTCATAAATAGCTTGTGTGATGAACTGAGCAGGCGCAATCTGTCCACGGTGGGTGTGACCGGATACCACCAGATCTACATTGTTTTGCTCCGCAATATCCAGATCATACGGCTGGTGATCCATCATAAGTACAGGTTGGCTCAAGTCCGTATCTTGCATTAGTGCAGCTACTTCTGCCCGATCCTTCTCTGTCCGGTCTTTCCGTCCAATCAGGGTAATCTTGTCATCCAAAACGATCTTGTCATCGTACAAAACTTGCATGTTGCTCTTCTCCAGTGCAGCAATCAGATCTTCAATGGGACCATCGAACTTGTCGTGATTCCCGAGAGAAGCATAGACACCATATGGAGCCTGAATGTCACTGATAATATCCGCGATTCCGCTATTGAGGTACATATCCAGATTGTCGTCAATAATATCTCCAGGATACAGCACCAGATCCGGCTTCAGAGCATTAATTTCCTCCACCATGCGTTTGGCATGTGCAGGGCCAGACAGAAGTCCAAAGTGCATATCAGCAGCCATGACAATGTTGAGCTTGTCTACACCTTCTACTTTTTTATCAATCTGAATATTATATGTTCTCACTACCGGGCTGTAGGCGTTGAAGATTCCATAACCTAATGTGGACACTAACAGCACCAGCGTAACAACACCTGCCCACTTCTGTGTGTGATGTCTTGGAATACGGGTTAATCTCAGCAACCACATCGTCAGGTGAACGACGGGCAGGATCAACAATAACAACGAGAAGATCGCTAGCCAGTAAGAACCGATAATACCGAGGAACGAAATGCTTCCAAATAATCGTGCCAATATGAAGGAAATGGCAAGGAATACAAGCGCAATAATATACAACCACCGAAATCTGGCGGACACGACAGGTTTCATCCAACTCCAACCGCTCCAGCCTATGTAGAACACTAATAAACCATATACAACCAAAAACAATATACCCGCTAATACAAACATGCCCGGTCTAACCTCCACGTCAATAAGTTGTATTCTGAATTTTCATCAAGGACACAAGTCCGTCTGAACAAGTATAACGTAGTTGAAGGGTCAGATCACCTGTTTGCAAAAGCCAGATAGGTACATTTTATTACAATTTGATGATATTCAAATTCGTACCATAAACCAGAAAAAGCATTCCTGCAGTCACCCTGAATAGTTAAATTCAAAGACAACCGCAGGAATGCTTTATTTTCGGAATTAAAATTACTCGTTTGTGTCCATCCACTGGAAGTGGAATGAACCTTCTTTGTCCACACGTTTGAATGTGTGAGCACCGAAGTAGTCACGTTGTGCTTGCAGCAAGTTTGCTGGCAAACGCTCTGTACGGTAGCTGTCGTAGTAAGAAAGAGCGCTGGAGAAGCCAGGTACTGGAATACCTTGTTTTACAGCAGCCGCTATAACTTCACGCCATGCACCTTGATAAGATTCAACGATGTTTTGGAAATAAGGATCCAGCAGCAGGTTTTTGAGTTCTGCATCTTTGTCATATGCTTCTTTAATGTTTTGCAAGAACTGCGAACGGATGATGCAACCACCACGGAAGATCATGGCAATGTTACCATATTTCAGATCCCAGCCGTATTCATCGGAAGCTGCACGCATTTGTGCAAATCCTTGTGCATAAGATACGATTTTACTTGCAAACAATGCTTTACGCACGTTCTCGATAAACGCTTTTTTGTCGCCAGAGAATGCTTCAGTTGCTGGTCCACTTAGGATTTTGCTAGCTGCTACACGCTCGTCCTTCATCGCAGAGAGGAAACGGGAGAATACGGATTCCGTAATCATGGACAATGGAACGCCGAGATCCAGCGCACTTTGGCTTGTCCATTTCCCTGTTCCTTTTTGTCCAGCCGCGTCCAGAATAACGTCAACCATTGGTTTGCCTGTTTCTGGATCATATTTGGAGAAGATATCTGCCGTGATTTCGATCAGGTAGCTGTCCAGCTCCCCTTGATTCCACTCGGTGAAGATCTCATGCAACTCTTCAACGGAAACGTTCAATACGGATTTGAGCAAGTGATAAGCTTCACCAATCAACTGCATATCTCCGTACTCGATACCGTTATGCACCATTTTCACATAGTGTCCGGCCCCGTCTGGTCCGATATATGTGCTGCAAGCGTCATCGCCAACTTTGGCAGAGATCGCTGTAAGGATCGGTTCTACCAACTGATAAGCACTTTCCTGACCGCCTGGCATGATTGCCGGGCCTTTCAGTGCGCCTTCTTCACCACCGGATACACCTGCTCCGATGAAGCGGAAACCTTTTTCTTCCAGTTCTTTACTGCGACGTTGTGTGTCAGGGAAGTAAGCATTACCTCCATCGATAATAATGTCGCCTTGATCCAGATGAGGAAGCAGTTGCTCGATCGTTGCATCTGTTGCTTTACCTGCTTGCACCATGATCAGAATTTTACGCGGAGACTCCAGGGATTCCACGAATTCTTCAATGGTGAACGCACCTGTCAGGTTTTTACCTTCTGCTTCTTTCAGAAGATCGTTCGTTTTCTCCGGGGAACGGTTAAATACCGCTACCGAGAAACCTTTGCTTTCAATATTCAAAGCCAGGTTTTTACCCATTACTGCCAATCCAATAACACCAATCTGTTGTTTACTCATTATGTCCTCCCAATACTCCATTATTTATATAGTAAGTTGAAACGAATGAATGGTTATAGATTATTGTACTGTTTTTTTCCAGTCCGCTGCAAATTTGTCCATACCTTGATCTGTCAGCGGGTGTTTGGAGATCTGTTCAATGACGGAGAATGGAACAGTAGCAATATGTGCTCCAGCCATCGCTACACGTGTAACGTGATCCGGATGTCTTACAGAAGCAGCAATAATCTGTGCATCCAGGTTATGTGTACGGAACAATTCAGCAACTTTGGCAACCAATTGTACGCCATCTTCGGAGATATCATCAAGACGTCCCAGGAATGGGGATACATATGTCGCACCAGCACGAGCAGCCAAAAGCGCCTGGTTCACAGTGAAGATCAACGTTACGTTGGTTTTCACGCCTTTTTTGGTCAAGTAACGGCAAGCTTCCAGTCCTGCAAGTGTCATTGGCAATTTGATCGTAATGTTTTTGTCGCTGTTGTTAATTTTGATCAATTCGTCTGCTTGCGCGATCATTTCTTCAGCAGTAAGGGCATCTGGTGTCACTTCCGCAGAAACGGACTCCACTTCAGGTACCAAACGCAAGATTTCTTCAATACGATCTTCGAATTTCACGCCTTCTTTGGCTACCAAAGATGGGTTTGTTGTTACACCAGACAATACGCCGATTTTGTATGCTTTTTGGATATCTTCCACGTTAGCTGTATCGATAAAAAATTTCATGATTTAATTACCTCCAGATATATTTTTTATTTTGGTTTAGAGATTTGCATTAACTGCCAAGGGGATGCTATCTGTAACTACAGACTCCTGATCCGTCGGCTCATCAAACCACCAGTGGTGGCCTTCTTCTTCAAGCATAACATCTGATTCAGTCGGTCCATAGCTACCCGCAGGATACAGGTGAAGTGGTAACAGATTTTCCTGGAATGCATCCAGAATTGGCTGCACCCACGCCCATGACAATTCTACTTCATCCCAGTGGGCAAAGAAAGTTGGATCACCCAGCAAGGCATCACGAATCAGATTCTCGTAAGCTTCCGCGAGGTCACCTTTATCCGGAGAAAGATCGATATGAACCGGTTTGAATTCACCTTTATTCTCAGGATCACTTGCATTCAGTTGCAATGTCATGCTCTGATCCGGACTCATCTCTATGACGAGCAGGTTTGGCTTGGAACCCTTGTTTTTCAGCACATTTGTCTGGCCTGAAGGTTCTTTGAATTCAATCACGATACGTGTTGATTTCTCCTTCATTCTTTTACCCGTGCGAATGTAAAACGGAACACCGCGCCAGAAGAAATCATCAATTTGCAATTTGGCAGCAATGAATGTGTCATTCATTGTATTCTCGGCTACACCCGGTTCAGCAGTATACGCATTTACCGGTTTACCTTGAATGTTGCCTTCTGCATACTGTCCACGGATGATGTTTGCACCCACAGTTTGTTTTTGTAACGGCTGGATCGATTCCATAATGTGTTTTTTCTTCAATCCAACTTTTTCGGAAGTACTATTGTATGGAAGCTGAATCGCCATCATCATGAGCAATTGCAACATATGATTCTGGAACATGTCCCGCACTGCACCAACATGATCATAATAGGATGCACGTTCTTCCACACCTACAGTCTCATTCGCCGTAATTTGCACATTGGAGATGTAACGGTTGTTCCATAATGCCTTCATGATTGGGTTACTCTGATGCAACGTCTCCAGTCGCTGTACCATCGGTTTGCCCAAATAGTGGTCAATCCGATAAATCTCTTCCTCGGTGAACGATTCGCTTAATTTGCGATTAAGGTCTCTGGCAGACTGCAGGTCGTGACCAAATGGCTTCTCGATGACGAGACGTTTCCAGCCCTCTGTTGAACCCAGTCCACTTTCTTGAATATTCTCGGCAATCGGTTCGAAAAATTCCGGACCAACCGAGAGATAAAACAAGCGATTGGACGGAATGCCAAGCTCAGCTTCTCTTTGTTCAACTAATCCCAACAGCTTTATATAATCTTCCTTATGGCTTATATTCAATACACTGTAGCGGAAAGCTTTCACAAATGACTTCACAACTTCAGGATCAGCCTGGCGTCTGGAAAATTCATTTAATGATTTTTCCACTTGTGCCTGAAAGAATTCATCAGACCAATCTCTACGCCCCAGACCAATCAATGAGAAGGTTTCAGGAAGCTTCTGCTCAAGATATAAGTTATATAAGGCAGGATATATTTTTCTTTTGGCTAAATCGCCAGTAGCACCAAATAAAACAATGGTAGTTGGTTCCATCTCACCGTTCTCCTTCCAAGTAACTCTGGTTTCTTTGTTGTAGTTACACTATAATACGTTTTATAGCCATACAAGTAATTAATATATTTCACAGGAGCTATAGACCACATCTATGACAACAAATTACGAACTATATAAAGTCTTTTATTGGGCCGCCAAAACGGGAAGTTTGACACAGGCTGCGAAAGCACTGTATATCACTCAACCCAGCGTCAGTCATGCCATTAAGCAATTGGAAGAGAGCTTTGGTCTTACCTTGTTTTATCGAAATTCCAAGGGTGTAGCTTTGACACAGGAAGGTGCCAGTCTATATTCCTATATTGAACAATCCCAGATTCTGATCTCACTTGCGGAAGAAAAAATGGCCGCACTGAAGAATCTCGACAATGGTGAACTCCGGATTGGTGGCAGTGACTCCCTGTTCAAGCATTACATGCTGGCGTATCTAGAGGAATTCCACACCTTGTACCCTAACATCAAGCTACATCTGAGTCATGGAACTACGCCGGAAGTCATCACCTTTCTGAAAGAAGGCAAGATCGATCTTGGTGTAGTTCGGATGCCCATTGTTGATCCACAGCTAGAAGTCAGGGAAAGTATTCAGTTGAAGGACTGTTTTGTAGCTGGGGAACGTTATGCTCAGTTGAAGGGTAAAGTCATGACACTTGAGATGCTTCTGGAGCATCAACTGATCCTCTTCTCCCGGAACAGCCGGGTTCGGATGGCCATAACCGAGTTGTTTAACAGCTATAATTACACGTTGAAACCTGAGATTGAGGTTGGTAGCGTTGATCTGTTGATTGAGTTTGCGCGTCGAGGACTGGGGATTTCCTATGTAACACGTGAGTTCATCTCCAAAGAGCTGGAGGAAGGTTCTCTCTTCGAAATTCAGCTTGATGTCCCGCTCCCCCCTTCCCATGTAGGGATTATGACCAAGCGCAATATGCCGATTTCTCTGGCTGCCAACCGGTTTATGGATCTCATTTTCAAATCCTGAGTGGTCACAATTTCAAAAGGTACAACAAAGAGCCCCACCATCCAGTTATAGATGATGAGGCTCTTTGGCCTGCATAATGTTTGTGTATATCTAACGATTAAAGACTCACCAGATAGGACGCGTCCAATATAAGGGCAACCTTACCATTACCGAGGATCGTTGCTCCAGATAGATGGTTCATCGCACCAAGATACGTACCGAGCGTCTTTATAACGACTTCCTGATTTCCTATAATCTCATCTACTGCGTATGCTGCAATTTTGTCAACGGAACGCACGATCACCAGTGGAATGGTTTTGGATTTACGGTCCGTTCGTGGATAGTTAAGCCTGTCGCACAGTCGGTGAAAAGGTACAATTCGTCCATGATTCAGGATCGCTTGTTGTCCCTGGATCATCTGAATATCTTCAGGTGAAATTCGAACAATCTCAGCAACATTATACATCGGCAAGATCAGCACACGGCCCGACACTTTGACTAACAAACCTTTAATAATCGCCAGTGTGAGTGGTAGACGAATCGTAAACGTGGTACCCACACCAACCTCCGTATCAATATCAATGATACCGTTGAGTCGCCCGATCTGACTACGCACGATGTCCATTCCAACGCCGCGTCCTGATACTTCACTGACAGAAGAAGCCGTGGAGAAACCAGGCTCAAATATGAGATGGACAGCTTCCTGTGTTGTTAGGCGTGCAGCCTGTTCCTCACTAATGATACCTTTGCCCAAGGCGGAAGCTTTGATCTTCTCACCATCGATACCTTTGCCATCATCCGAATAACGAATGACAACATGATTTTCTTCATGAAATGAAGTTAAGGTAATTCGTCCTTTGGACGGCTTGCCGAGCTCCGCTCGAATCTCTGCACTTTCAATGCCATGATCTGCACTGTTGCGGATGAGATGGATCAGCGGGTCACTCAATTCTTCAATAATCATACGGTCAAGCTCAGTCTCTCCACCTTGGATAACCAGTTCCAGATCCTTACCCAGCTTCTGTGATAGGTCACGAACCAATCTCGGGAAGCGACTGAATAGTTGATCAATGGGTAACATCCGTGTCTTCATTACACCTTCTTGGAGTTCCTTGATCACCCTGCCCATATGATCGGATACACCACTAATACTCTGGATAAGTGAGGAAGACTCCTTACGCGCACCCGATCCACTCAGATCTGCAAGGGATGTTTGATCAATTAACAGTTCACCGACCAAATTCATCAAATGGTCCAGACGCTCAACATTCACACGAACTGTAGGTTGAGCAGCTTTCACTTTCTCATCCGGGCCAGTTGTATTCATGGTAGGCAAGCTTTGTTTTGTTTGATCTGTTTCAGAGATTAATTCAAGTGATGCAGAAGTCGCTGCAACCTCATTGGATTCCAGCAGATATGGATCAATCTCCATCCTATGAATATCCGAGTCTGAAGACAGCTCTGCCTTAAGCTGCTGTGGGTCCTTCGACGTTGCTACGATGATGATGAACTGACCATAATGATCATCTTCATTCTGCGCGCCCGGTTGACACTCCATGAGCGTAGTAGCGACAACCGTACCACAGATGTCCTCAATACGTTGTCGTAAAATATGATATCTGGCCGCTTTCATCATACACTTCTGCTCCAGCACGATACGAATGGACAATAACTGCTTGCCTGACACTATAGCGACCTGTGCCACAATCGATTCTGCTGGTTGCAATTGAGGCACTTTAAGTTGCCCGACTGCTGCCGGGGTCTGGATTAAATCCTTTATTTCTCGTACTACTGCTCGGAAATCTGCATAGGCTTCCCCACGGATGTACTGATCACGAAGCACCTTCATGGCGTCCAAAGAGCGGAACAACGTATCAATTAGCTCCGAAGTCATCTCCGGTTTTTTCTCCCGGACCCATTCAAGGGCATACTCCACTTCATGCGTGAGGTCGCTTAATTCACGAAAATCCATAGTAGATGCCGATCCCTTGATGGTATGGGCTGCCCGAAACAGCGTCTGAACCAGTTCTACTGAAGGCGAAAGCTCCAATGCCAATAAAGACTGATCCATACGTTCCAGTTGATCATTCAGTTCTTCGATAAAGATGTCACGGTAGGCAGACAAATCCATCATTCGTATATACCTCCCTAACCGCCCAATATTTCGTCCAGTTTCAAAATGCCCACAAGCTTGTCTTCCTGTTGACCCACCCCATGGAATAAATCATCACGGTTACGACCATATCCTCCGGTTGGCGGATGTATGTCCGAATATGTGGTTACCTTGTTCACGCGATCAACGATCAAGCCAATATATTCTTCCTGATGTCGAACTACGATAATGCGCGTCGCTCTGGTGTCCGGTTCGTCCGTCATACCCAGCAGGTTCCGCAGACTCATCACACATACAACCTTGCCACGCAGATTAACTACCCCTTTGATCTCTGGGCGGCTGAATGGGATATCTGTAATGCTGAGCATTTTAATAATTTCGTGAATTTCTTCGATTCGAATGGCGCAAGTCTCTGCACCTACAGACAGTTCAATATATTGTTCCTTCTGAAGTGAAGACATCAATTCACCCTCAATTCAATTTTATTAATTTGTTTTGAAGGCAGCTGCCGAATTCGCCAGCTCTTCCGCCAGATGTGCCAGAGACTGGCACGTTGCCGCCGTCTCTTCTGATGCAGCCGCAGATTCTTCACTGGAAGCCGAGATGGATTCAACAGAGCTCATCACCTCTGCGGCTTGGGCTGCTTCTTCTTCACATGCAGCAGCAATTTCATTTACTTTCTGTGAGGAGTTATTGACCATATCAATGATCTGATCAAAAGCCTGTCCAGTCATGGAAGACTGCTCAACACTGGCTGCTACTGCCTGTACACTTTGTCTCGTATTTTCCTGCATCGCTTTGATGATGGCTGTAATTTCTTTGGTCGCCTCGCCGCTTCGTTCGGCAAGCTTCCGGACTTCATCTGCTACTACAGCGAATCCTCGTCCTTGTTCTCCCGCACGTGCCGCTTCAATTGCCGCATTCAGCGCAAGCAGATTGGTCTGCTCAGCGATATCGTCAATCACTTCAATGATGTCACCGATTTTACGAGAATCATCTTCAAGCTTGGTCATTTTTGTATTAACGGCTTGCATACCTTCCAATGAAGTCTGTACAACAAGTCCACCTTCACGAGCAGTCTTCACCGTATCGTTGGACAGTTCAGCCGCTTCTTCCGCACTTGCAGCGACGGAGTTAATGGCAAGTGAAAGCTCCTTGAACAATTCGGAGATATTTCCCGCCTCACTGGATTGGCTCGTGCTGGTGCTCGCAATTTCCTGAGTGCTTGCTGAGATCTGTTCTGAAGAAGCAGCAACACTTTGGGAGTTCATCACGATATTGTTAATTAACTCTTTCAGATTATCGACCATCCGATTCAGTGCCGCGGCTAGTTGACCCACTTCATCTTTGCTGGAGATGTTTGATTTAAGGGTCAGATTTCCGTTGGCAACTTCCGTAGCTAGACCCAGCATGGCCATGAGTGGCTTCGAAATGGAGCGAGAGATGATATATCCAATGAGAATACTGAAGAGTACGGACAGAACCACAAGAATTATCGTTACTTTAAATGCTTGTGAATAGGCAGCCTGAGATTGTATATTCGCCTGTTCAGCCAAACTTTCATTAAGCTCGATCAAATTGGTAAGGAGCTCAACAATTTTGTCCCCTTGTGGTTTAAGCTCAATTTCAAGGTAGGTATTAAAGGCACTTTGATCATTTGCGACAGCCAGATTAGTTGCTCGTTCAAACATTGTTAAATATCCTGGATATTCTGCATCAAAATTACGGAGTAACTCTATTTCTTCAGGGGTTGTTGCAAGCGGACGATAGATGGTCAGGCGATCATTCACACTCTGACGGATCGAAGCGATGTTCTCCGTGATCCGAGTTTTTTCGGTTTCGACGGTTTCGAAGCTTAAATCACGCACGTTCACGCGCATTCTTTGATAATCAATCTGAGCAGAGGATAATTCTTTTACAGAGATTAGATTGTTGTTATACATCGCTTGCATTCGTTCATTCGTACTTCTCAATGTTACTACAGAGTAGACGCCAAGCGCCGCAATGATTATCGACACAATTAAAAACGCTGAGATAATCTTTGTTGCTGTTTTCAAATTTCCAAACCACTTCATGTAATCTCCTCCTAGGCATCGTAGTGTCCAGTTATGTATATAACGCTTGGTAAACCCTTCTCTAGATCGCGCTCCAGACAACTTACGATCTATTTCGACATAAATATATTAAAACTGAATAGAAGATTTTTATTTCTATAAATTTACACTATTATGAATTTTTATTTCAGATACAAAGAATCTTCTTTTTAATATAAAATACACTTTTTACCTATTAAATTTCTATTTAAATTTACATATATGCGTATAATCAACTTTCTGCATTGACTTACACATATATCTCCATACAAAATTACATGTGGCATGAACTTCTTATATTTACATAAGAAGTTGTATAGTTCTTGCGTCTAACAAATATCATTTTCCATACAAAAAATTATGTATTTTTGCTGTACACACTCAACATTTCATGACCTAAGTCTAATAAATGATTACTTATACTGAGTCCATTTTCCCATAAAAAAAATAAAAAAAAAAAACCAAACCCGAATAAACAAAGTTTGGTTTTGAAGCAAAAAAATTCAAATTATCATATAACCCGTTTAAAACTAATTACTTATGTGTTATATAACTGCTCCAGTTCAATTAAGCGGTCCTTAATCCTGTGCGGAATAATACCAAACAGGTTATCCCACGTCATGAACATCTCCGGTTTTAGTAAATATTCTTCGAACTCCATGGTAGGTATAAACGCTTTGGTCTGTAGATAACGCTCTACCTGAGCATCGATCTGTTCATTTGTTTCAAAATAATCTTGAAACAACTCATTCACAAGTAGCCCATCACATCCAGCTTCGGCACCTGCTGCACTATACAGGTTTGGCAGTAACTCAAATACAACCGGAAGTGGTGAGAAAGCATGTTTGCCAGGCTGCGAGTACAAGCATACATGATGTCCAACCACATTGACCCGTTCCTTCAACAATCCACGCAGCACCTTCCCATGAAAGCTGGCTTCACAGTCTACTACCTCTCCGTCATGACCCACATAAACCCATACATGCTCCATTTCATACAGATGTCCAATCTCATAATCCCACCAGATTGCATATTCAATTACATATTGTACTGCCTCGGTCGGAAACTTAATGTCCCTTCTGAACGATGGTGAAGGCCCAGATTGATGCAACACAGAAATGCCAACAAAATCAGGATAAAAGGGTTCGGCTCTGTCAAACATCAAAATAGGTGCATAACTCATTGCAGTTTCAAGCGTATCCATTTCTGACATGTTCATTCATGAATCCTCCATTTTTGTTGGATGTTCATACTATACTAACGATTATTACATCAAGACGTCAAAAAACCTGCAACTGTTATTCTCCAGTTACAGGCTTTGTACTTTGATCATGAATACGGAATCTTGAATTAAGACTTCTGTTTATTGGATGGTGACACGGACGTCTTGGAAGGTGAAGTCGATTGATCAGAAACCTGCGTATCACATCCTATTGGTGGGCCCAGAATCGCATCATTTTGAATGGAAGCAACAGCTCTCGCATATGCCTCCTCATCCAAACAGTACGCACGGTGAGCCACCTCCGGCGGTGTAGCTGCCAAGAAATCCGCTCCAAACACAATATCAGGCGTTGGTTGATCAAAGATTGTTAATACATATACATCATCTGTCTCAGCGACAAACCAGTGAAACCAGCCTTTCGGAAATACCACAACCTGCCCTGGTTTCAGACGATATGTCAATCGTTCACGCTCAAACGGATTGAAGACTGACGCTGTAATTTCACCGGTGATGACCACAACCATCTCCGTGACATTGGTGTGCCAGTGCGGCTGCACAATAATTCCTTTGCTTAAGTACACGTTGAAGAAACCATTCTCAATGGTTGGCAGCTGTTCTCCAAACAACTGGGTTACATAGTTGCGTGAATCCCTCTGATAATTGACAACCGCATTGGAATCGGCTGCCAGCGGAACATTCGGGGCTTGTAAAATCGGATTCATCATACGATCATTTCTCCTCCTTGGGCATACATCTCATTGTTGTACTGTATGCCAGAGAATAGAAAGATAATACCGTTGACACATGTTATATATTGTTTTTAATCCTGAACATTAGGTTTCTTAGAATCATGTATAAACGAATTAGACACGTGTAATACGTTGCACTGACACCAGCCAATACCGTTACTTCTTCCCGCCGTAGACCGGGTGTTCTTCGCTGTCCATAAGATCCCGACAATCCAACTTGTTACGGTTGAATGCGGCTTCTCCGTGATTTCAAAAACTCACCCAGTTTTTTGTACGGCTCATACTTGTATCCATAGACATCGTTCCTTTTTATAAAAGTATTCAAGCCTATTCGACTCTATCCCAAAATGGTAGTCTCTGAATGACTTTGATATAATTCATCTATTATTAGTTCTGCAGAATACTTGGTTTACAAGTAGCTTAGCATCGATTGATGCAGAACGAAAGGAGCATAACATGATCCCCAATGTTGGAGATGTATACTGCGTGTACGTCGAAAAATTACAACAATATACAGCCTGCCAGGTAACTGGACTGAAAGAAACGGAGGGTAAAACTTCCGATATGCTTGCCTCAGTTCTTCAATTGGATTGGACTGGTGATCAACTGCCTAATGAAATGCAACTTCATCAAATGAAACCGCTGATCTGTAATTTCTATTTCTGGCATGATCGACTTGCCCATAGTTTCGTGAGTGCTAATGTTCCTTCACGGTATGTGCTTGCAGGTAACATCCCTCCTCTCTACACCGAGGAAACAAATACGTATGGCGGAGGCTGGCCGATCGGACAAAGTCTCTATCTCCAGCGTGAATGGGAAGGTATCGATGCGATCCGAAGAGCGCAGTTCAAACAAGCTGCGGATGATGACAAAGAAGTGATGGTTGGCGATCGTGTAATGCGGCGCAGTACGAGTACACTCCGCGATTTCAGCCCTAAATCTTTTGAAGATGTAGCCGAACTCGCAAAGCTACCTTGTCTGACACATATTGAAATGGATGGATATACGGAATCGATCTTTCCATTTATAGAGGACAACCCGTTCATTAATGAACTTCATATCATACATCATGGTCAAACGATGCTCGATATCAGCAACAGTCACCTGACCAAACTTATTGTGGATGTCAGCGGATTGAAGGAGTTAATTTTGAACACAAAGATGAAAAGTCTGAATTTTACAGGTGAGCTGTCTCCTGATCTGCGTATCACGGCTTATGAAGACGGTAAATGCATCACTCTCAATGTTCCATCGGGCCTGCCACAGGTTACGGGTATCTCACGACTTGAAGGTCTGTATATCAGAGATATCACAGAGCTCAATCTGGAGCCACTTGTGCAGTATTATCCTGAGCTTTCAGAGTTGCGATTGTGGGGTAAACCCGGCAATGTATCCCATATAGAGTCGATTCAGCATTTGGCAAATTTGCAAACCTTCACTACATATGACCTGTTTGGCTTCAATGGGGAACAATTCCCTGGTCCAGAGCAACTTCCAAAATTGGCTACGCTGTGGCTAACCAGCCTGCCTGCCGATGCAGCCAAATCGATCAAAACAAGATATAAAAAATTCGCTGCTGCCGGACTTGATATGGAAATCACCAAAGCACGCAAACCCGAATGGCTTGCGGAGAACCTGAAGAATCCGTTTCGGGATTGGGATGGGCGAGAGCACATCAAGGCAGCACATGCCAAAAAAGCAGCTCAATTGTACAAGCAATGCTTGAAGGAAATCCGTCAATTAAGTCAAGTTTCCATGGATCAGGAGTCTCTACAAAAACAACTTGTCTCCATGGTTGAGAACTACACACAGTCCTTCAACAAGTTGGATGCCAAGACTGGCTTTATTGAAACTGTTGAACGGGAAGAAATTTATGTTGCTCTAACGGAGTTGCTGGAGCAATTACAGCAGCATTTGGAACTGCGTCAAGATGATTTGGTTAAGGTTAATCACGAGGAATTATATGAGGTATTTGATCGTTTGAGGGATTTCTAGGTTACACAAATAGGGTCCTGTTATGAAAATGGCAGGACCCTTTTTTGCATGAATAGAATTTCTTACACTCTATTTTCAATAAGACGACGTGATTCGGGCAGAGCCTTGGGTCGCTCGATCCTATGATAAGCCACACAAATTCAAGTAATTCAGGATTGATGCGGTATCATCAATCGAGGTGCGCATGGCGATGTAACCGTCAGGACGAATCAATACAAGTTCTTTACTTGCGACATCGTATATTCGATAGGCGTTCCCTGCTGTGTCTACTATGCCTTCCGCCCCCTCTACCTTCGATGGCAGAATATAATGCAAATGGAGTGCATCGTTGGTGAAGTTCTTCAGAGAAGGATCGATGTAGTTTGCAAAAGCCAAAAGCGTCCAGTGTGGGCCGCGCAAGAGGTCAAAGACACTTCCTGCAAACCCGGCGCCTTGCAGTCCCCTAGCATTAGGAGCACGATCTCCAGGAAGTAAACGGGTAGCATTTGTTCGAGCAGACGGACGGGTGAGCGAACTTGAATGATAGGAAATGAGAAGCCCGCTCGTCAGATCGTCGGATATGGTGCTCAAGGATTGGGACAACCCTCCGCCTTCTGTCGCCGTTCCTATGACGCCTCCCATCTTCTTTGTGCTGTCTTTGAGCACGGCTTGAGCCACTGGGCGGCGCTCTTCATCGTACGTGTCAAGTAAGACGGTGTCCGCTCCGCGTATGACAGCCGCCAGCTTCCAGCCAAGGTTGTATGAGTCCTGTATTCCCGTATTCATGCCTTGACCGCCGGCCGGCGAATGAACATGAGCCGCATCACCGGCAAGGAAAACCCGGTTGTTTCGGTAACATTCAACCATACGAACGTTGACCCGGTAGATGGACAGCCATGAAGCATCCGTAAGCCGAACACGTCCGGACCCGGCACGACGGTCAAACATGGCTTGATACCCCTCTAACGACGGCTGCTCTGGTTCATCGATGTCTGCCGGAATTGTAGCCTGCAGTTGCCAAATATCGGATTTTGGCAGCGGTGTCACCCCGACCATCCCCTCCGAAGAAGTCCAGATATGGATATGGTCACGATCTAACCCTTCCAATCGTACATCGCCAAGATACCATCGCTCATGATCATGTGTTTCCCCAACCAACGGTAAGTGAATAAATTTGCGGATATTGCTTTTGCCCCCGTCAGCGCCGACTACATAACAAGCACGAATTTGCTCTTCTCCTTGGGCTGTATTCACCGTTACCGATACACCATCCACATCCTGAACAAGCCCTACAGCTTCCATGCCCAACTCAACTTGACCGCCAAGCACTGCATATCGGTCGCGCAACGCTTTTTCCACATCAAATTGAGCAATCCAGACCGGATCGCGATAGGGTGTCTCAAGTTCGGCGCTGGCTGCAACGGTAATAGTCGGCTTGTCCACACTTCTGCCATCTGCGGTATAATAACGAACAGGCAAGTCCACAACACCTGTATCAACAATGTAGTGAACGGCTTCCAAATCATCGATGACTTCAAGCGAGCGAGGTTGGATTCCTTTGGCGCGTGATGCAACGTTATACGCTGTGCTTCGTTCAATAATACGATGGTTGACGTTTCGACGGGCAAGGTCGCAGGCAAGTGTAAGCCCTGTGGGTCCGGCCCCGACAATGAGAACATCAACAACAGACGGTATGGTATTCATGGATAAAAACCTCCTTGATCATTGATTTAATCCGCTACATTTGTTACACTACACCGTACAGTGTAGTTTGTAAAGCAGGACTCTAATCCATTTCTGAAATACACATATAAGGGGGAAAACGTAAGAATGGATCATACGCAAAACAAGAAAATCCGCAAAGGCTCTTCAGACAAACGAGCTAAAATTATTGCGGCGGCACGAGATCTGTTTCTTTCGGAAGGGTTTGATCGTTCCAGTGTCGATGCGGTCGCAACTAAAGCGGGAGTTTCTAAACGGACAGTTTATGATTATTATGGCGACAAACAGAATCTACTGCTTGCCGTTGTGGAAGAATCCAGTTCGGCGGTTCTCGTCATGATTGAGCAAGGGATTTCAGACCACCTCTTGAAATTCGAAGATCTTGAGCAGGCGCTCATCTTATTTTGTGAACAAATCGTAGCTTCTGCAAACGGTTCGGCAGATTACAAGGCTTTGATCCGTCTGGTTATGGTGGAAGCTGCCAACCTGCCAGACTCGTTTTTTGAAAGGCTGGATAACGCAACTGAAGAGGGGATCATCAGGAGGTTTACAGCGTTTGGACAAAACGGACTGCTCCATGTGATTGATCCTAAAATGGCTGCAAAGCACTTCGCTGCATTAACGTTTTTATTGGTATTTAATCAACCGGGAAAAATCGGGACATTAGAGGAGGAGCAAACTAAACGTATCATCACTGAAGGCGTACGCGTCTTTCTTTGCGCTTATGCCCCACAACGTAAGTCTTAAAATCGCCATTGTAATTGCCTTTTCTGTTTCCGGATAAATTCCATAATCTAATCGATCTGCGACTTTATTATCAATGGTAAACGCAAAAACGGAACGAAGCATGCTGATATCCTGCTTCATTCCGCCCATCTTTTTATCTTCGTCCCATTCGTTAGTGAACTTGCTCTAATCTAAAGCAACCCTCTATTGAATGGAAAAAACTTCTTTTTTCAATAATTCTTCTGGTGTCTGCCCTATCACATCACTGTGAAAATAATCGCGGATAACGCCATCTTGAAGATAATTGGCGATCGATACCATAATCATCCCTTGATCCAGTGCCAGATAAGCTTTTGCAAGTTCTCCTGTTTCAACATTGACTGAGTCATAGAACCCATATTTCCCAAACATTTTGAAGTTCTTTAAAGCTTTAATGTTCTTTCGAACAGCTTCAGGGGCATAATCCAGGGCCAGGAATGATGCATGTGCTGTTACCGTTGCTCCATCTTTATAACCTGAGGTACCTAACGGCGTTGCTGCAAACTCACTGTAACCTGTCGGAGTTGCAGAAGGTGAAAAGCCCCATGCGGCATACCCTTTTTCTTTGGCATATTCGATCTGCAATTCGACATGACGCTGGTTGTTCAATCCCAAAGCTTGAGTACCCAGCTCTTTTTCCTTTATGACCATACCGGGCATAAGAGCTTCAAACATACTGCCTCCCCAGCTTGGCACGAACTTTTTGTCCTTGTATACATAACTTCCTTCAAACACATCCACTCCATCGTACTTAACGGATTTGCCTTGAGGAATTTGAGCTTGCCAATCCCATTCTTGAGGTAATGTGCGATACATCTTCCACCAATGATCTTGGGGAACGTCACTTTTCCCAATGGCAATATAGCTGCCAACACGTGGTTCCGTGTAAAACATTCCGTAATGGTGGTCCGTCAGCGCGCCTTTAGCCACATCATAACCTCCGCGGAATTGGCCTACTTCAGGATCATATAGTGGAGTATAATTCATATTTTCAACCAACTTGCTTGTTTCCCCATGAAGTTCTTCATAGGCTTGCCCAACAACAATTAAACCAGCGGATAACCAGC
Organism: Paenibacillus sp. GQ49; assembly: GCF_059759055.1. NCBI lineage: Bacteria > Bacillati > Bacillota > Bacilli > Caryophanales > Paenibacillaceae > Paenibacillus > Paenibacillus sp. GQ49. The sequence continues at coordinate 203,515 of NZ_JCAXEL010000009.1, forward strand.
CATTATCGACTTGGGAAATAAATTGGCCCCAATCTTTCTTCACTGATCCGTCATCTGTGTTATACCAGTTATAAAATAGGCCGTTCCACTTTTCTAACTTTTCGAGGGAATTTATAGTTGTTTGCAGGCGATGTACAGCTTCTTTCTTTGAAATAATGCCCAATTGTTGCGCTGAAACGGTACTCATCATATACATTGCGATGTTCGTGGGCGAGGTACGTTTAGCTTCTTCTGTCCCGTTTTCAGTGAGCCGCACTTCATCGTAAGTCAAGCCAGTGTTCTGATCTGTATAGTCCTCAAAAAACGTATAGGTTTTATATGCAATCGCTTTCAATTCTGCTCGAAATCCAATTAAATTGCTTGAGTTACCTGCTGAAGCCATAGGAGTTAAAGCTAGATTAGCTAACAGACAAAAAGTTAAAATGAAGCTGAATTGTTTTACTTTTTTCATGATTTTCTCCCTTCAAATGGATTCGAAACGTTTCGTGTATATGTTATCATAAATTTCCCATTTCCGTAAACAAGAAAATTAAACGCTTACAAACATTGATTATAATATGGATCATTTATACATATAAATTCGAAACGTTTCATTATTGGACCACATCAAAGCAGCACACGCAGGATTATATGACGTATTTGTTCGTTTGAGAAACTTTCAGATTCTAAATTGAGTAGATAAAAGCCTGACTCCATAGGAATCAGGCTTAATCCTTTCTTCTATCCATTCTGAACCGTTCTAAGTTGCTACAACTGTTGTTCCACAATACTCGCAGTCTGTTGATTGCTTGGGAAGCACTTTTGCCTTCGCCCCACATCCCGGGCAACTCACTGAAACAGGCCTTTGTGGCTCTTCAACTTTTTCATCGGCTTTCTCTTCAGTGTTTTCCTTATCTGAAAAATTGATCTCTGTATAGTTAATTGTATTATGACTACTGTAACTCACGGTGTTGCTATTGTAACTTGAATAAGTATGCGGATTCGCATTTTCGCGATCAAGATGACCTCCATAGTCTCCCCCATAAAACTTTCGTTCAGGGACATGCTTTTTCTTAACACGTTTTTTCCTAAGCAATTTAATACCAAAAAACAAAAATAAAAATTCAATAATAATAACTCCAATTATGCCAAATAGATCCCCACTTTTGTGATTGTCTGCATTGAAAAAAGCAATGGGTGTGCCAATTGCATACACCATAAAAATGAGCCCGAAAAACTTCCTCAATTTGATTCCTCCCAAACAAACTCTACGCCTAACCGACACACTACAAGTATCCGTCCGCTAAAACTGTTAAAGTCTATTTATGTTAGCTACGACTAAGAGATCCTCATTGTCGTTCCGCAATACTCACAATCCGCAGACAAAGTAGGATATACCTTTACCTTGGCTCCACACCCTGAACAATTCACGGCTACAGATTCTTGAGGTGTCTCGTCATATTTCTCTTGATGCTGATCTTCGTAATTTTGCTTATCAATAGAATCGTAGTGATGATATTGATCAGTCCTAGAATGAGATTTAGGTCGACCACACATTTTAATGCCCGTAACAAGTACGATAACCCCGGGGATAAAAAGAATTATTGTACTTATAATGGCCGTTTCTGTTCCTTCGGATATTAATATTAAAGATAACAAGATCGTCAGAGACGAAAGGATAATGAATATAATTCCAAAAAATCTTTTCACCGCGTTTCCTCCTGCAATTTATGATTTGCTTGTCATGATCTGTTGATTGCGCTCTTTCAAACGGAACTTTAACTGGGATAGTTGCGAAGCAAAACGTTCACTATTTACCAATTCCCCTGCTTCGTACTGATTTGTAAGCTCACTGTTCATCAATTCAATGTCCAGCAAGATCTGGCGGTCATTTTTCTCAAGGGAATCCGGAGTGATTGGGTCACTATACTTTACAAGTTCAATTAATGACTGAACGGTTTTGCGCTCCTCTTCCACAGTTAGGACGGAATGTTGCACCATGGTATGAAGCAATTGCTGTAAGGCTTTTTCGATTAATTGTAAGTTTGCGATTTTTGTATGTTCATCTGTTTCATGACGGCGCGCACTCTGAATATAGATCATAATGATTCCGCACAAAATAATTGCGATCGCAATCGTTACCGTGTGTAACAATACGAACCAGCGAAGCGCATGATCTGCTGAACCTGTTAACAACGTGTAGATCATCACACAAATCAGATAAATACCTAATACTACACCTAAAGCTGTGTAACCTGGAACAAACCGTTTATACCGATCCATATTTTGCATGATGAACCGCGCGTAGATCCAAATAGCCGTAATCGCTACATAAGAAGCAACGAGATTCATCCAAAAGGAAAACGACAGAAGCGCATGATTAAACAGCGTAAAAGAAACGATTGAGGATACTAACATGCATATTAAATAGACGACATCCAAAATCAAGAAATTGCTCCGTTTTACCATCACTATGCCTGTCCTCCTTCTTGCAGATTGTTTCCGCAATCGAGACAGAACTTCTGGCCGGGTTTTACTTCATGTTGGCACCGACTACACTTCAAACTTAAACTTGTGCCACAGTTGCCACAGAATTTTGTATGACCGGAATTCATATGGTTACAATTTGGGCATGGGTTAGGCATCGGTTGATGACATTGGATACATTCCAATGCGTTCTCCGCATTATCCGCCCCACATGAAGGACATGCATGGTATTTGTCACCACAGTTAGGACAGAATTTGGTTCCCTGTGGCAAGGCATGTCCACAATTGTTGCAATCTGTTGTTGCTACCGATTTTTCGGCTAATGAATTGCCACATTTGCTGCAAAAAGAGCTGTTCTCCTGATTCGGATGATGGCACTGCTTACATATACTTACTGCAGGCGTTTCCTTCGTAGACATCACTTTAGACATCTGGGACATCTCGCCACTGAAAGAACCACCCAGACCAACCCCCATGCCCATACCAAGCCCTGCGCCCATGATGTCTGACTGCATGCTTCCTTCATTCTTCGCTGCACCTTCAAGCGTATCAAACGAACGTTCTTGCTGATATGTGTACCCAATGATATCCATCTCAGCTTTGCGTGCCAACGCTTCTCTTAATCGAATGACGGAAGGGTCTTCTTCAGGCAGATTAACACTGTGAATATACAGGTTGATTAACTCAATACCAAATTCTTCAAAAGTAGAAGCTACCGTATCTGCAAAATGTCGTGATATCTCGGCGATATAGGCATTGATCTCCAAAACACTTACTTTTCTATGTATTAGATATGATGACAACATGGAGTTAATATTCATGATAATCAACCCACGGAAGTAATTAATCATATTAGCTTGGTTAAACTCAGGCAGTGTTCCCACAAGCTTGACCAAAAATTTTCGTGAATCCGAAATTTTAATTCCCATTTGTCCAAATGTTCTTACGGGAACAATAATATTATACTTGGGATCCTGGATCTGAATCGGATTCGCCGTTCCCCATTTAACGTCCAATGCGCTTACTTGATTGACATACCATACTTCTGCTGCAAAAGGTGACTTTCCTCCGAACGGAAGGTTAACGAGACGGTTCAAGATTGGGATATTCGCAGTACTCAGCGTATGCCTTCCGGGTCCAAACATATCAAGCGCTCTTCCATCCTTGAAAAGAATTGCTTGTTGAGATTGATTCACAATTAACTGAGTCCATGTTCCTAGTTCAGTCTCGGGATGTTTCCAAGCAAACACATCAGGTGAGCCATCATACTTAATTACGTCAATAATCGCCATGTTTAATTCCTCAATTCAGTATTAGATTACTATAATTTGCATAGAAGTTCTTTTGCTAAAACACTCATTCTACACTATTTCCTATATTTAATTATCTTTCATCTACTTGTTCCATGTTTAGGCATTGATATTTTACCATTTCTAACCTTAATACGCACTAACATAGTTCATTTTTCATATGGTATTTTTCCTATATTAGCTTGTGAAACCACTCTCGATCATAATCAACGTCCCAATTTTGAAACCACTCGCAAAAGCCTCTCTTGAATGAATAGAGTGAACTTGATCCATCATATCAAACAATACCTCGAGTTGTTTAAAGTCATCCTCCGAAAGCTTTCTCTGAAATTTTCCGATAGAAGCTGTAATCTCCTTATTAATAGAACGATACTCCGAATCTTTAGGAACAATATTCTCCTCTGGTCTCAGGTTACCGTAATATAATTCTTCTATTATATTTCCCACATCACAGCCCCCCTTTCTCTTATACATGTCTTGTGCTCTTCTCATGACAATTATATAAGATTGACAGACAATGCTGGGGATTTATGCGATATTCGCATGGGTTTCTTATCGCTTACATAGAAAATCGCATTTTACATGCTTGCTTTGACATAATAATGTAGCGCTTGTTGAGCCCTACCTCGAGAGTATGCTAAGATAATGGACACCTATTTCTACAAAATCCTATAACAAATCAACCGTACAGAAAGGACACTATGAATCCTTCATCACTGTCATCCAAGTTACAACAGATCGTTCCGCAGCTGGATCTGCGAAGCTGCCTCGTCAGCGTACGCGGTGAGATTATGTACGAACACTACCGCAACCAAGAGGCTGCGACCGATATTGCAAAAATCAATTCATGTACCAAGAGTGTGCTGTCCGCGCTCATCTGTATAGCGATGGATAAAGGTTTGTTGCCAGAGGCATCAGCCCCAGTCTCTACTTTTTTCCCACAGTTGACATCCGATCCTGATCCGCGTAAACCTTCGATCACGCTGGAACAACTGCTTACCATGACAGCCGGATTCAACTGGGACGAGTTCGGCGGGCAGAATTCATTCCCTCGCATGACCCGCACCGATCATTGGGTGGATTTTGCATTGGAACAACGCTTAAGCCATGTACCGGGTACATATATGGAGTACAACTCAGGAGTATCACAGATCCTATCCGCCATCCTGATGCAAAATGCAGGTATGAACGTAGCCGAGTTCGCAGAACGTTATCTTTTTGATCCACTCGGAATTAAGCATTACGAATGGGAAAGTGACCCTCAAGGTGTACATACCGGCGGATTCGGTCTTAAGATGTTACCCGTAGATCTGCTAAAATTCGGTCAGCTGTTTCTACAGCAAGGGATGTGGGAGGGGGAGTCTCTCATTTCAAGTGATCTCGTATCTCGTTCGACACAGCCTTTTATTACAGTCACTCCACCAAATCACGGGAGTTATGCTTGGCATTGGTGGGTGGATGTCTATCCGAACGAAAGGTCTGACTCCGAAAATATTGCTGCTGAAGACGACCAACCCAATCTCCATTATTATTACGCGCGAGGATTTGGTGGTCAGTATGTATATATTGTCCCAGAGCTCGAACTTGTTACGGTGTTAACCAATGACAAACGAAAGAAAGAGAAACCTCCGCTGGATGTTTTCCCTCGATTAATTGCCCCTGAGCTATGGAAAATGTTATAAACGCAGGCAATCCTTCTTTCCTGTTCGATCAATTAACCCCCAACCTTGTGGCCATAACCTGACCATAGGCTGAGGGTTTATTTGTCATGCAAAAGCTTCTTCGATGGCAATCGTTATTGGATACGGACCAGACTCTTGATTAGAGACCACAACCAGTTGTAGATCATAGTCCGGATACACGGAAGACATGAACGACACTCCTGGATCAAACCCCATGACATGAAATTTGAAAATGTCTTCCCCCTTGCGGTCAATCCAGATACCCTGCCCATAATACTCTTCATCCTCTTGATGAGCATGTGGAGTTAATAACTGCTGTGTCGCCTCTTCATTCAACAATTGGTGACCCAGCAAAGCATCCCAAAATCGAATCATATCCGGTGCCGTAACATAGGCTCCACCGTCTGATCCACCTTTGACAGGAATGGAGAACATATTGGTGTTCCAGGAGCCGTCTTCATGATCGATATAGCCTAAAGCTGTGTTGCGCGGAAGCTGATCTGTTAAGAAATAACCCGAGTCCTTCATGCCACACCTTTTGAAAATGTGCTCTTCCACATAATCTGTAAACGACCGTCCTGAATGCTGCTCCACGATAAGTCCCAGCACAATGAAACCTGCATTGTTGTAGTGAAAACGTTCACCCGGAGCAGACTTCATTGGCAGATGATGAAACATGGGCAGAAAGTCACTTAAACGCCGCATCGCGTAGACGGGTCTGTCTTTCCATAATTCTGAAAAGTCATCCATCACTTCTTCATCGAAATAATCCGGAATGCCTGACGTGTGTGTTAACAACTGCTGGATGGTGATCCCTTTGTCCCACAGTGGAAACTCCACATCCAACACATCCGTAAGCTTGGAATCCGCAGACAACTTGCCTGCTTCAATTAGTTGGCATACACTCACTGCCGTGAAGATCTTACATCCTGATGCAATTCCAAAGCGTGTATCTACCTGATTGGCAAGCTCTTCGCTACGATTCGCATAACCACGTTTCATATTCAAAAGGGTTTTCCCGGCTTGCTGGAGTAATACAACACCCGAAAAATTCACGCGTTCCATGACTTCTTCTACTTTTGTTGTCAGCTCTACTACATTCAACATTTTGTTGTTCACCTACTTGTCTATGTATTCTTAATACTCTCATTTTAATTCTTCGTCATATCCTGCATACCTGCCACATTTTCGTAAAAAGAAGAGTTACTCCCTCATAAAAGGAAATAACCCTTCTTCATACAATGTAAGATTAAGTTTGACAAAGTGTACTCAAATGCTGTTCAATCACTTGTTCCACTCGTTTTACCGTAAGTCTATCTGGCTGCATTAACATATGTATTGCGAGCCCATCCACAAGAGCATATAACTTCTCGATCTCCATATCGGCATCCAGTTTAGGATGAGTCATCCCCTGCTTCTGCAACTCCTGTATTACACACTGAACTGATCGATACATACCCTGATGCATCTGATCACTTAACTTTTTTAATTCGGGGTACACCAATAATTTGGCTGTAAACGAAAACCAGACCTCCATTTCCATCATTCTGTCTTCGTCCAACGGGAGAAATTGCAAGAGCAGATTCTTCATATCCAGCAGTACAGATCCACTCATCTGTAATGCCTCCACCCTTTTCTGTACCCGTTCTGCAAAAAGATTCATGCAAAAGGTGAACAATTCCGCCTGTGTGGCAAAATAATGACGCATGGAACCTACAGATAGTCCCGCTTCCTTTGCTATATTCCGAACTGTAGCATGCTCCAGTCCATGCACTTGAATGACCCGGATGGCTGCATCAGCAACGATTTTCCTTTGAGCTTCATGATCTACGATTTTTGGCATGACAACATTATACACCAAACTTCTCTTTTTGTAATACACTGTGCTATAATCTTTTTGATACATTGTATTAAAATATAAAACAGCTGTAGGAGAGGAATTCATAAGATCATGCATACCACTATCCCAGCCTCAAAACGTAAGAAATTCAGAGTTATCACCTTCATAATAAGGCTATTTTGCACCATGTTATTGCTGATCAGTGCATCATTCCTCTATGAGTGGTTTGCTTCGTCGCAGGCCAAAAAGGACTTTCCACCTCCAGGTACGTTAGTTCAAGTCGGCGGTTACCAACTACACATTCATAAACAAGGCAATGGTTCACCGACCATACTTATGGAGGCTGGAAGTGGTGAGACCAGTTTGTCGTGGAGGGACATTCCTGCGGAACTAGCCCAACATGCAACGGTTGTCACGTATGATCGCGCTGGATATGCCTGGAGTGAATCTGCACCTACAGAACGTACAGGTACAAATATAGTCAAAGATTTACATGCAGCTCTGGAGAAGGAGAACATACGCGGCCCTTACGTTATGGTAGGTCATTCTCTTGGGGGTATGTATGCTAGACTCTTTGCACAGACCTATTCAAATGAGGTTCAGAGCCTTGTCCTCATTGATGCGCGACCTGAGGATGATGAACGGAATACAAAGGCTTTGTTGGAACAGGCTCATTTTCAGGGAAACCCGCCTGCCTCCTTGTTATCTTTACTGAAGGTATCTGGAGCTTTCAGATTATTTCCAGACTTTATGCTTGATGGTCTGGTTGCCAAGCAAGATCGGGATACTTTTGTTAATGTGATTGCTACCCCTTCCTATTTTCACGCCAAAGAAGAAGAAGCCCTCCACGCCCATTCAACAGAAGATGCCATTCGTGGCCAACGTCTTGGATCCATCCCTGTACGTATCATTGCACGCGGACGTCCTCAAAACTATGCTAGTGCAGGGATTTCGGTTGACATTGGGCAGACGCTCGAATCCATATGGCAATCGGGACAGCGTAACATGTTGAATATATCGAAGGATAGTCAGCTCATTGTGGCCACCCGAAGTGGGCATATGATTATTCACGATGAACCTGAACTGGTTGTGAAAACAATCCTTGAGTTAATCTTTGATAAGTAGAGGTATTTTTCTTCAGAACATCCTGCGCTCGATCCAATGTTAAAGGGCTGTTCCGATAGCCATGTGTATGACTAGGAACAGCCCTTTAAGTACTATACATTAAGATTAGTTCTAATGAGTTCGGCCTTAAGAAAACAAATGTTAGCGTAACGCTTGCAGGTCCGACTCAGGACTTCCTGCACTCTTCTTCATTTCACGGGGAGACCTTGTATTGATCAGATAATACAATGTGGCATAGATTGTAGTGATAAACGTGCCAAAAAACAGGCAAAACGCCAGAGACGGACGGCTTACACTTTCGTGCATCAGCTCAATCAGCGTCTCGCGATTCGTCAGTGCATCCCAGCTATTCAGTCGATATACACGTCCAAGCAATACCCCGTAACTTCCCAAAGCACAACCTGCCAGTACAAAGATCCAGGATGCCCAGCGTCCAATTCGGTGATAGATCACTTCCTGAAGCTGATACATCGACAGGAATCCAAGCAGAAGTCCAGTCCAGACAAACATTAATACAACACTTAAGTCGTACCAATACGTATAGTCCACCCCGTTCCCACCATAATACCGGGAACTTCTCGCTGTCAGATGAACCAGATCCGTAACAATGTAAGAAGAGTTCGGGAAAAATAACAACCACAGCAGACCACTTGCGATTGCAAGCCATGCGGCACCTTTCCATTTCACATCACTTAGAAGATAGGCTACATAAGAGAACACAAAAGGAATCCAGCCCAAGAACAGATTCCAGATCAGGAAGCGGAAATAACGCTGATCCAACCAATCTGCGGCTACATAGTACAACCCAAGTGTTACTATTGTGACCACACTAAGGAAAATAAATATGCGAATATAATTCAGTTTTCTCAATGATTCTGACCTCACTTGGTAAAATTCAATTAGTTTTGAAAATAGCGGATGATTTCTTCCTTATTCTTTTCCACACGCAAATTCAATCCACGTTTATCCTTTAATCCATACTGCTGTAATTCATGGCCTGGATCAAGCACCAGCGGTTTAGTCGCCACATCAACCAACAAATCCATCGTCAGTTGATAGGTTTCCCGTATCTTGTCCATTGGCAGAGAGGATTCATACCGTTTAATCAGCTCAATCAAACGTTCAGCATACACGAGACGAACCATACTGTCCGCACTCTTCAATTGTCTCGATGCAAATGCTGTAATTGCCATAATAATACTGGGTTCTATCCTCTGTTTGGCAATCAACGCAAGCTCATCCACCGCATCCCAATTCATAATAGACAGCTCGGAACTTAATTGTTGAATTCGCTCTCCTATCCATTGTTCTTCTAACTCTTGGGGTACATCCCAGCGCTTATAGTCGGCATATATGCCTTCTCGATGCATCTGTATAGCGCTCCCGTAATGTTTGACGAACAAATCCTTTGCTACACTCCAATCGGTCTCCTCCATCTTAACCACCACCATACCTATTCCTATTTGTGCGTATACTCTTAACACATTACATAAGTTTACTACTCTCTAAGCATACTATAGAAGTTGAACTATAGAAGTTGAACTATACATTTGCACGAGAACGCAGAGGACAGAAACAAACTGCAGAAGCGAAGCGTTCGCTAAAAGCTTTCTACAAGAAAGCTACTTCGGAAGCATAAGCTTATCACCGGATTTTCACCTTTGTAAAATTGAATTAAAAATCTGGGGATAACAGCGATCGGAAGGTTGTTCTGTCATCGGAGTGGCAAGTGTAAATATTCTTTCGTTCAACTTATATAGAATCATACCATTTACCAAAGGAGAATCAAATTTACAATGAATCCAAATTCCATGAACCCTCAGAATGTAGTACAACCTACATTGAACACCAATCCAAATGTCACCCCTAACATGAATCATGGCGGGCATGAGATGTTCGACGTGCATGAGATTCTGTCCTCCACCATTAACGTCCTGGATCAATACATGATCTTTCGTACATTTGTGCAGAGCCAGGAACTGATTGGCATTCTCGACCGGCAGTACAACTTCATATTATCCCAGTACAATCTGACAGCAGAGTGTTTTGCATCCGGACAGAAGCCTCATCAAGAGACAGCTACCTATATGATCCCCAACATGGTACCACCGGTATATGGCCTTAAGCCATCAGCACCGAAAAAACCAAACCAGAGCTTGGCCGATGTAAAGGATGCCGGGATTAGCGGTCATATGCTGGGACTGATCAAGTCACATGCGAGTCTGCTCGGCATGACCTGCAACGAGATCACAAATGGAACGGTTCGCCGAGTCGTCGCTTCGCAGATCCAGCATTTTATCGAGATGGCCTATGAAATTTTCATGTTCCAGAATAAAAACGCCTATTACCAAGTACCTCAACTCACTCAAAGTGATACACAACAGATGCTTCAGGCATATATTCCAGCAACCGGAGCACCTCAGATGCCTAATAGTAGTAATAAACCACTTCATTAATTAGAAGATAATGTTCGAATACCTAGAACAGTCTCTTGAACCCTTTCGGGTTTTAAGGGCTGTTCTTTCATTATTTGTAATCATTTTCCTACTGAAGACACTTGATTCGCTTACCAGAAACTGGTTTAATCAAAGACAGAACTTACATATTCAACATACGGATCATACATATAAAATACGGTAAAATGCGGTTATACGAGAATTCAAATGGCTTGTTCTTCATTTATGGGGAGGTATACAAATGAGATGGAAGCAACCTGCTAAACTTGGTTTACTGGCTATGGCTCTAGGCTGTACTGCCATTGGCGCAATAATCACACCTTCAACAACACTGGCTGCATCTGTCCCCGCTTCCAAAGCGGTGTATCATCAATTCCAAACCTATCGAACAGAAGCATTAAAATCCACAGAAAGTCTGGTTAAAGCGCGTAAATACCTGATGAATCATATCGATAAAGTCAGCCCTTGGCAGGCCACATTAATGACGCTGCAACTTGAGAACATGCAGAACGTGAAATTGGCTGATATGGATTACCAAATGTATACGGAACAATTTCAACAGACCATATCTCAAGCCCATGAACAGCTTGGTTACGAACAGAAGCTTACATATAGTCGTCTGCTCAAAGAAATTAAAAATCCGACCGTGAAGAAACTTCTGCAGGAAGCTTCAGATCTCGGGTTCAAACTGGAAACCAGTGAAGGCTTGTATTACCCCATCATCAATTATGAGATATATCAAAAGTTCAAGCCTTTTGTTAAGGCTGATATTGCTGCATACATTGATATTATGGCTACCGAGTCCAACCAAATGACGACTTCAGATGGTGGCATTATCATCTCTTGGAACGAATTAATCCAGCGTGCTTTGGAGAAAGAAGTCTTTTTGAACAACTTCCCGAATTCCAATCGCACATCAGCAGTGAAGCAAGGCTTATTTGTGGATTATCTCTTTTACGGAAGTGACAATACACCTGCTTATGATTGGTACACGGATGAAGAAATTCGCACCATGGACCCTGAGGTGAAACAGGCTTACGAGAAAACTTTGGCTAAACGGGAGCCCAATACGCAGAGTGTTCTTCTGGACACTATGGAAAAGATTTTACTGGTACTCAATCGGAACAATGATGAGCTTACACCTGAAGTCAGAGCAATCATTGAACCTGTTCAACAACAATTTGCCCGTGAATGATCGGATGCTGAATCGCAAAATGTGAATGCCAAAAAAGCGGCAGTCCCCGAGACAGAGGTTGCCGCTTTTAAGTTCACATATCAAGTCCCTACGTTTGGATCAAAGAGTTGAAGTGTCTATTGATGTAAGTTTGTTTGGATTTACGACGAGATACACACCCTCAATCCGCTCTCCGGAAGCGTCCAACTCCAAACAGAGTACCTCGGACAACTGCCCTTCTTTCATCAACGCGAGTTGAAGTTCGCCATTAATCCACATCGGTACCCATTCCCTTTCACGCAATCGCGTAAGGACTCGCCGTGAGGTCAGGAGTGCTAGCACACCTTTGTGAACGTTCATTGTTCTCATAACCGTATGCACAACGCCACCGCCATCTGCTGTAAATACAGGCTGATCCGCCAATAACTCCAGCATGGCAGAGACGTCATAACGAAGGAAAGCCGTTGTAAAACGGCTCAGCAATTCACCTTTGGCTATCATATCCGCATCACTCTGCTCGATCGGCGGAAGTCTTTCAGGCAGATTTCGTCTGGCGCGGCTAAAGATTTGACGGCAGTTACTCTCCGTTTTGCCCAGCCAATCCGCTATTTCGGAATAATCATATCGGAACGCTTCACGAAGGACAAAAACAGCCCGTTCCATGGGCGATAGACGCTCCAACATGACCAGATAGGCGTAGGAGATTAGCTCTTTTTTCTCCATCGTTTCCTCTGGCATGTTCGCCTCTTCACTGTCACCCATCGGCTCTGGCAGCCACTCACCAACATAACTTTCCCGCTGATTACGGGCGGAATTTAGCAGATTCAAACTTCGGTTCACAATCAATCTGGCGATGTAGGACTTGGGATTACGAATATCCTGAGCAGACGTGCTCTGAATCCCCGCAAAGCAATCCTGCACAATATCTTCAGCTTCTACCACACTGCCCAACATGCGGTAAGCTATTGAAAATGCATATTTTTTATAACGAATATACAACTCACCAACATCCAGAGAAGACACATCTGGCTCATTGGCGTGGAGATTGGAATTCATAAGAATGGCCCCCTCTGGCATGGTGCGTGTATTTTAGTTAAAGCAACCCGGATACATCCCAGTTGTGATCGCAATCCGGTTCCAGTTATTAATCGTGTTAATGGCCAGGATCAGATCCACCAGTTCGGATTCACTGAAATGTTCACGAACCTTATCGTACAAAGTAAGTGGTACACCGTGTTCCGAGATTCGGGTCACCGCTTCAGCCAGCTCCAGCATAACACGTTCTTGATCCGTGAAGAAAGCCACTTCACGCCACACACTCAGCAATAAAATATGATCCGCATAATCTCCCAGTTTCATCAGATCTTTGGCATGCATATCGAGACAAAAGGCGCAGCCATTAATCTGGGACACTCGGATTTTTAACAGCTCATACAATACTTTATTTTCAAATTGCCCGGATATATATTGCTCCATCGCCATCATCGCTTTAAAAGCACCTGGACTCACTGCTCTGTAATTCGTTCTTAAATTCATTTCTCATTCGCCTCCGTCATTTGGTTTACATACTGTAGACAAATGACGGCCGGGATCTGTGACATTCTTTGCGAAAATCTTTTTATGCTCACAAGGATGTCAGCTCAACTAACGAATATTCACACTGAAATTCTGATGGCAGGACAACCTCCATGGAGTCAATAATCAGTAATGGAAAAACATACTGAAAGGTTGTTCTCTTTTTACAATTAACATCTAACGTAAGAAAAATCCGCGTTTTCCCGTATTCATGTACGGTTTTTACTGTACCGTTTGTGATTTCAACCAAAAGTATGTTGGATATATTGATACTTTGACCAAAAGAGTAGTAACATACGGCTAATCAAGTAACCTTTTCTGACATAAAAAAAAGAATCGTTTATTCATATCGGCAAGGAGTGTTTAATATGATAACTTCCAACGCAAACCATAATGTGACGTCCGAATTGCCTAGAGGGTGTACGTTCACTGCTGAAGACTGGCATGTATTATCCCAATATTGGTACCCGGTAGCCCAAGCAACCGAAGTAACAGACAAACCCCTGGCTGCTCAATTACTGGATGTGAAGCTGGTTCTCTATCGCAGTAATGATCAGATTGTGGTAGCCAAGGATCTTTGTTTTCACCGCGGGGCTCCACTTAGCAAAGGCTGGGTTGAAAATGGCGAGATTGTCTGCCCTTATCACGGTTTTCGTTATAATTGTGAAGGAAAATGTACCGTAGTTCCTGCGCACCCAAGTTCCAAGATCTCGCCTAAGCTCAAACTTATCGTGTATCCGGCAGTCGAACGTTATGGCTTGATCTGGACCACTTTAGCGGGAACGGAAGAACAGATCCCCTCCTTCCCTGGATGGGATGATCCGGATTATATCAATATTTTGCCACCCAACTTTGACATTGCTGGTTCCTCTGGACGACAAATGGAGGGTTTCCTGGATGTATCCCATTTTGCCTATGTGCATACCGAAACGTTTGGTGATCGAAACAACACAGAAGTCCCCCAATACAAAGTAAAACGCGAAGGTAATGAGTTACTGGCCGAGTATTGGAGTACGGTGAGTAACTATGGCAAAGGGCAAGATCTTGTTGCACCTGAAGGTTTCCAATGGCTGCGCGAGTTTCGGGTTTTTCCACCCTTTGCGGCTTCTCTTACGGTACATTTCCCAGGAGACGACAAGCTAAATATTCTGAATTGTGCTTCGCCGATCTCTGCCCGTTATACACGTTTATTCTGTCCAATCACACGCAACTTTGACAAAGATGCTCCGATTGAAGACACAATCAAGTTCAACTTGCAGGTATTTGAAGAAGACCGCGAGATGGTCGAGTCACAGAAACCGGAGGATCTGCCCCTTGATCTGCATGCCGAGGCCCATATTCCCGCAGACCGTACTTCGATTGCTTATCGTCAATTGTTAACGGAGCTTGGCTTGGGACGAAATTACACATCGTAAATTAAATCATATATAAGTTCAACTAATGAATATATTTACACTGGCACTCCGATGGCAGAATAACTTTAGATCGCTGTTATCCCCAGATTTTTTTATTCCATTTTTTCATAGGGAAAATCCGGTGATAAACGCGAACGCTGCGCTTCTTCAAGTTATTTCTGCCCTCTCCGTTATCGTGTAAATGTTTAGTTGAACATATATAGATGTTCTACAACCTCAGGCAAGCTGTCAATGATGGATGTCAGCGCCTAAAAAGTCTTGAAGTACTATCCTGCGGTCTCTGGGGAATGGGTTGAAAATTTTCTTAGGAACTCAGGACATCTTATTTGGCCTCTAGGTCCTCATTTAAAATTGTAAGGAACATCAGACACTTTACTTCTCAAAATCCCCCCATAAAAACATTTCATACGGCTGTTTATTTTGATATAAGGTGTCTCAGATTCTTTAGATTTCTAGGCACGCTTCAAATCCTTGATTAAGACGCCTTCGATTCGTTAGCGCTTCATACTTCGCTCTAAACATGTTCAGGTATGCATCTGCTTTCAGCAGGTTTGAAGACACCTTTAATCAAAAAAGAAGCGTTCCTTTGCGGACGCTTCTTTTGCTGTACCTAATTTAACTGAAATACTTATGTGTATTAGATAGACCTCGCCTCAGGAACGTTATCTTTCCTCTTGATTATTCGTATTCACAGGAAGCTCTCTATAGTACGGACAGCCCGGCTCATGAATAATACGTGGATCAACCCAAGTGCCCCAGTACGGAAGACGGTTCACGTAAGGTTGCATATTTGGCTGCATGTTGGGTTGTGTGTTTGGTTGCATGTTGGGTTGTGTGTTTGGTTGTGTGTTTGGTTGCATGTTTGGCTGTACATTAGGTTGTACATTCGGCATTACGTAAGGCTGATGATTCACATTTGGAGCACTGTTAGAGGCAGGGGCAGTTGAAGCCAGGCAATCTGCCGGCGGGCCAATAATCACTGTTTTTTGGATGGGGGCGAGCGCTTCTTGAATTTTTGTCTCGTCCAGACAGTACGTATGAGCCAGAACATTCGCAGGGGTAAGACGCAAGATGTCTGAGCCAAATATCGCTTCAGGCACAGGTGCATCGAAGATCGCCAGTAAGTGCGTATGATCTACAGTAGCCATTTCATAGTGCCACCAACCTTGAGGTACATTAGCCACCTGCCCTGGAGTAATCGGGAAATGAAGCAATTCATTGGTGAACGGATTAATGAGGGACACGACGGCCGAACCGCTGATGCAGTATACCAGTTCAGTTGCATTCTGATGAATGTGTGGTTCAACCACATTGCCAGTGCTGAGGAAAATATCCAATAAAGAAGTATTGCCCAATGTGTTTAACTGTTTGATGGAAAGTGCGTTAATATAGTTGTTCTCGTCCTTTTTGAATAACGGATTTTTGCTCAAATCGTAAGTAAATTCGGTGGTTGGTAAAGTAAAATCCATGTATGAGGTAGCCAAAATAAAACGCCTGCCCTTCGCTCTCGGTTTAGGTCATAACCTATATGCCAGCTTATGCCCAGCGCCCAGATACGTGAGCCCATTTCCGCCAAGTTTCCTCGCATAACAAACATCCCTGACTCGGACATCCGAACAGGGCTCTATTTGTTACATGTTCTTTTTCATTTCCCAGACTTCTTCCCAATGGGTACCAAATGGGATATTCATTAAATCTACATACTCCAGCCAGTGCATTCTTGTGACAACATCCGGAGTTCCCTCAATCAGTGCATTGGTCACCAGTAAAGCACGCAGATTCTTCAGTTTTTCCAACTCCGGAGGGAGTTCACGTATACCAGAATATACTATCTCCAGATACTTCAGCTCACTTAATTCACCAATCTCAGGCGGGATACAATTTAATCCCAACTCAGTTTGTGGCTTGGGCCTCCAACCAGGTGCAGATTCAAAAGGACTGCCACAATAAATTCTTAACTCTTGAAGTTGCTTCAGTTTCCCGATCTCTGCCGGAATACGTTCCAGATCCAGCGTTGTAATGACCAATCTTTCCAATGAAGTAAGTTCAAACAGACCTGCTGGGAGGGAGTACAGATTCTGCTCAAAAATCGTCAACTCCTTCAAGTGCTTCAACTCCCGAATTCGTTCAGGAAGCTCACTTAAACCATGTAAGCTGATATCCAGCTTATCGGTCTGATGCCTGATCGCATCGTCCAGAAGATGGTCAATTTCCTTATGACGGTCCAAATCAAAGAACAACCCCGGAATCCGCTCCATAAGTTCACTCGCTTCTTTGTATGTAATCCTCATGCCGTACATATGCTCATGGGCAACAGAGAAAAAATAATCATTTCCGTCTTCTGTCATAAAGCAAAGATCGTCCGGCAATGACGGGTAACACCAATCATGAAAACGGTTGGCTTCTTCTTTGAGCACTTGACCCGATTCCGGAGTACAGCGATATGTATAATAGATGCCTTCGGAATAATAGGCTCCGCTTTTCAGCATCATCTCTTCCATCGTAGTACGTTCCACAAGATAGGGCTTCAATCTCTCTAACACACGAACTACTTCCGGTATCTCGTTCTCTTCGTACCTCTTTCTGTCTATTAGCATAAAACGATCTGCCTTCTCGATCAATTCGTCAATCAACAGTTCATAGGCAGTTCCTCTTGGGTCAGTGTGAAAAGCTACGGCCACCCTATATTTCCCCCTTCATATTTATATTCATAATTTCAATCTGCTGTATCATCTGAAACCACTGTGGCATAGGCTGATATCATCAATCCAGTCATTGGAGGCTTATTACATGGCATACGGCCCTGGTTCAGTTTCATCCCCGCAACCTGCGGGTTATCCTTACCCTTATTATCCACCACCTCCGCCACCCTCACCGTATCCTTACCCTTATCCCTATCCATACCCACCCATCGTTCCTGTTCCACTGCCATTTCCGATCGGTGGTCCTTGGTGGCATGGTGGCTATCCAGGAGGCGGTTATCCGGGCGGTGGCTATCCCGGTGGACACCCTGGTCATTTCCCAGGAGGTGGCTATCCAGGCGGACCTCATGGAGGCGGGCCGGGTGGTCCAGGTGGACACGGAGGACCTCCAGGTGGAGGATTTCATGGACATCGTTTCTTCCAGTGGTAATCATTAGACTCATTCAAAGTACTTGTTCAGATAAAGGAGCTGCTTCGGCAGCTTCTTTATTATTGAAGGAATTGTCTAATCGTGCAGGACTTTTAATACGTGATCTCATCCATCATCTTCAAATTACGGTTCGACATAACGAGCAGATCAGTGAAAGTAGACGTTAGGAAATAAACAAAGTCCGGATCGTGTACATACATAATAATCTGCCCATACGTCCCTTCCTCCGTTGGATCAAAATCGAGCATCAGATACAGTGAACCTCCCGCGATTGTTGCAAAAGGAATCCATTGTTTGTGGAACAGGTATGGCTTGATCTCCGGGTCCAGCTGGCTGATCTCTTCGGCAGAATAATACTCTTCAAGCTTCTCATCCACTTCACAGAAGTATTGTTTGGTCTCTCGAATCTCTTCCAATGACATCAGATAAAAGGGTGTACATCTGCCCGTCTCGGCATCACCCGAGTACAGCACATGCAACCCGTAGCCACTGCCGTCTTTCCTTTGGTAAAAGGCACGAAAATCGCCAGGCAGCCGGACGCCATACTCCTTTTCGAATAGATCCAGACTTTCCTCGGATGCACCTTCCCGCTGTTGATATTCTTCAAACAATTGCCGAATCTCTTGATCCTGTATTCTCTCATCTAACAAGTGATTCAGCTCGTCCATTAGCACGTTTAATGATACATTCGGCTCCAATCTCACCACACCTCCCCTACCTCAGTTCTTCTCTTCTTGTAGATACTGATGATATTCCCAAAACGCTTCTTCCTCTCCGCCGCCTTCAATTAGAATCATGACTGCGTAAGATAACAAATTAAGCCATTGTTCCATCAATGTCACCTGTTCGTCGGAAATGAGGTTGTTGCTGCGAAGCATGCCTTCGGGTTCAACGGCCCAAGCACGGGCCATATGAGTAATTCCCCATAGACATGCCATGACTTCCCGATCCAGTGAAGGCCGTGCAAGTTCGGACGCCAGAACACGCAGTATCTCCATCAACTCATGAAAATTCTCCTTAATCAAATGTCCACGGAAAGGCCGCAGACTGCCAATAAAACCGTTCTCCATCTTGGGATGACTCAGATCATCATAAGAAAAGGAGTGACATTTTAATAACGTTACAGCCTCTTCACGTTCCATCCCTTCACCCCTTTGCAGGTTGTAATACGACCTTACC
Source organism: Paenibacillus sp. GQ49 (assembly GCF_059759055.1). Taxonomy (NCBI): domain Bacteria; kingdom Bacillati; phylum Bacillota; class Bacilli; order Caryophanales; family Paenibacillaceae; genus Paenibacillus; species Paenibacillus sp. GQ49. The sequence goes on from NZ_JCAXEL010000009.1 coordinate 222,869, forward strand.
AGCGAAGAGGTTCTTCTCCACGCCACAACACATACCGCTCCAACTCACGAAGAGTGCCTGTACCGATCCCGTACTCGTCCATTTCTTTGGAACGAAGATCCAGCACATGCAGCATGCCACCATACGTGCCAACTGCAAGTTTGGACTGCTCAGGGGATACAGCGAGAGAATAGATCGTACTTCCCACAAAATGACGCCATACTTCCTTACCCTCGCCATTTACACAATACAGATAACCATATGCATCCCCAAGCACCATTCCCGCCTCTATTTCCACCGTTGCATACACTCGTGTATTCTCATCCATGACCGGCCAATCTTCCTTCGTTTCGTTACCTGCGATAGATTCCAGCGGAACCTGTATCGTTACCCCGTTATAGAAATGACATGCGTTAAACCAGACGGTTTGGTTATCACTGGTGAATGCCGCATAATGAGGGTAGCTCGATTCTGGATAGAGAGGGTATGTCTTGCTCAGCCGACGGTCCATCACCATATGATTGCTTCCTTGGCTGCCATAGGCAATCCATCGACCATCCCGTGATACAGCTGCATGTCCCATATCTATCTGTGTATCCTCTAGCTCATACTCTTCGATCTCTGCCAGATCGGGATGAAGCAAGGTCACCTGTGCTTGTGTGACGAGATATATCCCGTATCTTGAATGTATGAGTAGTGCTTTGCCTTCATCGATAGGGATAAGTCCTTCAAGTGTCCGTTCGGGATGCTCACAGTCCGCAAGTGATTCAATCCGAGGTAATGCCGACTGTATCCGGGCTTGAATATCTTCCCATTGATATGTTGCTATCTCCTGTCCTTCCAACTTGCGATCTGGCTGACGAATGATACGAATCCCATCCGGTCCTGCAAGCGCAAAGTCAAGTCCATCCGATGAGCAACCTGCAAAAGTATATGGAGAGATCAACTGCCATCCGTGCTGATCCATCGTATATATCTGACTATTCTCCGTGAAAATCCCCGTATTACATACAATCGTTTCCTCGTTCAGATAACCTACAACTTTGACCGCTTGCATGGAAGCCTGAAACGCCTCGTTCAATGGCCACGTCGCTGCGGGTAGCTCATGTCGAAGCACCTCCACATCACCATGGAGATTGGCCTGTCTCACCATATGGAATACTTCAGTACTCATTCCGCTTCTGGAGTCTACCTCCAACTCGGATTCATCCGGTTGCTCTCCCTGCATACTTCTCCGGACAAATGCATTGACATCCCTTGCATAACGCTTGCCTTCATTGCGCCATTGTTCCGCAATGTCTTCCTTTAACCAACTCATAGGTGTCCCTCCACTCTGCCCCTATTCATATGCCGTACAATGATGTGCCTGCAAGAACATACTGATTTCGTTATCCGTCGCCTCCTCCGCACCATTCTTTTCTTCATAGAACAGGGCAACTTCTCTCCCAGCTGCATAGTTAAATCGTAAATATCCTCCCATCGACACCATGAACATCTTGCACATGTACTCATTCTCCAACACAGCATCCCAATTAAATTCTGTTTTGCATGTATCGGCGAGTTCCTTCATGGAGCTTCCCTGTTCTGTCCCTGAAAAATGGTAAAACGTATGTTTCCGCAGCTCATTCCACGGTTCAAAGTATAGTGGCGTTATCGGTTTATCCTGATGGTAATACCCACAATAGATCCGGTCCAACGTTTCACCAAATTCAGTCTCCGAGCATGTCCATAAGGTGATATTCTCATCATGACGTGGTAGCCACAGCAGCCCCTCAACTTCCGGATGAACAGCAAGGAAATCTCCATCTACAGAACTGCCGATGGAGATGCACTGTTCAAGTTGATGCTGACTTATAGGCGAATCATCCGTATGTATCCAAAAATCATATTCCACAAAAGGCTTCAACACTTCCGAGTCAGGTCTCTGCACATTCATCCAACCCGTGTATGTACCTTCCCCGTATTGCTCAATCCAGGTGCGGTATGATAAAGGTAGCGAGATGCCGTGCTGTTGTTCAAAGTGATCCAGTTCCTCTGTTGGAACCGGCTTAAGTACACGGGATACAATATACATTTTTCGACATCTCCCATCTCAGTTTGGTTCATTCGTTTACAGGATCTAAGCCAATTCTTCCTGTACAATTTCAGTCCATACTCCTTTACGATTCAGAATGCGAATGGCAAAGGCATCATATCCATCACGCTTGACCTGATCAAAATGCATGAGTTCTCCCGTGATCAGTTCATATGCACCATTTTCATCTACATCTTCGCCAAACTCGTCATCCCAAGGCACATTGTAGTAGGCCGTCAACTCAACTTTAAAGATGTCCTCTCCTTCAACATCCAGGTAAGGACGAAGGGGTCTGTCATGTAGTGCTTCTTCCGAATAGGTCTCACATAACATGGCATCATATCCGTGCTTGGCGGTATCAATGAGCAGATAGCGCTCACCCGTGACCGTATGCTCCGCATATACAAGAAGCGGTGTCGAATCATGCCAGGTAATCAGATCATCTTCGGTCAAGTCACCATAATAAAAAATATGGAATTTATCATGACCATCACTCGTTTGAAGTTTGCCTTTCCATTCCACTTCATCGGACTTTATGTCCTCTTCTTTCCTAATTAATCCTTCCAGATAAACAGGTCCGTGTTGTACACCATACTCATTCATCGTCTCGCCTCCGATTTGTTCATTCGAATGGTAACCACTTTGTGATCCTCATCCACCGTCAGTTTCACATCGATATTTAACTTGTCGCGAAATAACGCCGTAATATTAATATAAGGATCGCGAACAGCTTCACCGCCGCCACCATTCGTAGAACGGCTCATTCCCTGATGAATAATGGATTCCACCAGCTGTTTATCTCCCTTGCCGGTGTTATTGTAGGTGTAGATCACCTGCCCATCCTGATCATACAGATTCAAAACCGTTGTAAAATCGTTGGCGTTCTCATACTGCCTCTCGGTCTGCACATAGTTGTGATCTGTTCGTTGATAGTTTAAAGTACCAGCCAGATACGGATTGTCCCCGCCGGGCTTCACATCATATTCCTGATAGGCCAGATTAAACAGGTATTGGAGATGACTCATGTCGATCCGGTAATAAAACTGACGGTTATCTTCCTCTTTGTCCATCGCTGCAAAACTGTTAATCAGTGGCCAGGCTTCATAGGACTTCCCATTAACATCAACGGCGAGAGCATAGTCAGATAATACTGTCTCTTTTTGAAATACACCAAATGTCTGTAAAATAAAATAAGCCGGAATCATCAACATACCCAGAATGACTGCAAAAATAGTAAGTTTAACTCGTAGTTTCATATCTTCTCTCCTTGCGGCTTTAACGCTTCATCTTCAATTCCATTCTCATCCAGTCTTGTGCTGAAGCTTCGACAGTGTACGAACAACCACATCCCTGTTCTTCGCATCTTTGATATAAGCCGGAATACTATGTGAAGCCGTTCGTATAGGCATATTTCCGTATTTCACACGCAGATCTGCGGAGACATAAGCGATGAGATAATTCAGATGTTCCCGATTCACAGCCCATATTATTTTTCCTCTGAACTCATCCAGGAAGTATAATTCCAGCCCGAACACAGGATCTTTCCCTGCACAAATCTCGGAAAAACACCTTTGGTATGTCGGCTTGGCGTGTAATTCAATCTGATTCACAGAACCACAATGCGGACATTCCACATACGTTGATCGGTGAGACGTCTTCTTCTCGTCTGTGACTTCCACGTTGAACCAGCGTTCACATACAGCACAATTCCCCTTGGCTTTATATTGATATACTGGTTCTTCAAAAGCTTGAGCGTAACATTCGAAACACTTCCATCCCAGTTGATCATTCCGTTGTTCAATCCAAGCGTGTCCACCGCATTTGGGACATTTTACATCAATCCGCTCGCCCCGTCGAAGAACCGAATAGAAACTGTACTTATATGCACCTTCATCTTCGAAACGTTTCATCCTGTATCCACCCTTCTCCCTGAAACTATGACACACACTGCGTTAGAATACTCAACATTTACCAATCCATCTCTCTAAAATTATATGAAACTCCGTTCCACAGCACAAGAATGGAAGACAGATTGTTGGAAATGCCTCTAATACGACATACCCAAGTGTGTGCCTCATCACACCTGTCCCCACCTCAATAACGTAATCTATAACTAAATAACTACTGAAATGAAAGAAAACCTGCTTTTTAGATTGTGAAAAACATCACTTGAGTAAAGGTTGTGCAACTATGTTCTCCTTACTGAATGTATATAAATGGTCACTTGTATTCGCTATATTCACAGCAACGCTCTCTCACTGTAGTTCAACTGATACGGTTAAACCTGTTCACCACGATGAAGTCTCCTCCTCCTCCTCTGCGGTCAGTCAACCCCCGGTGGACCCGATCATTCGCAGAGAAGATACTACGGTATATATTGAAATGACGGCCCAGGTTACAGATATCGAAATCTCCGAAGGAGTGATTTACAACGCTTGGACATTTAATGGTACCGTCCCCGGACCCGTCCTAAGAGTGACCGAGGGAGATACATTGGTGTTCACGTTAAAAAATAAAGATTCCAGCCTGCCTCACTCCATGGATTTTCACGCTGTACATGCTGCTCCAAGCAGCAAATTTATTGATGTCATGCCAGGCGAGGAAGGCACGTTCACCTACTCAACCTCCTCACCAGGTGTATTCATGTATCACTGTGGAACCAAACCGGTTCTTGCCCATATCGCAAACGGGATGTACGGCATGATTATTGTTGAACCCAAGGCTGGATATCCTTCCGATCACTTGGTTGATCGTGAGTATACCCTTGTTCAGAGTGAATGGTACAAAGAACATGATTACGAGGCCTTTTTGAACGGGGAACCGGAATATGTCGTATTTAACGGTAATGACTATGGATTAGTAAAACATCCCCTGTTAGCCAAAGTAGGAGATACGATGCGAATCTATGTCAGTAATGCCGGACCCAATGAAGTCTCATCCTTCCACGTTGTAGGTACCATTATGGACCGTGTGTATACCGATGGGAATCCACGCAACATCCAGTATGGAATACAGACGGTTATGCTTCCCGCAAGTGGTGGAGCTGTCGTAGAGTTCACCGTGACCGAAGAAGGTGATTATGCGATTGTAACCCATCAGTTCAACCATGTAGCCAAAGGCGCTGCCGCTGTTCTGCGTGTGACCAAGGATGGTACTGATCATGGTGGACCCGCGATGTCTCACTGAGACATGACAATAGATAATGGCTATACCTATCCTGAACCATTCGAGGTGATTAAACGATGATCTGTACACACGAAGCGAAGGATGCCTGTTTCTCCAAAGTATCTCTGTTCCAGCATCTTGATCCGTCCGAAGCTGCCTTGTTGATCTCCCTTCTGCATACCCGCAAATATAACAAAGGCGAAGTTGTCGTCCAGGAGGGAGAACGCTCAGATACGCTTTATGTGGTTCATCAGGGATGTGTGAAGTTATCCAAATACAATGACAATGGCAAGGAACATATTATTCGGTTTCTGTTTCCCGGTGATTTCTTCGGACAAGATTCCCTGTTACATCAAAAAGCACATACGGCTAACGCCGAAGTTCTGGAGCCTTCGGCCATCTGCTCCATCAACAAACATGACTTTGACCAGTTACTTGAACATGATCCAAAGCTTGCTTATCATTTCCTGCTTGCCATTTCCAAGCTGCTCCGTGAAACAGATGAATGGAATAGCTCGCTTAGTGCGATGACAACGGAACAAAAGATTGCTAAGTTGCTTTTGTATTTCCATACCCGAAATCATGCAAAACATGAGATACGCTTGCCTGTTTTCAAAAAAGATATGGCTCTGTTACTCGGGATTACACCTGAAACACTAAGTCGCAAACTTACCATGATGCAAACTCAGGGTCTGCTTCAGGTTACAGGAAACTGCATCCTTATTCTTCAACTGGAGCAGCTTAGGGAAAAGGTTACTCACTGAACTAAAGATTTGACAATAACACTGAGATGACAGAATAACAGCGTATTTGGACAAGTATTATATTTCACATCAGATGTGAGTATCGTCACAGTGCGGGCTTACGTTAGCGTATACAGTTAAGAAAAGATCTATAGGAGGGTTTTGCGATGAATACGGTTGTTAAATTGGACAAACAGATCATTATGCACAAAATGCAGGAGTTATGTTCACTACTGTTACAAGATGAAGGATACAAAGAGATGCGGGACATGATTGATCAGTTTGCAGCAGATGAACAGGCCACAGCCCAGTATGAGCGTTTTATGGAGAAACATCAGGCACTGGAGGAGAAAGAACGGCAAAATATTGGGTTGCTTGCCTCTGAAATTCAGGTATATGAAGAGGAAGAACGCGCTCTTTATGATCATCCCCTCATTCGACGGTTCATCTATGCACAGCGCGAGTTCAGCCAGCTGCATCAGCAGATCAGTCACTATTTCACGAAATCCGTGGAAATGAACCGTCTACCCGAAGCGAATGAACTGGGTAAAGAGGCTTGCGGGTGTGGAGGAAGTTGTTCCAGCAACCACTAAGATTATCTTTTGTCTGAATAATAAAAAGAGTATCCGATCAGAAACCACTCTGTTCGGATACTCTTTTTATATAGATTTAACTAATATTTACACGACTATGTAGTGGACAGCGATCGGAAGCTTATTCTGTCATCTACAGATCCAACAATAGTGATACGAGCAATCCCATGGATGCAATCAAACCCACGACAGGTCCGCCTTCCTCAAAGGCTTCTGGCATCATCGTCGAGCAGATCATCGCAATGATTCCACCACCTGCAAATGCACCAATTGCTGCACCCATCTCCTCAGGAAGCTGTTCGAGAAACAGATATCCACCCAGAGCTGCAAACGCGGAGATCAGCAATACACTTAACCACATCAACATGATTTTCGCACGACTGTACTTGCTGCCCTGCAATCCAACCGTACTCGACAGACCTTCAGGGATGTTGCTGACAAAAATGGATACCACCAGCACCACACTGACACCGTTGCCGGCCAGCAAGCTGGCTCCAAGCATGATGGATTCCGGGATAGCGTCCATTACTGTGCCTGCAAAGATCCCCAAGCCGCTTTGATTCGAGTCTCCTGACCTGCCCGAGCGTTTACGCCCTGCCCCACCCTTTGCCGAGATTAGCAGGTCAAACAAGGTATACACCACGGCACCTGCCGTAAAACCAATGGCTGTAGGGATAATCCCCCCATCATTCAGCGCATCTCCGAGTAATTCAAAGGTAGCTGCCCCGATTAAAGTACCTGTCCCAAAAGCCATGATCCATCCGATGACTCGTTTAGGAATCTTTAGAAACAGGGCTGCGAGTGCACCAATGACAACCGCTGAGGCAGAGATGCCGCCCCACATGAATGCAGTCCACATCCGGGTCGACCCCTCTCTTGTTCAATAATCTTCTATCATTCCATTAACCCTTGCCGACGAATCAAAAACAATCCTGTGACGTTGTGACCTATATCACCTGCTGTGTTCAAAAATCACGCTATGATGAAATGATGCGGTTTACAACAGAATAGACCAGATCAGGAACTGTACGGCTCCAATAATTTCAATGATACCGACCTTCATAGGACGCAGTGTTCTGCCTGCATATATGAAGGTGCGTACAGCGGAATAGATATACGACAAAGACATCCATGGATATCCGATCACCATCGGTATGATAATTAGAAGGATATGTACCATACGAGTTAGCATCAGCCATCGCTTATTCGTTCGCTCTCGAAAGACTGATTTCACAAAGAACGTACTTCCTGTAAAATGTAAGAAAGAAAACAAAACGACGATTGCCATTCCATAGTCCCAGTGCCCGCCTCCTATGAGATAAGCAGCTGCTCCCCCTAGAGAGAATACCAGCATGGCACACAGGTCATTGGTAAGCGAGCGTTCTACTTTGTGTCTCACATGCCAGATGTTCACCAGCAACAAGCCAGCCAGTACCGGGCCAAAGAATAATAGTGAGATCTGACCCAGAACGGGTGGGATCAGACAGATTAGAGCCACTGTACCGTAGATTGCCGCCCACTTGTAGAGACGATGTCGATTGGCATTCTTTTTCAAAGACTGTAGTAAGGGATACGCGGTTAGATATAATCCAAGCCAAGCTACAAATAAGGGCGCATGCAGCCAGTGCGGACCACTTGCAATCACACCTACCAGAAAAGGCACACTAACCATGACCCAGCCGCCATGTTCATGAGGGATAACGATTGAATGCGTATTGGTCTTCACTTCACAGTTAACCTCCTAGGATTGAATGATATCGAAGTTAGAAATATGAACACAGAGAGGAAAGATTCTCATGAGCAGGGTAAACAAAGATTCAGCAGCGGAGTTTCTACAACAGTTCCCCATCTTTCAGGACCTTAGTCCAGAAGAATTAATGCAGGTCGAAGATATCGCCATTTCCAGAAGCATTCATAAGAAAACGGTCATTTTTAGCGAAGGTAGCGAAAAAGAAGCTGTTTTTTTCATTCGTACCGGCATCGTAAAAGCATATAAAACGGATGAGAACGGACATGAACAGATTGTCTCTTTTCTCAAAACAGGAGATATGTTCCCGCACACCGGCTTTTTTAACGCACACCCCTATCCGGCTACCGCTGAAGCGATTACACCTACCGAATTACTGGCCATACCCGTCAGACTGTTCGAACGTTTAATGCTGAGCACTCCATCGATTGCGATCAAAATCATGCGTGTACTCGGAGACAAAATACGAGAATTACAGGATAAATTGCAGGTACTCTCTGGTCAGGACGTGCGCAACCGCGTGCTCTCCTTCCTTCTCATGCTCGCAGAACAACACGGACAGACGCATGGAGACCAAATTATCATCAACCTGCCCATGACACACCAGGAGTTTGCCAATTCCATTGGTACAACAAGGGAAACAGCGAATCGGCTTCTGAATCAGCTTACAAAAGAGCATTTGATCGAAGTGGATCGCAGCCGAATTATCATTCTTGATTTACAAGCATTGAAGCAACAAAGGGATGCCTGACCGCCCAGCTCTACTGGGGTTATTCCAAGTTCTTACACCAATCTCTGTGTGCAAAAAGAGACCTTAACGCCTGCAATCGATGTTAAGGTCTCTTGCGATACATGTATCAGGCGATTGTGAGCTCTGGCCTGCCCATGTCACTGAACATGCCCGCATAATATTTGACTTCGCCTGCCTCATTACGGATTGCCGTAATACTTAGCCATTCCTGATAGATTTCTCCGTTTTTCTTCCGATTCCAGATCTCGCCTTGCCAATATCCTTTTTCACGTAATTCCAGCCATAATTGGTCATAGAAACGTTTATCCTGTTTACCGGATTTCAGCAGGCTTGGCTTCTGTCCAACCGCCTCTTCAGCACTATAACCAGTGACCGCAGTAAAGGCCGGGTTCACGGATGTAATAACACTGTTCGTATCTGTGATCAGAATGGCTTCAATGGTACTCTCCAGAATGCTCGCAGATAACTGGAGTTTCTCCTGGTAGAACATCCAGATCACAAGTACAAGACTGACCAACGCAATCTGAGACAAAGCCATGAAACCAATGGCATAATGACCGGTCATGCTGTACAACAAAGTCAACATCAACGGAGGGAAGAATCCACCCAGTCCCCCCATAGCGGAGATCATTCCATTCGCTACACCTGGTTGTTTGACGAAATACATTGGCACTAATTTGAAAATGGTTCCGTTACCTGTCCCTGCGCATAATGCCACAGTCAGACATCCAATCGTGTAGATATAGAATGATGGCGCGAAGGATAATACAATCGCTGCGATCGTTAATCCGCCGAACACAAACATTAATATTTTGAATGGATTAAATCGATCTCCAAGCCAACCTCCCACGGGCCTCATAATGGTTGCAACGAGAATGAATCCCGCTGTACGAATACCTGCATCGACTTTATCCATCTGAAAGTGACTAACTAGGAAATTCGGCAAGTACACCGTAAATGCCACGAACGAGCCAAATGTCAGAAAATAAAACAAGCAGAGCAACCATAGTTTATTGTTGCGTGATATGGCCTTCAGTTGCTGCATTAAAGGAGCGTTAACTCGTACTTCCTGTTTGTCACCCAGAACGAAATTCAGCGCCGCCATCCCTAATAGCAAAATACTGTAGAGCAGAACCGTCGTAGACCATCCCATACGATCAGCGATCAGCGGAGCTCCGAATGCAGACAGTGCTGTACCCAGGTTACCAATTCCGTAGATCCCGTTAACAAATCCATGTCGCTCTTTCGGATAATATTTGGGCAGTGAAGTTACACCGACGGAGAAGACAGCTCCCCCAATACCGAGGAACAATCCACCAATCACCAGATCACTGAACGACGTCGCACGGCTAATCCACCATACCGGGGCCAGCAGCAGGACAAAGCTGATCATGAAAATATTGCGTGCTCCATATCGATTCGTCCAATAACCAATCGGAATACGGGCAATCGATCCGATCAATACGGGAATCGCTGTCGCCCACGCAAGCTGGGAAGACGTAAGCGCAATATCTTCTTTAATAAATGGCATCAGAGATGACAGGATAACCCATACCATGAAACCCAGAACCAGACTTGCCGTTTGCAAGGGCAGTTGAACCTTTCCTTTATGTTGCATCTACATCGCCCTTTCCTTTTTTTGTTCCTGATTCGGATACACAGCACCATCTCTTCTGCGATACAGCACATAACTGCGTTTCAGATAACCCAGTGGCATACTCAACATGTGAACCAGACGTGTAAATGGAAACACGCAGTACAGTACAAAGGTAAGCAGAATGTGTACTTTGAAGTTCATCGGTACAGTCTGCATCAGAACGGGATCAGGCTGGAATACGATCAGACCGCGCAACCACGGATTAATCGTTGTTCGATAGTCAAAACCTGTGTGATTCACCGCATTAGCCGAGGTCGCCAGTATTCCGGTGACAATGACTATGATCAACATGGCAAGTGCCATCCAATCCCCGATGCTGCTTGTCGCCCGCACTCTGCGAGCAACATAACGGCGAACCAGCAAAATGACAGCACCTGCCAATGCAATGATCCCCGCAGGCAGTCCTCCTGCGATAGCCATCAAGTGATATCCTTCATCACTCAGTCCAATCCAGCGATAGAACTCCACTGGAACAAGCAAACCGGCAATATGTCCACAGATTACAGCGAATATCCCGATATGGAAGAGTAAACTGCCCCATTTTAGCATGCGTTTCTCCAACATCTCACTGGACTTTGACGTCCAACTGAAAGGATTCGTCACATAACGCCAGATTGTCGCCGTAATACAGAAAACAATGACCATATAGGGAAGAGCGCCCCATAACAACAGTTCCAGTGTACTCACCGATTCCCCCTCCTCATCTGGGCAGCGATCTGCATAAGATCTGCAGGTTGTTGGTTAACTGTCTCTTCTTGTTCTGGCACATCAGGGGCAGGAGGCTCAGGAATGACCTGTAACATCAGACTGAGCAATGGTCCATATGGGCTGTTCTGTCCCGTAATGCTTTCGCTCATTGTGACCAACGCCTTATGGCAACTGGAGAGCACCCCTAAGGCATCTTCCTCGGGAGCCTCAGCTACAAATTCAAGCACCATAGGCAAATAGTCCGGCAACTCACTCACTTCCATATAAAATCCCGCAGCTTCATATCTGCGTTTCAATTCAATCAGAGCCGGGCCCCGATCCCGTTCATCGCCATGAAGAGCATACGTGAGATAGAGGTTACACTTTTTATCAAAATCGAATGTACGAACATAGGAATCCTGCCATTCAATCGAGCTTACCGCCTGTGCTTCATCTACAAATGTCGACAGAATCTGCTTCCCTGTCTCATCCGAAATGGACTGTATGGCTTCCTGAACACCCGATAGTCCCTCTCTCCACGCTGTATCCGGATATTGCAACAGGTAGGAGATCAGTTTGCAGACCATTCTTCTCGTATCCGCATCGTAAACCAGAGTCTGACCTGTTCCTTCATTGGGTTCGATCGTCATCGTCTCCTTTCCCATCAAAATACCCCACAAGAACCTGGACCACCTGCAAAATCAAGTCCGCAGCTGCCCTGTTCGCTGAAGAGATCTTCCACTTCCTCACGGTGGGCTGGCGGGATGACAAAACGATCATTATACTTCGCAATCGCGAGCAGTCGGTACATGTCCTCCACTTCCTGTGCATCCATACCCACTCTTTCCAGCAATGCCGATTCACTGGTCTTACCCGTCTGCTGATTACGCATGTGAATGCGCATAACTGCCATCTTCCGCAGGACCTCACGAATTCGATCCGTATCTCCTGCTGTAAGCAGATTGGCAAGATACTCCACCGGAATACGCATGTTATCAATCGCAGGGAAAATATCATTAGCCTCCAGTGAACTTCCCTGTCCCTCTACCCGATTGGTAATCGGGCTAAGCGGTGGAATGTACCATACCATTGGCATGGTGCGGTATTCCGGATGAAGCGGGAGCGCAATTTTCCAGTCGATAACCATTTTATAAATAGGGGACTGCTGCGCTGCAACAATCCAATCCTCTGGAATTCCGGCCTCACGCGCTTCGCGGATCACCTCAGGATCATTTGGATCAAGGAAAATATCCATTTGGGATTCATAGAGATCCTGGTCATTTTCAACTGAAGCAGCGGCTTCAACACGGTCTGCATCATACAGCATCAGGCCGATATAACGGATACGTCCCACACAGGTCTCGGAACAGATCGTTGGCAGACCCGCTTCAATCCGCGGGAAACATAGCGTACATTTCTCGGCTTTGTTTGTCTGCCAATTGAAATAGACCTTCTTGTAAGGACAGCTCGATACACAGAATCTCCATGCGCGGCATGCATTTTGGTCAACCAGTACAATCCCGTCTTCTTCCCGTTTGTACATCGCTCCGGAAGGACAGGAGGACACACAGGCCGGGTTAAGGCAGTGTTCACAGATCCGTGGCAGATACATCATAAATACCTGTTCAAAATCCATTTTGATCGAATCCTCGACACCCTTCATGTTGGGGTCTTCCATCCCGGTTACATGGGCACCTGCCAGATCATCCTCCCAGTTAGGTCCCCACTCCAGATTCATATATTCACCGGTAATCTGGGATTTCGGTCTTGCTACAGGCTGATGTTTTTTCTCCGGGCTGTTCGTCAGTTTCTCATACTCGTAGGTCCATGGCTCGTAATAATCATCAATTGTAGGCTGATCCGGGTTATGGAAAATGTTAAGCAAGCGTCTTGCCCGTGTGCCGGACTTCAATTCCAGTTTGCCATTCTTCATCTCCCAGCCACCGCGATAACGCTCCTGGTCCTCCCATTGTTTCGGATAACCCACCCCTGGCTTGGTCTCTACATTGTTCCAGTACATATATTCTGCACCTGGACGATTGGTCCAGGTGTTTTTGCACGTAACACTACATGTATGGCACCCTATGCATTTGTCCAGATTCATGACCATACTGACTTGTGCTTTAATCTTCAAGCCAATCCACCTCCTGCAGTTTTCTTATGATGACATTGAGGTCACGCTGATTGCCTGTCGGGCCATAGTAGTTGAAGCCATAACTTAACTGGGCATAACCACCGATCATATGGGTGGGCTTCACATGAATACGTGTCGGACTGTTATGCGTACCCCCACGTGTCTGTGATATTTTGGTGCCCGGAACATTAATATGACGGTCCTGAGCGTGATACATGAATGCCATGCCGCGAGGAATACGGTGCGTCACTACGGCTCGGGCAACGACTACTCCGTTACGGTTGAAACATTCGATCCAGTCGTTGTCAACCAGTCCGGCTTCTTCTGCATCTTCGTAGTTCATCCAGATTGTCGGGCCACCTCGGAACAACGTCAGCATCGGCAGCGCATCATAGTACATACTGTGGATCGACCACTTATTATGCGGTGTCAGGTAGTTCAGGACAATCTCCTTTCCCCCTTCGATCGGACGTTTGCTGTTTGGATGGAACGGTGTATGCTTCAGCACAGGTTTAAATGTCGCTAATGTCTCTCCGAACTCGCGGAGCATCGCATGATCAATATAGAACTGCTGTCTGCCCGTCAATGTACGCCATGGAATCAGGCGCTCCACATTGGTGGTGAATGGCGAATATCGACGTCCGCCTTTTTCCGATCCGCTGAATGCAGGCGAGGTAATGACCGTTTTCGGTTTGGAAGTGATCTCGTCAAACGTAAAACATTCCTCAGACCGTTCCTCAGCCAAATCTTTCAGATGCAATGCTGTTTTCTGTTCAAGCGCTTCCCACGCACGCACAGCCATCTTGCCGTTCGTTGTACTGGACAAGGTCAGAATGGCCTCAGCAACATTACGGTCTGTGCTCAGATCCGGACATCCTTGTCCAACGCCATCTTTACGATGCACGCCCAGGATGCCCTTGAGTTTTTCATACTCTTCACTGGCAGACCAGGATATGCCTTTGGTACCGATTGGTTTATCCTTCACCACAGGTCCAAGGCTGATCATTTTGTTATATACGGCAGCATAGTCACGTTCCACGACCTGAATATGCGGCATCGTTTTCCCCGGGATTGCTTCACATTCTCCCTCGCTCCAGTCTTTGATCTCTCCGTACGGTTGAGCAAGCTCATCTGGTGAATCATGCAACAGCGGTGTAGCTATGATCTCCTTCTGTGGACCATCAAATTGCTGCACAGCCATCTCGGAGAATACACGTGCAATTTCCTTGAAGGTATCCCAGTCCGAACGGGATTCCCACTGCGTGGCTACAGCCGGATTAAATGGATGAACGAACGGATGCATATCCGTACTGCTCAGATCGCTTTTCTCATACCAGGTCGCTGCTGGCAGCACAATATCGGAATACATCGCCGTACCTGCCATCCGGAAATCCATATTGATCATCAGGTCGAGTTTGCCTTCCGGTGCTTCATCCACCCATTCCACATGCTCTGGGCGCAGTCCATGATCGTCATCATTCAGCAATCCGTTCGTTGCACCGAGCAGATGCTTGAGGAAATACTCATGTCCTTTGCCGGAACTTGAGATCAGATTCGCTCTCCAGACAAATAGTACACGCGGGAAGTTCGCTGGATCATCGGGTTGCTCGATTGAGAACTTCAGATTTTTGTTCTGCAATTCAGAGGCTACATAAGCACCGATCTCTTCCTTCGTCATTGCTCCAGCCTGCAGTGCATCCTGATGCAGATCAATTGAGTTACGATTGAATTGTGGATAAGATGGAAGCCAGCCCATACGCGCAGCCATCACATTATAATCAGCCACATGCTGGAACCTCGGTTCACCCTCAAGCGCCGAAGTCAATTCTCCTACTTGGGTCTCCTCGTATCTCCATTGATCTGTTGCAAAGTAGAAGAAAGATGTTCCGTTCTGCAGACGTGCAGGTCCGGTCCAGTCACGAGCAAAGGCAATCGTCTGCCAGCCTTCAGCCGGACGCAGTTTTTCTTGACCAACATAGTGCGCCCAACCTCCACCGTTCACACCCTGACAGCCTGTCATCAGTATTAAGTTAATGATGGCGCGATAGATGACGTCGGAGTTGTACCAGTGATTAATACCGGCTCCCATGATGATCATGGAACGCCCTTTGGTATCGATCGCATTTTGTGCAAACTCACGTGCAATCTGTACGACAGTCTCTTCGTCCACACCAGTGATTTTCTCTTGCCACGCTGGGGTGAATGGTTTTACCTGTGGTGCATTCAAGATGTCGTCTCCACGGTGAACACGTACACTCAACTGCACCGCACCAGTGACTACTTCTGCTGAATCCGTAGAACGTGTCATTTCACGTTCAATTCCGTATTTGGCAAGTACCAGATCGTATACGGATGTTACCATAATCCATCTGTTTCCCAGCCAAATCTGGCGTACAGGAATCTGCCGCTTCATGACATGTTTTCCCTCATCATCAAAGTACGGCAGTTGAATGGTTACGAGATCATGATGGACTCCGAGCATGGATAGTCTTGGATCAATCGGCTCACCGTTCTCCACCTGTTCCATTTTGAGATTCCATGTGCCTTCTTCACCCCAACGGAAGCCCAAACTTCCTTTTGGCATCGCATAGGTTCCACTGTTCTCATCGTATACAAGCGTTTTCCATGCCATATTGTTGCCCGTAATACCCAGGTCTTCCCCAACGAGAAATCTGCCTGCTGTGTGTATGCCGTCCTTTTCTTCCACAATCAGCAGATTTGGAAAGTCCGTATACTGTTTGGCATATTGCATGAAATAGTCCGTGGGCTTTTCAATATAAAACTCTTTCAGGATGACATGGCCCATAGCCATCGCCAGAGCGCCGTCCGTTCCTTGTTTTACCGACATCCATGTATCTGCAAATTTCACATATTCCGCATAATCCGGGCTGATCGATACCACTTTCGTTCCCCGATAACGTGCTTCAGCCAGGAAGTGGGCATCCGGTGTCCGCGTCATTGGCAGATTAGAGCCCCATACCAGAATGTATCCCGAGTTGTACCAGTCACTGCTCTCCGGCACATCCGTTTGATCGCCCCAGATCTGAGGTGAAGCCGGCGGCAGATCCGCATACCAGTCGTAGAAACTGAGCAATGGTGATCCCATCAGGGACAAGAACCGTGACCCTGCTGCATAACTGACCATCGACATGGCAGGAATTGGAGAGAAACCAATAATCCGGTCCGGTCCGTATTCTTTGATCGTATGAATCAGCGAAGCGGCAATAATCTGCGTCACTTCACCCCATGACGCGCGAATTAATCCACCTTTACCACGTACAGATTTGTATCTTTTCACTTTGGCCGGATCATCCGCAATACTGGACCATGCTTGAACCGGGTCACCATGTGTCTGAAGCGCATCACGCCACATGTCCAGCAGCGCACCACGAACGTAAGGATGTTTGACACGCAGCGGGCTGTACAGATACCATGAGAAACTCGCTCCACGTGGACAACCTCGTGGCTCAAATTCCGGCATATCCGGTCCGGTTGAAGGATAGTCGGTAGCCTGCGTTTCCCAAGTGACAATGCCGTCTTTCACATAGATCTGCCAGCTGCATGATCCGGTACAATTGACGCCATGCGTGGAACGCACCACTTTGTCATGCTGCCAGCGGCGGCGGTAGATATCTTCCCAATCCCGGTTGACCGGGGACATCTCACTCCAGCCCTCCGCACTTTTTTCACGTTTGGCAAAATATTTGAGTTTGCCCATCCAGGGCATGCTTTTGTTACTCATTGTTGTCCTCCCACATATATGACCTGTTGATGCAAGTTGAATCCTGAACTGCTGTTGCTAACCTCCGATTTGCGACATATGTCGCAGCGTTGGCGTGCCGTCAATCTGTTGCCCGTTTAAGGCTTTTAACATGTCATGTGTTTCGGGTTTGGCTCCGAGCGCCTTGTAAAATAAATCCTGCACCGCCTTGTCATCACCTACGAGTGGACGAACATTGAACTCATCCGACCAGTAAAGACAAGGTTTGATATTTCCGTCTGCCGTCAGTCTAAGCCGATTGCATTTCCCGCAGAAATGGCTGCTCACCGGGTGAATCAGACCAAAGGTTCCGGCAGCTCCCACAATGCGATAACTGTCTGCAGGACCATTCCCATAAATCTCTCCACAGCTTTCGTAATCCCATCGTGCTTCACATGTTTCCAGCACATGTTCGAGGGGCATATACCCTGATCTCCAACCTTCTCCAATTTCTCCAATAGGCATGTACTCAATAAAACGAATATGAATGGGTTCATCCCGGGTCATCTTCAGAAAATCTTCCACCTCATCGTCGTTCACGCCTTTCATCAGCACCACGTTCAGCTTGATCGGATGAAATCCGGCCTTTTGGCTGGCCTTAATGCCTTCCAGCACACGCTGCACCTTGCCGCCTCGAGTAATGCTTGCGAATCGTTCTGGCTTCAAAGAATCCAGGCTTATGTTCACCCGGGTTAACCCGGCAGCCTTCAGCAGATCCGCATAAGCTGCTAAATAGACGCCATTGGTTGTCAATGCGATGTCCTCAATTCCCGGAATAGCGGATAACATCGCAATCAGTTGATCCAGCCCCTTGCGAACAAGAGGCTCCCCTCCGGTCAAACGCAATTTCCGAATGCCCAGTGGAGCAAGCACCTTAACGATGGACGTGATTTCTTCATAGGACAGGATGCGTTCTGGCGGTTCAAACTGCATTCCTTCCTCCGGCATGCAATACACACAGCGGAGATTACAGCGATCCGTAACCGAGATTCTCAAATAATCATGCACTCTTCCAAACGGGTCCATTAATT
The DNA here is from genome assembly GCF_059759055.1 of Paenibacillus sp. GQ49. Taxonomy (NCBI): domain Bacteria; kingdom Bacillati; phylum Bacillota; class Bacilli; order Caryophanales; family Paenibacillaceae; genus Paenibacillus; species Paenibacillus sp. GQ49. The sequence continues at coordinate 241,190 of NZ_JCAXEL010000009.1, forward strand.
TTGACTCCATACACGTACCTCCCTTCTCTAGGGTGCTGTCTTAACATCAGCCGAAGGAGGAACCTGCTCTTCCTCTCATCTAGTGTCATCTTGACGCTAAATATAAGGATGTCTCGATCAGCGAACTGTGCAAAATATCACAAGAAGTGAAACATAGCGCATAGTTGCACATCTATATATGCTCCGCAACCCTTTTCCAAACAGGATTGTGGTCTAAATAAGGCGAAATTATGGCAAAAAGAAATATGTGAGCCTGCTCACACAGACCCCTCCTCACGTTTTCTATAATCAAATTGCAGCACCACACTATCCCAATTTGGAGGAATGACACATGAACACATACGCAGCAACCATTAATGCCACGGAGTATCCACCGCATTTGAAACATAAAGTTATTTTCGAAACGTTTGATCAGTTGCAACCACAGGAATCCATGCTGCTCATCAATGATCACGATCCAAAGCCACTTCGATTCCAGTTCCAGTCCACACATCCTGATGGCTTCAACTGGGAGTATATTGAGCAGGGCCCTACAACCTTTCAGGTCAAGATCAGCAAACTATAGATTGGAGCTGAACCGCTATGGCCCACGTTGAAATGATTGACGATACTACACTTCGCATCACGCTGAGGTTGGAAGATGCCACAACAATGGTGCAGATAGCACAGCGTGAGCAGGCCGAATATGCACAAGAGATTGTTACCATTTACGAAAAAATGCCTGTGTTCGAATATACTCATTTCTGTTTTTACGCCTATGACAGTGCAAGACTATTTGAGCGTGTACTCGGCATGGACCCCAAAGCCTATCTGTCCTTTTCCCTCGATGCGCCGGAGTCATTCTTCTACGCGCTGTACGGTGGAATGGCCGCCCTTTATGAATCATCTCTACAGTTGGTACAACAGGCGGATGTAGCTAGCGCAGGATCGGATGTGAACGTACATGTCTCCATCTGATGTCCATATTGTTGAATTGGATGTGCGTCCTCATCTGAGTAAAAAGTTGGAGCCGTTTCAACTGATCATGGACACGGTCAAAGGCCTTCAGCATGAAGATGTCTTTGTACTCCATGCTCCATTCAAACCAACGCCTCTACTCGCTATTCTCAAGATGAAAGGATACTCCAGCACATCGGAACGAAAAGGTTCAGATCACTGGATTACCACGTTTGTACACAAAAAAAATAAAACCGGCGCAAAAGTATTATCTGCAATGGTTTTATCTGAATCGGAAGTCGATTCTGTGCCCGATTCAGACGGAGAATCAGCTTCATGCAAAGGCCATCCAGAGGAGCAAGCTGTTGCGATTGAAAACTTTGAATCCCTACAGGCGCCAACCGTTATACTGGACAATCGCGGATTGGAACCGCCACAACCCATGATGCGAACCCTTGCCGCACTGGAGCGTTGCAAACCTGGGGAAGTCGTACTGATTCATAATGACCGTGTGCCAGTCTTCTTGATTGAAGAGTTAAATAATCTCGGTTGCCCCTTCACGGTTGAGGATCAAGCCGATGGTACGGCCAAAGTGAGAATTGAAAAAGGGTAAGGAGGCGAAAGCCATGTCCAGGTTGCCGTTTCTTTTTATCATCACGGGCATCTTTGGATTTGTAATGTATCACGCATTCTCCCTGCTCTCGCTGACAGGTTGGCTTGGTGATGAACTCAGAGGACCCGAAGGCTGGTTTCATGCCCATCTGTTTGTGCTCGGGTGGGCAACCATGCTGGCTATGGGTGCCGTTTATCAGTTGATACATGTTATTTTGCAATCCAATATCTACAGTCTGGTTCTCGGTTATTGTCATTATGTCTTGTTCAGTATCGGAATCGTGGGCATGTTATACGGCTTCATTCGTGCAGATGTCATCTGGATTGCCGGTTCTGCGACACTCGCGCTCTCTGGCATCCTGTTGTTCGGATGGAATATGGCCGTTACCCTCTTCCGTGCCTCACAATGGAATCCGGTAACGATTAGTGCAGCATGTTCGTGTCTTTATCTGGTTCTTACCGGGCTATCCGGTATGCTGATGGGTCTGAATTTTGCCTTTGGTGATTGGAATGGTATGCATGAACGCTTGTTCGGCGCACATATCTGGATGGGAACACTCGGCTGGTTTGGCATGTTAATTACCGGATTCAGTTACAAAATGCTATCCATGTTCTACCTGTCCCACAATTATTCCATTCGATTACAGAAAGTGGTCCTGGTTCTATGGAATGCAGCTGTAATTACAGGCGTTGTCGCATTTCTCACAGGTATCATGGGAGGCTTGCTCTGGTTCGCGCTCTTGCTCCTAACTGCAGCCCTACTCTTCTACGTGTATCACTTGGAGCAGATTCAGGAAAAACGTCACAAAAGCAACCCCGGCCCAGGCATTCGCTGGTCTGTCTATGTAAGTCGTGCCTTTGCCGTATATGCTGTCGCCCTACTGATCTATTCCGCGCAAGGAACCGAACTGCTGCTCCATCCAAGGGTTGTTCTGCTGTCTGGATGGGTATATCTCGGGGGCTGGGTGTCCCTCACCATACTCGGATATGCCTCCAAAATCGTGCCTTTTCTCTGGTGGACCCATAAATATGGCAAGCAGGCAGGCAGACCCGGAACACCGCTAATGGCTGGTATGCTGAGTGAACGGAACGTCAATTGGGGGATGATCGCCATGGTGGCTGGAAGCCTTCTGCTAGTCAGTGGAATTCTGATTAATCTGGCAGAGGTTATGATGGTTGGAGGAACAATCTTATCTCTGGTTTCCATCGTTTATATAACAAATATTGCTTTGGTATTCAGACGTTAATGTTAATAAAATGGACTGGAGAGTGAACATGATGGAACAAACCACGCATTTGCTGGAATGTCTCAAAGAAGTATATGACCCTGAATTAGGTGTTAATATCGTTGACCTTGGTCTGGTGTATGAAGTAAGGGAAGAAGCTGAACGAGTACATGTACGGATGACGTTAACTACACCAGGTTGTCCGCTGCACGATACCATCGTTGGTGCGGTGAAATGGGTTTTGCAGGAAAATACAAATAAGACCGATATTGATGTTCAAGTCGTGTGGGAGCCACAGTGGTCTCCACAGCTGATGTCAAATGAAGCCAAGGAAATGCTGGGATACTTCTAGGCAGAATGACTATAGACCGGATGAATGAACAAGTTCCTGGTGGAATATGAAGAAGCGTACTTAAATCTGATGTTCTCAGACTCAAGTATGCTTTTTGTTTTGCGATGGGAACATACACTTGATTAAGGTATTCTTGAATAAAAAATAAATAAGGAAACTCCAGAATAGAGTTCCCCTTATATTGGTGTCGAGCAGTGAATCATTTTATCGATTCCTTGATATTAGATCTTAGATGTCCTTTGCATACGATGCTGCTGGTACTTTATTTAACACCACGAACAAACGGACCTCTTGATCTCCTGTATTACGGAATGCAAACTCCACTTCACCGCCGCAATGAATTACATCCTCTTGTTTCACCTCTTGTTCTTTTCCATCCAGCATAAGTGTGCCTGTGCCTTCGACCACCAGCAAAATAACGTCTGTGCCCGGATGTTTATGGACGGGAAGCTGTTGTCCTGGCAGAAAATGAAGGACAAAGGTCACTCCACCACCCTGTTGGAATAAAACACGTTTCGTAAACCGGTCCTCACTAAATGTTTTAACTTCTTGCAATGACGTGATACTCATGATAATCGTCCTCCTGGATAATATAATCTGTGAATGCATTCATCTTATCGCAAGAAAGCCCGCATTTCCTTGATCTGAATCAAGAAAAGCGGGCAATGAACAGATCACGGTTGGTCCCTTATGATCATTCGTTTCCTGGAGGATTACACCATCATTTTGCGCAGAGAAGCGATATATCTCGAACGTATAATGATGAAATAAAACGTCTGTGCAAGTACAAAGGCACCAAATACAGTCAATACCGGCATCGTATAATTGGTAATCCCGAATTCAGTAAGGAATGGCTTAACTACGACCAAAGTTTCAATGATAGCTACCCCAATCGGTAAAAAGAACAGAATGGCAATCTGAACGGTGGATGATCGTTTCATCTCCTGGAAGCTGAGACCCATTTTCGAAAGAGAATGTACCATCTTTCCATCCGCTTCAAGATCGGTATGCAGCCTGAAATACAAAAAGCTTGCGGAAGAGATCGAGAAGATTAATCCGATAAATATGCCCAGGAAGGTAAAGAGTGCTGTACCCTGTCTGTATCTCTCAAAATCACCGTACCGCGTAGTCAGATATCCAGACTGGTTATCCGTTGAAGCGTTGGAATCCGCGGAGGATAGAAGCTGATCGCTAACCATGGCTTCCGAAGAGTGGCGATCAGGTATAGCATGGCCCCATGCAGAGATCTGATACAGATATTTACCAGATATCATATTTTCTTTGATCTGTTGAGCAATCTCTTCATACTTCTCATCCGGGAGGACAACTACACCTGTAGCATAGAGTAGGGTTCCAAACTGTGGATCGATATCTGTATCCGTAACCCGAGCTTCCAGTGGGCTATCGTTCAGATTCAACGTCAACTTGTCTCCCTTCGCATAATTACGAAATCTGTTGCGCTCGATCTGACCCTGATCCTTCTCATTGCGGGTATCCACAAATAAGACGGATCCGGCATCTAATTGGAACATCTTTCTCCCTTGTGTCCGATTGTATTGGTTGTAGTGACTAAGCGGCATAACCGAGACAGCACTCTGATCTGCAGAGGACCACAAATATTCCAGATATATCTGTTGATAATCTAAGCCTGCGGCTTCAAGTTTCGAATCAATAGCGCTCATATCCAATTGCTCTGTTGGTCTGAATACGTTGTATTGAATTGGAAAATCATTGTTCGTAAATTGTTCCCGGTTCTCCTGATCCAGAGACAAAATTACAACTGCACTCATTGAAGCAATCGCAATCACCACGGTCACCATAAAGAGCATGCGGGCATTATCCTTCATTTTATAACTCATCTCTGAGATCCATAACAGACGTGTACCATGCCATACGGTTTTACGATTACGCTTCAATAAACGGATGATGAGCACGGAAAGTTGTGAATAGAAAAAATACGTCCCGGCTATCCCTGTTACTGCCGCAATCATGATGCTTCCGCCATTTAACCCGCTGCGGAGTACCACAAAACCTACTGTAAGTAATGCAAAACCCAGAAGTGAGAAGAACCATGAAGCTTTCGGCTCTTTTTTAGGTTTGTTGGTCCCCGTCAAAAGTTCTAACGTCTGTTTGTTTCCGATAAAAACCAGTGTGAAGAGTGAAATGCAGAAAAATAATAACAGAAAAGCCCCGATCGTAATCAGAATCGCTTTCACGGGAAAATAAAAGGGCAGATCATCCATCCCGATAAAACGAGTGGTTAACATCAGGAACAGCTTGGACAACAACATACCTCCGCCGATACCGGCAATAATGGACAGGCATCCGATCAACATGTTCTCCAGAATGACCAATCTCCGAATCTGCCTGGGCTCGGCACCAAGTATGGTCAGAATGCCAAACTCTTTATTCCGTGATTTGAGAAAAGCACTGATGGAATACATAACAAAGAAAAATGCAAACACATATACGATAATCGAAGCGATCTGCATTCCCGTAGCGGTTGTGTCACCCATCGGCAACTCTGTCACATACGGATGATAAATGAACACCGCATAAGCGAAGAAGATCATGACCATAAACACACTACTTAGAAAAAAAGCAATATACGCTCGCCCATTCCGGCGAATATTGTTAAACGCGAATTGAGGAAAGCTCATGTGAATTCCCTCCCCAGAAGGATAAAGTATCAATGATCCGCTGGAAAAACGTCTGTCGATTATCTCCGCGGTGTACCTCGGCTGCCAGTTTTCCGTCCTTGATGAACACGATGCGGTTGCAATAACTTGCCGCAAGCGGGTCATGTGTGACCAACATAATGGTTGTTTTCTCCTGCTGGTTAATCTGTTCAAGCGACTCCATGACCGCTTGGGATGACGTAGAATCCAGGGCACCGGTGGGTTCATCCGCCAAAACAATCGAAGGCATATTAATCATGGATCTCGCTATGGCTGTCCGCTGTCGCTGTCCACCCGAAATTTCGTAGACTCGTTTATCCAGAATGTGATCAATCCCGAGCTTGGCTGTAATGCGATGTAGTCTGCTCTCCATCTCCTTCAGTTTGACCTTGTCCAGTGTCAATGGAAGTACAATATTCTCAGCAACCGTCAACGTGTCCAACAGATTGAAATCCTGAAAGACAAATCCGAGTTCCCGACGTCGGAACATGGCAAGTTCTTTCTTTTTCATATCAAAGGGGTTCATGCCATTAATCAGCACCTTGCCTGAGCTGGGTTCATCAATGGTGGAGACCATGTTTAACAATGTGGTTTTGCCACTACCCGACGGGCCCATAATACCCACAAACTCACCTTGCTTGATTGTCAGATGAATATCACTAAGGGCTTGCGTCTGCACTTTGCCCTGATATACTTTGTTCAGTCCCGATACCTGTAACATTTCCATACGTAATTCCCTCCTGATCCATCATTCTTTATACGTTAATTCTATTCTTATCCTAACCGACCTTCCCTAACGGTGCTATCGAATTACCTTAAACTTCTCTTACAGCCCGTTTAAGGTTTTGTTCCCCTACCTCCTCTATCACAATTCTGTGCATTAAAAAAGCACCTCGCCCATGGGCAAAGCGCTCTTCACTTCGGATATTTCGAATGAATCCAGCTGAATCTAACCAACGTTCCCTCATTCGGCTCGGAAAACAACTCGACACGGTTATCCAGGCGGTTACTGATCTCACGGACCAGATATAATCCCATTCCCGTTGATTCGTGGTATTGCCTGCCCCGTTCGCCTGTAAAATAGGGATTGAACACGCGATGAATATCTTCGGACGAGATGCCAATTCCCTCATCCTGAATGTCCAGGATTGTACGTTCTTCCTGCTTATAGCCTGTAATGATCACTTTTTTGCCTGATTTGCTATCGGAATAGTTCACGGCATTGGTCAGAATCTGGGTGAACATGAACCGCAGCCACTTGGAGTCACTATATATCTGAAGGTCGTCCTCCATACGAATATCCGGCGTAATGCCTCTGCGAATAAACAAACGTCGGTTCTCTGCAATGCTACTCCGAAGCACTTCTTGCAAAGACAACAGCTCCACACGAAAATCCCCTTCAAACTGTTCAAGCCTTGATGAATGCAAGACCATTTCAAGTCCTTTGCGCAGCTTATCCAGCTCATCCTGAATACTGCCAGCCGTCTCATCGTCCACATCTTCCAAGGTCAGTTGGATAATGGACAACGGGGTCTTCATCTGATGAACCCAGCGATTCATGAATACCACCTGCTGTTCCTTGCTAGTACGTAACTGACCCATCTCGTTCTGCCGATTACGCTCCAGTTCATGTAACAATTCCTGGATGGCTTCCGCCACGATCGAATTTCCAAGCGTTTGGAAAGGCTCGTTTACCAGTTTACGTGGTTGTTGAAGTAGACGATAATACGCTCGCAGCTGGAGGTAACGTATGACCAGATAGACCATCAGCACAACAGTACTGATCAGCATGCCGTAGAGGACAATCTTCATCGGGCGGCCCTCACCAGAGAGCCAGTAGACACACGGGACCAGCAGCATCTGTAACACATAAAATCCGACTAACATCAGGTGGTCTTTCAGGAAAAGTCTCATTTTCCTTTCCCCTGTGAGGATGAATCCAGTTCCAACACTCGATAACCCGCTCCGCGAACCGTCTCCAAAATCTCTTCTGCACCCAGTTCCTTCAACTTCCGGCGAACACGTGTAATATAAACATTCAACGTATTATCATCGATAAAATGCTGATCTTCCCACATCTGTTCCAGCAATTTTTCCCGACTGACAACTCGACCTGCCTTTGCCATCAGTGCTTCCACCAGTATCGCTTCCTTCTGTGTCAGCTCTGTTGAACGTTCCTCATACTCCAGTACAAATCGCTCAGGATAGAGGATCATGGGACCATTCTTCACTGTTACTTCCTGCTGAACAGCAGCGTAAGAACCATAGGCTCGACGCAGCTGACTTCGTACTTTGGCAAGAACGACTTCATATTGAAAAGGTTTCGTAATATAATCATCCGCTCCATGCTCCAACGCCATAATCTGATCCATACCGCTATCACGAGCCGATATGAATAAAATGGGACATATGGAATGTGTGCGTATCTGCCTGCACCAGTAGTATCCATCATATTGAGGCAAATTCACATCCATCAGCACAAGGTCCGGATTCATTTCCACAAATTCATCCAGTACATGACGAAAATCATCTATGACCTGTACCTGGAATCCATTTCGGGTCAGATAAGCCGCCAGCAATCCAGCTAGCTTGGCATCATCTTCAACCAACAATATCGACTGCATCGTTAACCCTCTTTCCGTTTCCTGACGTCAGTGTATCACATCTAGTTACCCATTCTAGTCGGAAACGGCTTGAAAATAAAGGGTCAGACCACGAGACGTCCCCTCTTCTCTGCCAACCCAATGATGGCTTCCACTCCTGAATTAAACTCAAGAAAATCCTGCTCGACCCCATCGCTGAAAATAACACCGTCCTCCGGCATCTGGGATACAATGTGCAATGGTTGCTTCGAATGAATCTGTCCAAACACGAGATTGGCCGCAGTCGTCCGGCTCGGGAACGGTTCACGTACTGAAAAATATAAATAAGGCGCATCCCAGTTAAAATGATTCAGATCTTGACTGCTTCCATGAATGGATGCCGATGCTGTAGCGACCTCTGCTTCGGAATTCATGTTCTGCCATGCCGCCGATCCTACAATTCCGGTGGCTCCGGCCAGCACACTTTTGAACCAGCCTGTCGATCCCATACCTGTGGATACAATGATGCCACTGGAGGATTGTTGTTCTGTCGATGTACCCAAACGCACTTCATAACGCGCCGACACATGTGTCTTCCGACCGATGAACAGATCATTCACACCATATAGATACTGTCCATCATTGAGTTCTACTTTGGCGAGAGTGACTTCTTTCAAGGTTCGTTGCTTTCGAATGACATCAGGAACAATGAAACTCAGATCTTCCACGGTAAAAGGTAATAACACGCCATCCCAACGCATCGGGTCCGGATTCACACCGATGAGCGGCTGCTCGGTTACGTATTTGAGGGTATTGGCCACAAGCCCATCCTGTCCAACCACGACCACGATATCTTGCTCTCCAAAGATAAAATTGAGCACATGTTCCCGATCAATCGTCTGAACGCGGCCTAATTGTCCCAGCTGCTGCTGTGCCTGCTGCACAGATTGTCGATAACGACGGTCTTCCTCCATATAATCACTGAAATCTGCGCCCAGACGTTCAATATAGAACTGAGCTTGCTGCACCGTGTTATATCGAACTACCAGTTCCTCCAGTCGGGTCCGGCGCTTCACCAGAATCAGCTTGTGTTCGCTCATTCGATCATCCGCCGTGGCCTGCTGACGTACGAATTTCCCTGCCTGCTCAGTTTGTTCTCTTCTTCCTAATCTCATCTCGCTCGACCTCCCTGATCTCTGCCCTGCGCTGGAGACATCAATCCCTGCAACAGATCTGGCGAGATATTAAGTTGCCCAATCTTGCCCGCATTTCCAGCCAGTTCCTGGAACGCAAGTGCGATCAGCTTATCAGAATTCATGCCCATGTTCGCCATTGCCTGCAGTACATTCGGCTGTACATTTTGCAATGAATTCATTACGGCAGCAATCTCATAGGCTTTGGCATCCGCTTCGGCATTGTGATTAGCAATGGTTAACTCAATCAGTTGCTGCTTGCGTTCCTCCATCGCTGTATTGAACTGAAGCTGCTCCTGCTCCATCTCATTTTGTTTCTGTTTCACCGAGCGTTCTGCCTGCAATTGGGTCTCACGAATCTGCTGTTTCTTTGTCTCTACGGCAATTTCGGTGTTCAGTTCGTTCTCTTTCACTCGACGTTCCTGTTCAATGGATGCATTGCGACGCACATAGAGTGCTTCGTCTGCCTGACGCAAAATCTCTTCCCGCGCTTGTGCTTCCAATGCACGCATCGTCTCTTTATTAGGCAGAATGGCAAGTATCGATAGACTCATCAGCTCAACGCCCAGCTTCTCCAACTCTTCACTTTGCACAACCTCGCGTTTCATGCTGCTCGCCAGCCGTTCACTGGATTGAATGGCCTCCTTCAGCGGCATTTGCTCCAGATGTTTCTTGGTCAGTACTTTGGCTGTGGTGATCACCCGTTGATCCAGCTTGCCGGGGTCGTCGGAGATATACCGATTCTTGCGCAAATTGTACGTGTAATTCAGGCTCTGGGTTATTTTCAGGTAATCCACAATGCGATAGCTTAGTTGACCTTGCACAGTAACCGTCTGATAGTCCGCTGTAATCTCTTCGAACATGAACGGTACATCCACCGAGGATACGGGTAGAACCACTACCGATGTGGTCGGCTCATAATAATAGAAGGACAATCCCACACCTTGACGCTGTACCTCACCATTTTTCACCTTCATGACATACTCACTGGGTTGAAATTTCACAAATCGGAATCCAAACATGGCTCATTCCCCATTTCTTAATATTGTCGTTTTGATATTATCGAAATGATAACAAATGAATTCAATATTGTCAATACGACATTAACAAAATGTTTATATGTCTATTTAGAGAAAGGGATGAAGTCTGAACCTCATTTTTTTTCCGCAAAAAATAAAGAGACCGGATCATATGATCCGATCTCTTTACCTGCTTTGTTTTTTCTATTCATGCGTGTTGATGATGCAACCAGGCACCTTTCGTAATCAAAAGCGAACTTTTTGAACTATCTCTAATAGAGTTGTTCCATCAGTCTGGCGACTGCAACAGCCCCTTGTGCACGGTTCGCCGTTTCTTTCGGAGCAAACGTGCCATCAGGCATGCCGTTTAACAGTCCAAGTTGTTGCATCGAGGCTACAGCTTCTTTCGCATAACCAGCGATCTCAGCGTTGTCTACAAACACCGTATTTCCCTGTGCAGCATTGGTCGCATCCTGATCATGTTGCACAACCTGCAGCACTCGATTCAGCATAACGGCCATATCTTCTCGTGAAATACGTTCATTGGCTCCAAAGCTTCCATCTGCTCGGCCTTGAATAATGTTCATTTCAATTCCAAGTCGTACTGAATCGGCATACCACTGCCCATCCTTCACATCTGTTGGGATCGAAATAGATGGATCCGGCTTACGTGTATCACCAATACCTTTAATAATCATTTGCAAAAATTGTGCTCTGGTCAGTTCACCTTGCGGGGCAAAACGAGTTGCACTCATCCCCGTAATAATCCCCTTACCGTATAGGTTCTGCACTTCTTGGAGGGCCCAATTGTGATTTTGCAGATCAAGTAATGGCACTTCAACTTCTGCAATGACATAACTGCCGGATTCCAGCGGTTTGAACGCCATCATCTTCGTCTTGTCATCGTACTTGGAATACGTAACAGGGTTCATTTCCCCACTTGGAGATATGGAATGTACAACCATCACTACATCATTCTTTTTAGGTTGCTCCACATTGGATAGAGCAACTTCAACCGCTCTGTTTGTCCATTGCAATGGTTTATTGTTCATTAACAAATTCACATCAACAATTGCATGATTACCTATCGTTGCTTTTTGAGATGTGGACAGTGTATCTGTCGATCCTGTTGCCACTACGATGTCGAACGTTCCCGCAGTCTCCGCAATAGTTAGCGGGAGTGATTTTAGAGGAACACGAACAGTAGTCTGTCCTACAACTACATCCAGGGATTTCACTTCCTCGGAACGAATCCATGCTGCCAGTTGACTTGCAGCCAATTGGAATGTGACTTTCTTGGCTGTGTCAGGCACATCTGCAATCAGCTTCAACGTACGATTTCCTATATCCATGGATTGCAGTGCCTGAGTTAATTGAGATGCATCTGGACGAATCGAATACTTGTCATCCCCGGTTGCTGTTCCTTTTACCGTTATTGAACCCTTCGCTGGTGGATTACCAGGTTCAGCCGGTGGGGTTACATCGGGATTCCCTGGCGTTGGAGCTGTGCCCGGGTTGGAAGGTTGTGATGGTACACTTGGTTCTGATGGCTGGCCAGGGCCAGGTGTACCATCTTGACGTACAAGCTTACTCACAGCATCTTGTAACGCACGATCCGCCTTGCTCACATCTTGCGTTGAAGATTCAACATCCAGAATGAATGCCTTCGCTTCAGAAAGCGCCTTACTAAATACATTCCAGGTTGAAGTTGTGTATTCGGTTTGCTTTAATTTCTCAGCGGTATCCACAGTAGCTTGCAGTGCAGATTTGTCCGCCGGGAACGTACCGTATGCTTCAAATTCCATGAATCCTACCCAGGTGGGACCTGTTTTAATCGTTACCCGAATATAACGTCCCTCCGTGCCTTCTGGAAGTACATGGCTAGGTGCGGTCGATACAACAACATCACTTGTGGTGTCCACTACTTTCACAAAATTTTTGTTATCGTTGGACACTTCGATCGTATATTTGATGCCGCCACTCCACATCGACATTTCGATTTTGCGGAGGTTAGCAACCTGACCCAAATCCACTTGCCACCAGCTATCCTTACTCTGGTCTGTTCCCCATGAAGTGTTCGGATTGTTGTCAAGTGCACCTTCAGGAGAGTTGGCTTGATTGCCTCCTGTCCCGGCACTACTTGAAGCCGTTGCCGTTTTTCCCGTTGTTAAAGCCTCCAGAGAGACCAGACTAGTAAAGGCTTGTTTCAACGTACTCAGTGCTGAATTCACCTCAGACTGGACAACAGCATTGTTATCTCGGACCTGAATCGCTGCCTGCAAAGACTGTTCCAATACAGACCAGCTCCGGCGTGTATAGGAAGATTTAGTCTGCTGCTGCATTTGTTGAATGTACTGGTGCAGTTGTGTTTTGTCCACATTGGATAGACCTTGAATGGCATCATGCAAACGTTTAACCGCTGTATTCGCATCCGTCTGTGTTGCTCTTGGATCATTCAAGACCTGCTCAGCGCCTTCCAGCGCTTTGGTCAATACCGCCCAAGTGGCCGCAGACCATTCAGTCTGCTGATACGTACGCGCTTCCGCTATTTTAGCTCTGAGCTCGTCAAGCTGCGGGGCGATAACCTGCATTTGCTGCATCACACGTTCCAATGCTGTTGTCGCTGCATCTGTATCCGCTTGAGTCACCCCGCCCGGCGTGTATGCCTGTTGGTATACATCATTCGCTGCCGAGATTGCCGGAGCCAGAGTCACCCAGCTTTCCGGAGTAAAATCAGTCTGTACCAATGATTTGGCTCGTGTAAGTGCCGCATCCAGTTGCTGGCGGTCTGCGGGCAGAAGACTTAATCCACGTTTGTACACATCAAGGGACCATAACGCTCTGCCTTCATACGAATGCCCGCCGTTGGCCGGAAATTCATCATAGTCAAACATCGCTTGGTTCTCCCATGCATTACCTTCGGATGCAATCCAGCCTACACCCGCCGGTATCCACGCTGGCTCCCAGTAGAAGAAACCTGCGCCATGATTATCTGGCACGTTCGCAATCATGTCCATAATGCCGGCAATGGCATCATATTGACCTTGAACGGTTGCGGGGAAGTCTGCTCCCCCAACATGAAGCGCTTCATCCGATCCGATGATATTTCCATGAGCGTCCCCGTTCTTGTAGGAAAACGGATAGGACGTTTCAGCGATAATGACATCTTTGCCAAACTCGACTGACACTTCATTCATCGTTTTCTGTACATCCGCAAACGTCCCATGCCAGAACGGGTAATACGACAGTCCGATGATATCGTACTTCAGTTCGCGTTTCTCCAGCTCACTGAAATACCAGTCGAACGTATCCGCCTTGCCGCCTTCTGCGAGATGAATCATGATCTTCACCTTATCCGCGTTATCGGTGATCTCTCCTTCTACTGCACGTACAGCATCAATTCCGCTTTTCAGCAATGCAACATTTTGCTCGAAATCCACGTCACTGCTCAAGCCGTTCAGAACACCACTGTTGATCTCATTACCGATCTGCACCATATCAGGCATGGCGCCCTTAGCTTTCATTTCTCGCACAACTTCATACGTGTAGTTGTATACGGCCTGCTTCAGCTCTTCGGGCGAAAGACCTTCCCAAGCTTTGGGACGAAGCTGCTGGCCCGGGTGCGCCCACTCATCCGAGTAGTGGAAATCCAGCAGGATCTTCATACCTTTTTTCTTCACCCGCTCGGCCAAACGAATGACATCGTCCTTGTCGTTGTATCCCCCTGATTTCTGTGGATCATTCCACAAACGAAGACGCACATAATTGACACCGCGATCCTTGAGAATATCGAGCAAATCACGCTCTGTACCGTTGCTGTCCACGTATTTGCCGCCTTTGTCCTCAATGGCAGTCAATGTGGAAATATCAACACCTCTAACATAGTCTGCACGATATCCCTCAACGATCACCTTAGCTTTAAGCTGAGGTTCTGGAGGCGCACCATATACGACTCCTGTTACCGTAAATTCGCCTGCAGAGGCGTATTGCATAGGGTCGATATGATCCCAAGTCACAGGTACCATTCCCGATTTTTCATTCTGAAACTGTGCCTTTACCTCATTGGGCAGAATTGGCGCACTTCTGGTCACCGTTCTCACTTCGATCTCATCATATCCTTTAATATTGGCTGGTTCAGTTCCTTCTGCTTCTCCCCACACTTTGAACTCCAATATTTCCGGCCAGACTCCCTCACCCTTGTAAAAAGATATGTTCAATCTGATGTATCGTACATCATTCTGCTGAAACGTCAGATCAGCGATCTGTTTGGGATTGGCATTTTCACTTTGATCAACAACTTTGGTCCATTCCTGCTGGTCAGCAGACGTTTCTACCATATATTTCACAACCGTATTTTCTCTCCACGTTATTTCCGCTCCGGACAGATTGTAATCTTCACCCAGATCAATCATAGCCGATTGTGGCTGTTCCACCGTAGCTCCTGCGGTTGTACTCCAATGCGTATCACTTTTGCCATCAACCAAATGGTCTTTGTTACTACCCCACTCCAAATATTCTGTGCTTACCGTGACCACCTTGTTAAGTGCTACGTTCACTTTTGCATCTTCTGCAGCCGCTGAACGAACCATCAACCCCAGATCACAGAATAGCATCAGTAATACCAGACACCCGCTTATGTACCTCTTGTTCACTCTTGATCTCCCCCTTTTTGTGTTTGATTGTGCATGGATCAATGAATGTTATGAATCCTCCTCATTGTAAGCGCTTAATAGTGATAGGCGACACGGCATAATCCAAAGGAAACAGCAGTTATTTTAACAATATGATCCTGTGACAGTTACATTTGAGCTATATCGATCACACTATTCTGTAAAAGAAACGAAAAAATCTGCCCGTCCACCGTAAGGCAGAACAGAACAGATTTTCAGGTATATGATCATTGTTACACTTAACTTATTTAGAAAGTTTCAATTCAAGTTGTACCTGGATATCATTTTCAGTCGAGAGCACAACGGAGTGTGGATTTTCCATTCCGAAATCTTCGAATGTTACCATGGATGTTGCCGACAACAACACTGCATTATTCTCATAAGCAGCTTTTGCGTCAAAAGTTACTTCTTTTTCAATACCTTTAACCGTAATCGTACCATTCATTTTGATATCAACCGTTTGACCGACAGGCCATTCCGCAGGTACCCCTTCAAATGAAGTCGCTGTAAATGTAGCTTGTGGATATGTAGCAACATCGAAGAAATCGGCTTGCTTCACGTGACCATCACGCTGTCCATTCCCGGAATCAATTCCGTCCATCTTGATCTGTCCTTCTGCCTTCATCTGAGCAGCATCGTCTACGTTAATTGTCCAATTCCCTGTTACCTGCTCGTCCACAAAGTTAACGGTCTCCTGCGATGTGGTTACGGAGAAGTATACTTTGGAACCTTCGCTGATGCTCCAGTCTCCGTTCAGTTGCTCTGCTCCAGCAGTTTCATTGGCTACAGGCGTTCCTGTGCTATCTACAGCTGTTGTGGATGTCGCTGTGCTCGCAGGAAGCACCTGCTCAATCTCCACGTTGTTCCCCAAGTAACTGTTTGTGATATAGTAACCACCGCCACCGATTACGGCAACCGCCGCTACACCTGTAATAAGCCATGCTTTTGCTTTTTTGTTCATCTCTATGTTTCCTCCAGTATATGATTGTTTAGGTTGCTTCTTGGAGTGAATCATATCAATTGAATGTGTCAGGAAGAAGTCAAGATAAGACAAGTCCCATATTTTTTTGAAATCCGTAACACAGGATTGGCTTTACGCTCTGGCTCATGTAAAATCAGTACAAGTTTACAAAGCGAAAGGAGAACGTTTTTTTTGAAATCCATACTTATCGTCGAGGATGAACAAGCTATTGCAAGAGTACTGGCTGCTTATCTGAGAAAAGCAGAATTTGAAGTTCATCATGCAGCAGATGGACCGACTGCACTTACCCTTTTTGATACCGTAACACCTTCCCTTGTATTACTTGATGTGATGTTGCCAGGAATGGACGGATGGGATCTGCTGCGGATTATTCGTGAAAAAAGTGCTTGTCCCGTGATCATGCTAACTGCACTGGATGACATTTCAGACCGTCTCAACGGACTAAATGCCGGTGCTGACGATTATATGAGCAAACCTTTTGTACCGGAAGAAGTGGTCGCCAGAGTTAATGCGGTGTTGCGCCGTAATCCACATTGGACCTCAGGTGGCGAAGAGAAGCGTTCCTTTGGAAATCTCGTCATTGATCTTGCTGCCAAGCAGGTGCTGCTGAACGGTGCAGAGGTTGCACTCACACCTCGTGACCTGTCGTTACTGTTTTTCCTGTCCGATTATCCAAATCGTACATTTACCAGAGATCATCTTATTGAACAGGTATGGGGGATGGACTATGATGGCAGTGACCGTGCTGTGGATCTATCGATTAAACGACTACGTCAAGCCCTCTCCCACTGGTCGCCAGAGACGGGAGAAATTCGGACGTTGCGAGGAATGGGGTATCAATTTTGGATCGCCAACTGAAACAGAAGAAACCCAGACGAACGATATCTATTCTGTCACACTGGACACTGCGATATTTTCTTATTTTATGCATTGGTTTCACGATTATTGCAGCAGGGGCACTCTACTGGATTCGAACAACTTCCATTGAGAAAAGCCTCAAAACCGCAGAACTGCTTGGTCTGGAGATTGCCGATCGAGTGACCAGTGAAAATAATATGCTTCGAGTTCCACCGGATCTGGACAGACTGGTAACCAAGCGAGAGAAACTATTCAACACAGATAATTATTTTTGTGTCATGATCTTGGACAACAACAATCAATTGATCTTTTCCCAGCCTAAAATGGAGCAAAAAGATGTGCATTATCGACTGTCAGACGATTATCTTGAACCTCGAAACAACAAATATGCAGGTGTAACGGTCAACATATCCGATGGCGATCAAACCTTGGGCAAAGTGTGGGTCATGCAGTCCAAACAATCCATTACATTTGGTCCAGAGACGATATGGCTCGTGGCTCTGATCCTCGGAGGACTAATCCTCTGTGGATGGTTTACAATCTATCTCCTGTCCAAAAAGTTATCCCGACCGATTCGTCAGGTCGCCTATGCCGCTGAACAGATTCGCGGTGGCAATTATGATGTGAGTCTTGACTTGAACACACGAGAACGTGAGATCAATGAACTTGTAAATTCATTTCGCGATATGGCTACTCGTCTCCAACAACTTGAAGAATGGCGTACACTTTCGCTTGCAGGGGTAAGTCATGAACTCAAGACACCGGTAACTTCCATCAAGGGGCTCGTTATGGCAGTACGTGACGATGTCGTGAGTCCACAGGAAGGTAAAGAATTTTTGGATATCGCTTTGAAGGAATCTGAACGCATGGAGCGAATGGTGGCAGATTTGCTTGACTATAACGCCATGGCTGCAGGAAGTGTTACCGTTCGCAAGGAACGGACGGATCTGAAACTGCTGGTCGGTGAGATCATCTATCAGTGGAAGATTGCGTATGAGGACAAAATGCCAGAGGTTCAGCTGCACGCACCTCAAATTAACTTCTTTACCATGGGGGATGCTCTCCGCATTCAGCAGATCATTGTTAATTTGCTCAATAACGCACTTCATGCCACAGCTCCTGAACAGAAGGCTGTCTTCGATATTTATCTAAGTACAGAAGAACAGATGCTGTACGTTGATGTTAAAGACCACGGCACAGGCATCGCAGCCGAAGAACAACCCAAAATCTTCGAACGGTTCTATCGCGGAGAACTCAAAAAACGTCGTAACCGCGGTCTGGGTCTAGGATTAACATATAGCCGGCTACTCGCTCAGGAACAGGGCGGTGAACTGACACTTGTCTCCAGCAGCCCGGAAGGCAGCATGTTCAGATTAAGCTTGCCACGCTGGACTGCAACACAAGAAGCCATGAACACAGAAAAAGCATACGGAGCAGCCGTTAAAGTATAACGCATCACGCTAACATGCCAACTAGCCCAGAACTCCATTCAGGAGACTGGGCTAGTTCAACATGTTCCTTGTTGCTTTATCCAGAATAGAAGCAATCAACACTCTAAGACACGTGGTCTGTATTCATCGTATGCATCCGAGATCAGTTGCTTATGAAGTACACTACTGGTAATGATCGCTTTCCGTTTTGCTTTCAAAACAATCTGCTCTATATCCGCATAACTGCACCCGGTCAAGCGTTCACATATGTAATCTTCCAGCCGGGTCTCCTGTTCAAATGCCCCCACCAACTTACTGATATACAATCTGCGACTTGCATCATCTGGCATACCATAGGTCATCTTCGTATCAAACCGCCGCCAGATGGCGTGATCCAGTTGGGTTTCCAGATTCGTTGCAGCTACCAGAATGCTGTCCCCATCGAATTCGTCCAAACATTGCAACAACGTATTGACGACACGAGCCATCTCTTTCACTTCATCATTGCTCTCACGTGTCCGGCCTATGGCATCAAATTCATCCAGAAATAACACACAGGGATTCATTCGTGCATATTCGAATAACTTACGTACGTTACTCCCCGTCTCCCCAAGATGGCTATGAATGATCGCATCTAATCTCACGAGAACCAATGGCAGATCAAGGCGCTCCGCCAGATGTGAAGCCGTTAATGTTTTTCCCGTACCGGGTGGCCCGAACATGACCATTTTGTTGGGGATTGATACATCATGTTCTCTGAACTTCTCTTTCATGCCCAGAATGGTGACAAATTCATTAATGATACGCTCATTTTCAGCGGAAAATACAATATGCTGGGCTTTACGCCTACACTCTTTTGGCGTGTAAAAAGCAGCCATATCGATCCCTTTCGCACGGGGAATCCGGTTCATATGATTTATTTTGCTCATGTATACACTTGCTCCTTCATTTATGGTTTCGTGTAAATGTTTAGTTCAAATTATATAGAATCATTTAGGATTTTAATCGTAATTATTACTATTAAATAATAACATACTACTGCCTTTTTGCAAATATAACCACAGCACGTCCACTATTTTGCCACAGATGGGGCATTTGGTTGCAAGCTTCAATAAAATTTGCTATTCTAAATATGCATCGTTGTGTATAACGCAAAAAGCCCTCCGAATTTCGTGAGAGCAACAAAATTTTCCAGATTAACAAGCGGCAACTTGTTATATCCGGATTCTTTATACCAACGACTGTAATCCAATTAAAGTGAGGTTAACAATCATGGCAAAAGACGTATTGTGTGAAGTTAATTCCTGTCGTCACTGGGCTCAAGAGAACAAATGTAACGCTTCTTCGATCTACATTGTGAGTCACAGTAACAAAGAAGCAAGTCAGTCTGCTGAAACAGACTGTAAGACTTTTGAAGTAAAATAGGTAATTTCAATTGATCCACTTAAAGGAGCCCTTACCGGTTCCTTTTTTCTTTGTCTATTGTAACAAGAATGATAATTATTATCAAGCCCTATTCTGTAAAAATCCTTCTCACCTCTTCAATGCACATTGGACAGATGACCTACGTACACTACGTAAGAAGTCAGTATGCCCATGAACGATTAGAACCAAGAGGTGAATAACAATGCCTGTTAAAAGTGGCACACAGTATCGCGAACGAATTGATGCACAGTCCGTCCCTTGCTGGTACAAAGGTAACCTTATTACTGGAAAACGCTCTGAACATGTAGCATTTGCTGGTTTAATGGAGACTCAGATGCACATGTATGATCTGCAATCGGATTCTAAATTTGCAGAAACGATGACGTATGCCTCCCCGGCAGACGGCAAACCTGTGGGGATATCCTTCCTGCCTCCAACCAGTGCCGACGACCTCCGCAAACGACGGGAAGGGATGAATATCTGGGCAAATGTGCATCATGGCTTTCTTGGTCGCTCACCCGATTACATGAATACTGCCATAATGTCCTTTTACACAGGTGCCGATCTCCTGAACGAACTATCTCCCCAATATGCAGGAAATCTCAAAAATTATTATGCGTACTGCCGTGATCATGATATCACGTTATCCCATGCCTTCATTCAGCCATATGCCAGCAAAATCTCAGGGCAACTGGATGCTACTGAGGATGCTATTGCTGCAAAGGTCGTAGATCGCACCGAGGAAGGCCTCATTATTAGCGGAGCATTCATGATGGCTACACAAGCTGCCACATCGGATGAGATTTTTGTCTATCCGTCACCTTCTCCCGCCCCATTTGATGACGAAAATCCATTTGCATTCTCTTTTGCTGTCCCCAATGATCTTCCGGGAATCAGTCTGGTATGCAGGGATACCTACGCAGCCGAATCTCACACCAACTATCCCCTGAGTTCCAGATATGAAGAAATGGACAATATCGTCATCTTTGACCGGGTGCTCGTTCCGCATGAACGAATATTTTTTGCAGGAAGTGAGGAAATGTCCTCGCGTCTCTTCAGTGGTAGTAACTTTCATATTCACGCAGGTCATCAGGTATTGTGTCGTTATATTGCGAAGACGGAATTTGTTCTCGGTACAATCCAGCTTCTCACGGATACGCTGGATCTGAATACGGAAGCACATGTTGTCGAGAAAACCGCGCGTGTGTTCGCAGGTCTCGAATCGTTAAAAGCATTGGCCTTGGCCGCGGAGGCAGGTGCCATCCCAGATGGGCGCGGATTTGTGTTACCTGCACCCAAACCATTGATGGCAGCCAATCTCCTTTTTCCGAAACTTTATCCTGAGATGATTGAAATTCTGCAACTCTTGGGTTCGAGCGGGGTGATTATGATCCCTCAGGAAGAAGAGTTTCGATCCGATATCGCTCCTTCACTGAATATATATCTGAAAGGGAACGATATGGCTTCTCACGAACGCAACGCTCTGTTCCGCCTGATCTGGGAGCTTGGGGCTGGATCATTCGGGGGCAGACAGACCCAATTCGAACGATTCTTTTTTGGCAATGTCCTTACGGTATCCAATCGGTTGTTCTCCGTCTACAACAGAGATCAGACGAATCGTCAGCTCGTTCGTGATTTTCTATTCAACACCAGCAAATAAGAGAACTAATGAATCATTTTTTTATACCAGATGGTCATAAACCGTCATCAGTTCAGAGGCTGGTCTGCTTGCATCCATATCCCGCAATGCAGGCTGGTCTCCGTAACCGATATGGAATACCCCCAGCACCTTCTCTTCACTTGTCAAACCCATCAAGTTCATAAACACAGGATGTTGTTGATAATCATTGATCTTCCAGACAGCATTCAACCCCTGTTCCGCAGCCAGAATACTAAAGCGTTTGCTCCAGGCTTTGGCCGGCAGAAGATCATCCTCACGGGCATTTCTAGGCGCCACGACAACCAGATGGGTTGGAATTGCTTCCGTGTATTGATATGTAGCCCAATCGCCGTAGCGATCAGCCAGATGGGGTGGATAGCTCTGTCTGACCGCTTCCAGATATAGCTGTCGTCCTTCGCCTGCAAACAACATAAACCTCCAAGGTTCTGAACTCATTACATATAATGAAGGATCTGCTTCATCAAGCAACTTTCGTATAACCGACTGGGGTACTGGCAACGGACTGAATTCGCAAGTTCCTGCACGTCTCTTGCCGCTGCTTATATCTTGACTTAGACCGGTAGACATGGCAACTTCCCCTCCTCTATCTGCATGATATATCTTTATCCTTCAACTGTCTTTACATCAACCATGTTTTCTTCGGTTCAATGGCTTCCGTTCTCCAGCGATCTACCTCTTCGTGTATGCGCGCTTTATCACGCGTCGTAAACTGTTCTGACTCCACCACTTCTGCTTGCGGCATGCTGTCACGTATCAAGCGAATGTAGTCCATGGAACGGATCAGAGACTGGCGTCCAGGGATGTACCTGATTTTGCGTCCTTCCAACAAGCAGTATATCTCGATCATACCCGGTAATTTTCCGAAGGCTTCCCAGCAGAATACACTGACCATGTGCTGAAACGCCTCAACTACGTTTGGGTCATGGACAACCATATATTTCTGAATAAGCAGCGAATCCCAGCCTTCTGGTTGCCATGCCGCCTGAAATATCATCGACAAATGCATGGATAATGAAGGTAACTCCGTTCTCCACTGTTCAAAAAGTATGGCTGGATGCTTCAGATCATCGTTCATTGCAATGGCGAGTGACAATTCATCCGTAATCTTGTTCTTCACATCCCAGTAATGGAGAACAGATTCGAAACCATCCGTTTTTCTGGGCCACCACTTCTCAAGTAAATACTGTACGGGTACCTCTTTGCGAACATCGGGGTCGAGACTGTAAAAGGCATTGACCGCATGGCTCACCGCATATTGTACACGGTGCCTCCATTGCAGTGGAGGACGCTGCTCAGACACTGGTTCAGGGCGGATGAATCGGTGTGGGCTGCGCAGCATTTCTTCCAATCTGTAATCTTCAAGCAAACGTTCAGGAAGGTCATTCCTTCCGACTGGCATCGCTGCCTGAACATTATGTCTTAACATGATCTTTAGGATACCTGTAATCCGGCAGCAGCGAAGCGTTTGCCAAAGTCACGGCATGTTTCTTTCTCCTGCTCAAGCGGACTATATTCAATTTTCAACATCTCTGGAGATACCTCCGCCCCACGCTCTTGCAGCTTGGCAGCCGCGAGATCAACTGCACCGCAGAACTGCTCATACGAGGTGTCACCACTACCAAACACCGCAGCCCTCTTACCACTCAGGTCAAGCTCATCCAGCTCCTCATAGAAATCAAGGAATTCATCTGGCAACTCCCCGTCTCCCCAGGTGTACACACCGATCATGAATCCGTCATAGTCCAATACATCAGATGCGTTACAATCCGTTACGGATTTCAGGTCTGCCTCGTGGCCTCCCTTTGTAATTCCCTCCACAATCAGTTCTGCAATTTCTTCTGTATTTCCTGTCATGCTCGCATAAGCCACTAACAATTTAGCCATCTATTTTTCCCTCACTTTAATTTGATCATGTTATATTCTCTCTATGAAGAAAGAATGAATTTTGGATTAACAAAATCATATGTGATAATGATTATCATTGTCAAATTAAATTTTTGGTTATCTTTGTTTTTCAGTATATGGTGCACTCCCGTCCCCCAACTGGCGTACAAGCCCTTTTTTGTTGTACAATAGTATCCAAATGACTTTTGAAGGATGGATAAATCATTATGTACGTAGCTAAGAATTGGAAGGACTATGAAGTAATCGATACAGGAGGCGGCGAGAAACTGGAGCGTTGGGGAGATGTGATTTTACGCAGACCCGATCCACAGATTATCTGGCCCCTTGAGCAAGAAACCAATGAGTGGCGTCAGGTGCATGGTCACTATCATCGTAGCTCTTCCGGTGGCGGTAACTGGGATATGAAAAAGCCCATTCCCGAGCGTTGGACGATCGGATACGAAAACCTGAAATTCCACATTAAACCTACCAGCTTTAAGCACACTGGCCTGTTCCCTGAACAAGCCGCTAACTGGAGCTGGATGATGGATAAAATCTCCAATGCAGGACGCCCTATTTCTGTCTTGAACCTGTTTGCCTATACAGGCGGAGCAACGGTAGCCGCAGCTTACGCTGGCGCTTCTGTTGTGCATGTGGATGCAGCTAAAGGCATGGTTCAATGGGCCAAAGAAAATGTTCAATTATCCGGACTGGCTGATCGCCCTGTTCGTTTTATTACAGATGATGTATTCAAATTTGTACAACGGGAACAACGTCGCGGAAATCGTTACGACGCCATTATTATGGACCCTCCTTCTTATGGCCGAGGCCCTAATGGAGAGACATGGAAACTGGAAGAGAACCTATATCCTTTCCTGAAGTCATGTATGACGATCTTGTCGGATAATCCATTATTCATGCTGGTTAACTCCTACACTACGGGCATCTCCTCCACGGTTCTGCGCAACATGTTGACCATGACGATGTCTGCTCAGTACGGTGGTGACATTACTGCAGGTGAAATTGGTCTGCCGATCACACGCAGTGGTCTAGATCTGCCTTGTGGTATTTTGGGCCGTTGGGAGTCTTAATCATGTCAGAACATCGGCATGACCACGATGCGATTCCGATTCTGTTCGAAGACAACCATCTGTTAGGTATTACGAAGCCGGTCAATGTACCTACGCAGGAAGATTCATCAGGTGATCCGGATTTGCTTACATTGCTGAAGCAGGATCTGAAAGAACGATACAACAAACCTGGGAATGTTTATCTCGGGTTAGTACACCGACTTGATCGTCCTGTTGGAGGGGCAATGATTTTTGCCAAGACTTCTAAAGCAGCTTCGAGATTGTCCGAGACTGTCCGGGGACGGCATTTCCGTAAAATATATGCGGCTGTTGTACATGGCAAGTTGCCTGCACAGCAGGGAACGTTAAAACACACGCTCCTGAAAGATGCACGTACAAATACGGTTACTGTTGTACCTAAAGGTACGGCTGGCGGTAAAGATGCCGTTCTGGATTACCGTGTTATCGGCGAGACAGACCGTTACAGCCTCGTCCATATCGAACTACACACCGGCAGATCTCATCAGATTCGGGTGCAAATGAAAGAAATCGGCTGCCCTCTGTATGGGGATCAGAAGTACGGCGCAAGCGTGAATAAACCCGGCCAGCAGATTGCTCTATGGTCTGCGATTGCTGCTTTTCCTCATCCAGTTACCAAGGAAGAAGTTATTCTGCAATCTTTGCCTGCAAGAGAATTCCCCTGGGCAGAATGGCCCGCTACCGTGTACCAAAAAGCTTTTGAACAACCTCAATAAATACACAGGATCAGGTTAGATCTGTCCATATCACGTGTCGTTCAGATTCTGTATCTGAACGACACGTTTTTTCATATTTTCAGCTAATTACCTAATATACAGAGAGGAGACATCATAGTGACCCCGTTTACCAAACAAGTCGTTGCAATCATCGCGGCGATTCCTGAAGGTAAAGTGATGACTTACGGTCAGATTGCAGCCCATGCCGGAAGTCCAAGAGCCGCGAGACAAGTCGTACGTATTCTGCACTCGATGAGCCGCAAGGAACGTCTGCCCTGGCACCGTGTCGTCAATGCAAAAGGAGAAATCTCCATACCGGACGAACACTCGCGCATGATGCAGGAAACAGAACTGATTAGCGAAGGTGTGGAGTTTCAACTAAACGGAACCATTAATCTCAAACAGTTCGGTCATGAGCCCGATCCTGTATTTCTTATCGATCCAACGATCCAGCCCGAATAATAAAGTACTCTCCTCCTATCGCGCACACCAAAAAAAGAGAACTCAGGCAGTTAGGGTTACCCCTTCGACTGCTAGAGTTCTCTTTTTGGTTTTATCTGATATTCGTTATGCTGTAGCCGTCGCTTTTTCCTGTTCTACAGTAACAGGCTCAACAGCTGGTTTTGTTTTCCGAATAAAGAACGCCATGATCAAAGCAACCACGGTCATTCCGGTAGCCACGATGAATGCATAGTTAACACCGTAAATCGTTGCATCTGCTGTAGCAGCTATCATTGCTGTCTTATCACTAGGGTCAACTTGGCCAGCAGCCACTGCATCCGCCAGATGTGTTTTGAGCTTGCTACTCATGATGGTTACGAGAACGGCTGTACCGATCGCACCGGCAACTGTACGCAATGTATTGGACATCGCTGTACCATGCGCGTTCAGACGTTGAGGCAGTTGATTCAGACCTGCTGTCTGGATTGGCATCATCAGCATCGACATACCGAACATACGAGCCGTGTAGATAAACATCATGTAGCCGTAGGTAGTATCGATTGCCAGACGACTCAGTCCAAAAGTTGTAATTGCCGTAATCGCAAGACCTGCAACCGAAAGCCAGCGTGCGCCCACTTTATCAAATATGCGACCTGTAATTGGAGACATAATCCCCATCAATATCGCACCAGGCATCATCAGAAGTCCTGATTCAATTGGTGAGAATCCACGAATGTTTTGCAGGAAAATAGGAAGCAGGATCATACCTGCAAACATCGCCATGGTCACGAGCATGTTGATAATCGTTGTTAATGTATACATGTTGTACTTGAAAATACGGAACTCAAGGAGCGGATGATCTGTTGTCAGTTGACGAATAACGAACAGAATCAGGGATATCGCACCTACGACGAGACATCCAATGACAATTGCACTGCCCCATCCATCGGTACCCGCATCACTGAATCCGTAGAGCAAACTACCAAAACCTAGTGTAGATAAAATAACGCCTGGATAATCCAGTTTAGGTCTGGATTGACGTGTTACGTTTTTGACAAAAGCAATACCAATTGCCGTTGCAATAATAGAGAATGGCAAGATGATGTAGAACAACAATCTCCAGGAATAATGCTCAACCACATAACCTGAAAGTGTAGGCCCAATCGCAGGAGCCAGAATCATCGCAATCCCCATGGTTCCCATGGCCTGACCGCGTTTCTCAATTGGGAAGATGGTCAGGAATACAACGGTCATCAGAGGCATCAGGATACCTGCACCTGCCGCTTGAATGACACGACCTACCATCAGAATGGTGAAGGTTGGACTAAGACCACAGACTAATGTACCTATGGTAAATAGAGTCATGGCTGTAATGAAAATTTGACGTGTTGAAAACTTGGCAATCAGATATGCCGTAACCGGAATCAGTACACCGTTGACAAGCATATAACCCGTGGTTAACCATTGGGCTTTGTTTGCATTGATCGCGAGGTCTTCCATGATTTTAGGAAGAGCTACGTTCATCAGGGTTTGGTTCAGGAATGCCACAAAGGCACCAATTAACAATGCCGCTACAATTGGGCCTTTCTTGATGTTGTCCATCGCTGAGGATGGAGCTGCAGCAGTAGTCGTACTCATATGTTGTTCATCTCTCTTCCTTCTAACTTTTCAATCATTTGACTATGAATTCTAAGTAGGTGCTCAAGGTCGTTCTTCGATATATCCAGAATGGGTGACACTCTTTCCATCCACAAATGGTGCGTTTCCTGTTGGGCCTGTTCCCCTTTATCCGTAATCTGAAGCTTAACGGATCGGCGGTCAGAATCCGAACGTGTCCGAACGATATACTCGCCTTTGACGAGCCGCTCCACAACAGCGCTCATGGAACTGCTGCCCATATGGCATAGCTCAGCCACTTCATTGATGCCAATGGACGGACGCTCCCTCAGGATGGATAACACCATAAACTGAATCGAAGTCAGCTCGATCTCCTTGTTTTCATTCCAAAATGCTCGAAAAAGCATTTGATTCACTTGGCGGAACGAATTAATAATATAGAATACTTCATACGTATCAGTCATTGTTTCACCCTTTTACTTTTGGAATATAATATTTCGTACACGAAATATCAGGGGAACAATTATTTATTATAACAAAAATATTTACATAGTCAACTCTTTACATATGAATTCACAAAAATAATATTAGGACATACTAACTGTGTTACATCCATGTTTTTACTCAACTAACCTGGACACAGTGTGTATCATATGTAATTTGTAAATAAAATAACCATAGGGCTCCTGCATGAAACGAGCAGGCACTCCTATGGTTATTCAGAAGAATCAGCATGGTATCATACCGAAGTAGATAAGGCGGGCTCTTTGGTCTTGGGTGTTGTCATTTTGCCTAACAGATATACCAGCAATTGTTGATTGTGCATCGAAATGTTACTGAGAACAGAGTTCATGAATTCATTACGGATGGTGATTCCCCGTTCTGTCTCCATTCTTCCTTTCTCTGACAGAGATACCCACACAATGCGTCGATCCTGATTATCCCGATTCCTGCGAATCAGATCATTCTTCTCCATTCGATCGAGCAGCATGGTTACAGCAGCTGGCGTAGTAGACAGATAAGGAATCAGATCCGAAGGTTTCATTTTCTGATGATCTTCAAGTACCTCCAGAACAGCCAGCTGAGCCTCCGTTAATGAGGGTGCCAGCTCTTGATCCATATGCAATTTATAATCTTTGGTCAACCTGGACCAGCACTTGGCAAAATCGGAATTATACATCTTCCATCGCTCCTCTCTGCAACCGGTTATCACTTCACCTGCTTAAGTTTTCGCGCTCCAAAGCCGCATTCCTGCTGCCTTTTTTCAATTTCCTAGCGATCGACCGTAATCGACGAAGGTTGTTAAACTTCGCATGAATGCCCTCTTCTAATCCGCCTTCGAACAACAAAAAAAGACTCCTCGCATGACAGGATTAGCTGTTCTGCGAAAAGTCTCGTTTGTTTGTTTTTATGAAGATGCTGCTGGTTGATTCTCATTGAAGTCCCTTAGAAGTTCAACGATCTCGTCCTGTTTATCCACATGAACGATCAGCTTGCCAATATGTTTGCG